>NZ_AP024745.1:2560000-2917500 GCF_019704555.1 Actinoplanes sp. L3-i22
GCGCGCTGACCGACCCGGCCACGCTGCGTCCCGGGTGGATCCTGCGGCTGCCGGACGACGCGACCGGGCCGGACGTGCGGCTCGGCCGCATCGGCGTCGCGGCGAAGCCGTTCCTCACGTGGAAGGTCGTGCTGGCACTGATCGGCGCGGTGGTGCTCGCGGCGCTCACGCTGCTCGTGGTGTTCCGCCGCCGGATCGTGCGGTGGGTCCGGGCCCGGATCCGGGACGCCGGCGAGAAGTCCCGGCTGCGTCGTCGCATCCGCGAGCGTGCCGAGCTGCGGGCGACGCTCGCGGCCGCGTTCGCCGACGACCGCCGGGCTGCCGACCTGGCCCAGCGGTCGGTGGTCGAACTGGACGGGCAGGGCGTGGAGGCGTACGCGATCAAAATCGGTAAGCGCGAGGTGACCGCCTGGGTGACCGCCGCCGGGCCGCCCCTCGCGCCGTGGCGCGGCACCGGTGAGACCGTGTGGACCCGCCCGGTCGACGGGCCGTTCGCGCCGGCCGGTCCGACCCCGATCGTGCCGTGCCCGGCCCCGGTCGGTGGCGATGACGACGGGGTCCTGTTCGCCGATCTGACCTGGCTGGACGGGGTGCTCGCGATCGGCGGCGATCCCCGGGTGGCCGCCGACGCCCTGGTCCACCTGCTCGCCGGCCTGGCCCGGTCCCGCCCCGACCTGCGGGTTCTCGGCGTCGTCGACGGCCCGGCGATGCCGTCGCAGGCGCTGCGGCCGCGGTCGGTGGCGGAGCTGCCGCCGCGCCCGGGCGGACCGGCGGCTCCGGACGGAACGGTCCTGCTCGCGGCCCGGCGGCGGGGGCTGGCCGGCCTGGTCGTGATGAGTGTGGCGCCGGTGGGCGACGATGCCGCCCGGCTGTTCGCGTTCTGCGGGCCGGGCGGCGATCACGTGGCGATCGTGGTCGGCGATCTGCCGGGGGCGCACTGGCAGTGGACCGCCGACCCGGACGGCACGCTGCACGTGCCGATCCTCGGTGTCACGGTGACCGTGCCGTCGGTGCGGCGGATCTGAGATCCCGGGTCAGGCCGCCGGATTCGTCAGGGCGGCCATGGCCCGGTGCTCGGCGACGGCGTCCACCGGTGGCATCGCACAGCCGCGGTCGCGGATGTGGGCGAGGAGTTCCGGGTCCGGGCTCAGCGCGTACGTCCGCAGGTAGTAGGCGACCGCGTCGGTCCAGATGAACCGGCCGTCGGTCCGGAAACCGGCCGGCACCACGGCGCCCGCCTCGGTGTCGTAGACGTCCTGTTCGCGCAGGGTGGTGGCGAGCAGGAGGTGCCCCTGTTCCAGATAGCCGAGCACGTCGGCGGCCTCGTCCCCGGCCAGCAGCGGATGGTCGGCGCGGAACTGCCCGCCGATCACCGGGGCCCAGGAGTCGAACACCCGGGCCACCGTGACCGGCCCGGCCTCGGCGGACGCCCAGAGCAGGGCCGCGCGCCCGCGGGCCATCCGCTGGTACGGCGGCAGCTCGACCCCCGGTCCGTACGCCTCCACCGGCGCGTCGCCGAGCGCATCCTGCAGCCGGGCGGTGGCGTCGGGCAGCGTCGCGGCATCACCCGCGGTCTCCAGCAGATAGACCCGGACCGGAAGGCCGTCCGGGTCGCCGGGCCGCGGCGAGCGCCAGGCCCGCCACAGCGCCACCGGCCCGGCGACCTGGTCGAGGGCGGCCACCGCGGCCGCGTCGTCCCCAGGTGTCTCCGGACCGGTCAGGTCCAGCAGCAACGGCGTCGGCCCGGCGGGGAACGGCTCGGGCCGGGCCGGCCGGAACTCGAACGGCGGACACTCGTGCCCGATGGCCGGCGCCGCCCCGGCCGGCATCACGGTTCCGGGCAGGACCCGGGCGAGCAGCTCGGCATCGTCGGCGGCGATCGGCACGCCGGCGCCGAGCACCGCCTCCAGCACCAGCCGCGCGGACTCCGGGACCAAGCCCCGCGCCAACCGGTCGCGCGCGTCGCGGACCACCTCGTCCGGGGCCCAGCCGGCCACCCGCAGCAGCAGGCGGTGCATCAGCACGACCACGCGGTCGTCGGCGTCCTGGGTGGTCATCTCTGCTCCTTGGATCAGGTGGTCGGGCGGCCCGTCGGCCACGGGCGCCCGTCGGGGGAGTAGCCGATCGGCGGGCCGGTGAATGCCTCGCCGGCGGTGGTGTTCCACAACGGCCCGGGTGCGGCCTGAACCGTGATGCCCGGCCGGTGGCGGGCGGGTCGATCGCCCCGGCCGGCGTACGGCAGGCCGGCGACCGTGCTCAGGGCCGCGGCCATCTGGTCGTTGGCCGGGTCGGTGACGGCCGTGCGCCAGGCGGCGAAGTACGCGGCGACCGCGCCGTCCTGGTCGGCGTGGAAACGGACCAGCGCGTCGCCCTGGATCTGGCCGGCCAGCTCCCGGGAGGCGGCCGCCAACAGGGTCCGGGCGGCCTGGTGGCGGGGGTCGTCGCGGACCATGGCCGGCTCGGAGTCCCACGGGCGGACCTCGCCGGCCGGGCGTACCGACAGGGTCGGCGTGCCCGCGGCCAGGGTCTCGGCCCAGGTGCCCGCGCCCTCGGTGACGACCAGGCGGGCGCGGTCGCGCAGCGCGGCCATCCCGGCCGGTGACTGGGGCGGCAGCGGGACGACACGGAATCCGTCCGGGCCGTCCTGCGCCTCGGTGTCCCCGATCACCAGCACCACGGTCCGGTGGCCGGGCCGGGCGGCGGCCCGGATCCGCCGGGCGGTCTCGTGGAACGGAGGGACGCCCGCGAGACCGGCGCCGTAGTAGACGAGCACCACGTCGACGTCCGGGCCGGCGATGTCCGCCGGTAAGGTCGCGGCCGGAGCGGCCGGGGTGTGGCGCTGGTAGACCGGGAAGTCGGGGACGACGTCGCTGAGCGGCACCGTCCGGCCGCCGGCGTAGCGGATCTGCGGTGGGACGCCGTGCCACAGGAACGGCTCCTGCACGATGACGTCGCCGTGCGGGCTGATCCGATCGAGATGGGGCTGCCAGTTGGCGGTGAAGTAGTCCTCCATGGCGTCGGCCGGGCGGTCCCGGCCGGCGTCGACGGCGGGCAGGACAGTGAGGACCGTCCCGTCGATCGGCGGGATGTCGGCCAGCTCGATCTGGCGTTCCTCGGGCTGGTCCCTGCGCAGGCGATCCCGGAACGCGTCCTGGAGCCGGGCGGTGACGTGGCTGCTCGGGGCGCCCGGCCAGCGGTGCAGCTTCCACTCCGCCTCGAGCCAGCGGGCGGCGCCGGGGGCGTCCGGCCTCGAGGAGGTGCCGGCGAAGACGGCGGAGGGGTGCGCAGCGATCCCGCCGAGCGGGCGCATGATCACTTCCAGGGCGCCGTATCGGCCGTGCCACTCGCCGTGGAACATCTCGTACGAGGCGACCGGGTCGTCGAGGTCGGCGGCGCGGCCCAGGTTGCCGGCGTAGAAGAGGGTCTTGTTCGCCGGGTAGGTGAGTACCACCCGGCCCGGGTAGCCGGTGGCGGCCAGGCCGTCGAGCGCGGAGACGGCGGCGGCCTGGTGTCCGAGGCCGGCCGATCCCGCGTCGATCAGGTGGACGGTCCGGTAGCGCTCGGCGAGCCTCGCGCCGACGGCGGTCGGCTCCGGAGCGGGACCGGTGATCGGCGGCGGGGTGGCCAGATCGGCCCGCCGGGTCGGGATGTCCGCGGTGGGCGGCAGTTCCGGTTTCTGGATCCGGGTTCGCCAGGTTGGCACGCTGCTCGGACCCGGCGGCGGTGGCGGCGCGGCCCGGCGGCGGGCCGGCACGGCGTCCCGCAACCGGCCGATCTCCTCGGCGGTCACCGGTTCGCCGGCAGTCTCCGGAGCCTCGGGCGGCACCGCGACCGGCGGCGCGGCATCCGGGCCCGGCGGGGCGGGCCGCAACATGAAGACCGGCACGATCGGCGCGACCTGGCCGTCGGCGTGGTGCGCCGGCCGTCGGTGGGTGAGCACGGCCGCCGGCGGTGCCGGAAGAGTCCAGTTCAGCAGCCCGGGGGCGGTCGCGTCGAAGCCGATGCCATCGAGGGGCAGGTTGCGCGGCTGGACCGGATCGTCGTCGACGCCGTGGCGCGTCTGCGTGAGCTGGTACCACTTCGAGCCTCTGCCGGCTAGGTGCAGCCGCCCATCAGGGGAGGTCCAGACCTCACCGTCGGCCGCGATGACTCCCCTGTTGGCGGGAAGTCTCCTGATCAACTGATCGGCGAATCCGTCCCGCGCTCCGAGGTTCGAGCCGATGAGCACGATTCTCCGGCCGTTCCAGAGCGGATCCGCGGCGATCTCAGCGGCCAGCGCCTTGGGGGTGACGATGTCCGGACCGACCTGCAGCCCCTGACCGGTGCCGCGTCCGAAGAGCAGGTAATGGCCGGTCCTGCTCACTCGCCGGGACACCGCCTCGGCGTGCGCGACGAAAACCTCGTTCTGTGGCGCCGGCGGCATCTTGATCAGGCGATAGGTGTTCACTCCGCTCGTCGTCATGGTGTGCGCGGCCCTGGTCGGGGCCGGCGGTGCCTGGTGCTGATGAAGGGCCGGGTACTTCTCGACGATCCAGGCCGGCTCGTGGGGAAGCCGCCGAGCGCGTGGCGCCGGCCCGGGAGCCGGCACCAGAACCCGGCGCACCCGGGGTGCGAAGGAACGCCACCCGCCGGTGTTGTTCTTGTCGGGGAAGGTCGCCAGAAGACAGGTGGAAGCCGGCCATGCCTGGTTTTCGGTGTCAAGGGCGGGAGCCGGGTCATTGCGCTCGCGGTAGACGAATCCGACCTCGACATCGGCGGCCCAGACCCGTCGGCCGATCTTGTCGGCGACGGCTTGGGCGACGTTGGCGCCCCGGGCGACGTCGATGCCGACGTCGCACATCAACAGCACCACCTCGTAGTCGTGGTTCAGCCCCAGCGACGGGTCATGGCTGATGAGCCGGGCGGCGTTCTCAGCGTCGATGTAGACGGTTTCCCCATTGGTCAGGGCAATCTGGATCGATGTCGGGCTGCCATGGGTCGTGAAGATGTGAACGGGGACATCGGTGCGCCAGGGAACCTCTTCCACGAGGTCATCGCCGTTACTCCGGCGGCGTCTCCAGTACAGCCCCAGGTCCGGGTTGATCGACTTGAAGTGCTCATAGGCGGTCACGGTCCCGTGGCCCGAGGTCGCCTCTTCCCGGTCGGCCACGTAGTCGCGGAAGCGATGTTCCCGTCCGCCGGGCGTGTACATGGCCAGGCTGTCGACAGCACTGATCGGGATCAGACGGCCATCCAGGGATGAGATGGCCGGAACCGGGTCGGTCGGGGAAGCCAGGACGGTCGCGACCGAAAAGGCACTCAGGGTGACCGTGTCGGGTGTCCCGGATGTCACCGTGTTGATGCTGGTCAGATTGGGGCCGGCAAATACGGACCGATATCGGATCTCGGTCTCGATCTCCTGGGCCACGCTTGCCCAGATGCTCTTCGCGATGGTGTCGTTCGGCGCCTCGATGAGAATGTTGCTCAGGTCGCGCCCGTATTGCACGTCCGAGACCAATTGGTGGACGAAGGCTCGGATCGAGATCATTTTACGAGCGTCGTCGTCGAAGCGGACGGCGCGCGTCGCGCGAATGGCGTCGGGGTCCGGAGCGGCGGGTCCGGGCCGGCGGCGTACCAGATTGTCGACGCCCATCGCGGCGAGGTGCTGGACGCGCCGGGCGTCGGGTGAGGACCGGACCATCGGGTGAAGCGAGTCGATGATGAAGGCCGCCTCGCGATCGGAGATGTCGATCTGGTGCCGGAGCAGCGCCGTTGCCCGGACGAATCCGGTCAGCTCGGCTCTCGCCGCCGGCAGGGCTTCCGGACCGGGGCGGCGGGGGTGTCGTGGCGCGGCACTGAGCATGACGATTCTGGCGTCGGATTCGCTGTCGCCGAACGACCAGAGCTCGGTGTACACCTCCGGCCGCAGCATGGCGATGCCGTGGTGCCCCGGGTCGCTCGGATTGTTCGCAGCGCTGCGAAGATTGCGGTCGATCGCCCTCTTCACGACATCGGCGAGGCTCCGTTTGTCGCTTCGGACCCGGATCGGCCCGACGTGGGTTCCCTGCCGGATGTCCTCGACGATCCGCTGGGTGAATGCCGTGACCTGCTCGCGCTCGAAAGCGCCGAGGGCGTAGGCCGGCATCTCGATGCGTACCCGGGGCTCGCCCGCGCGGTGCTCTCCCGGAGCGAGACCGGTGATGATGGTGGTCGCCAGGTCGGCCGCGTACCGATCGTCGACCCGGTTCGAGGCTGGCCACCCGGCCTTCGTGGAGGCGGCCTTGATCTGATCGCCGGTAGCCGGACCGGCGCCGTGCCGGGCCAGGGCCGCGGCAACTTTTTCCCGGACGTACGGCGTCTCGTACCAGAGCGCGACGCCGGGTTCGGCCCAGCGGAAAGCGGCGTGCATGTCCGGGCTGACCGGCCGGTCGACCGCGGCGCCGGAGAGGTAGGGGCCGGTGTCGCGCGGCGTGTCGGGGACGGTGTCCCGGGTGAGATAGGTCTTCCAGGTGCCGGCCGGCGGGAGCTGGGGGCGGCCGTCGGCGGCGTACGTGATCTCGCCGGTGACGAACGCCTCCCCGTCCGTGCTCCAGAGCGGCCCGTCCGGGGCGTGGACCGGGACGCCGTCGAGGAGCTGGGAGAGCTCGGCGGCGTATCCGCCGGGGACACCGGCGTAGCAGGCGGCGACGGTGACCGGCTGACGGTGGAACCGGGGATCGCGCCGGATCCGCCCGGCCAGCTCGGCCGGGCCGATGAGGAGGCCGTCGAGGGTGCCGTGGGCGACCACGGTGTAGTGCCCGGGCCGGTGGGGCAGCCGCCGGCCGGCGTCCAGGGTGGCGTGGTCGGCCGGGTCCGCCAGCACGATCTTGACGGTGCCCGTCACCTGCGGGGGCACCGGGTGGCGGTGTGCGGCGAGGTTGTCCCGCAGGGTGAAGTACCGCTCCGGAACGGGGGAGTCGTGGTCGCCGGCGAGGCTGTCGATGAGGCCGGTGAGGTGGACGCTCATCCCGATCAGCTGCAGGCGGCTGAGCCCGGCCCAGCGCGGGTCGTCCGGGTCCTGCAGGTGGTTCAGGGCCCAGGCGGTCAGCAGATCGGCCCGGTGGTCGTGGAGCGTGCCGAGCTCGTCCTGGAGATCGGTCAGGTAGGACCGCAGGTTGCCGACGTTGCCGAGCAGCGGGCGCATGTCCGGGCCGGTCCAGTGCGGGGAGGCCGCGTTGGCGGCGTCCCGGAGTCGTCGCTCGGCCTCGGTGATGCGCTGCTGGAGGTCATTGCGGTATCCGGCGATGCCGTCGGGATGTTCGGCGATCTTCGCGATCGCGCGCATGTCGTGGACCGCGGCGGACCGGGCCGGGTCGTCGCGGAACTCCCGGGCGACGGCGTCCAGATGGCTACCGGGAATGTCGTAGAGCTTCGCCGTGAAGACCGCCAGCTTCTGGCCCGCCCACTGTTCGGCGACGGGCCGTGCCGCCGGACGCGCCGTTTCGTCCGGCGTCCCCGGGGCCGCGGGTTCCAGGCCGAGGAAACGGTTGCCGTCGGCGCGATTGACGGCGATCCTCTGCGGTCTTCCGGGGTTGACGACCTGCAGCGGCCCGGTGCCGTGGTCGTCGAGGACGACGATGGTGGCGTCGAGCGTGGCCGCGATCGTGTGCAGGATGTCGTCGCCGAGGACGGAGTCGATGAGGGCCGGGGCGGTGGTGAGCGCTTGGCGGACGAGGTGGTTGGTGTCGGTGTCCGTGCCGGGATCGGTGGTCTGCCGCAGGAGATGGACGTCGCCGGGGCGTCGTCGTCCGTTCCGGACCGTGTCGGCGATGAGCTGTTCGGCGGTACGGGGGTGGGGCAGTTGCTCGGGCTGGAATCGTTCGCCGACGCCTCGGCGCAGGGTGTCGGCGTCCTCGTCGAGGGTGGCGCCGGGGGTGCGGGCCCAGCCGGGCAGGGTGACGTGCTGGGCGTCGGCGCTGGTGAGGACGGCGTGGAAGATGGTCTGCGAGCCGACTCTGGCCGCGACGGGGGCGTGGGTGCTCCCGAGCTCCCGGCGGCTCCCGGTGTCGTCGGACCGGGCAGCGACCGGCTCCGATGAGCCGGGCATGGGCTCGTCGATCGGTACGGCGTTCCGCCCCCGGGCCCGCCGCCGGCGGAACATCCTCAGAGCCGCCTCGACCCGGGGCTTCAGGTATTCGCTCTCGAGGATCTGGTGACGCGGTTCCAGGTAGTCCCGGCGCTCCCGCAGCGTGGCCGCGTCGACGGGCAACTTGGCCAGCATGGCGTCGCGCAGGACCGAGTCCGGCTGCTCGCGGTAGTGCTCGACGAGGCCGGCGAGCGGGCCCAGGGCTTCGGTGACGGCCTGATACTGCTCGCGGATGTCCTCGGCGCCGGCCAGGCTGAATTCCGTCAGGACCCGCTGGACGACGATCTCGTTCTGGTTGTCGCTGATCTCCTGCCGCGCCCGCCGCAGGTCGGTGGTGTCGAATCCGCCGTCGCGGGCCAGCGGGATGACCTGGTCGAGCAGCGCGGTGAGCTCGGGCAGCAGCCGGTCGCGGGACCGCCATCGGAGCCGGCTCCGGTACTCGGCGTCGGACTGCGGGATCCGGGCCGCCGGGGTGCCGCGGTACTCGTCCAGCAGGACGAGCAGGCCGGGGCGGATTCCGATGCCGTCCCGGGCGGTCGCGACCAGCTCCGGGTCGGCGTCCCGCCGCTCCAGCTCGGCCACGATCCTGGTGAGCTCCGCACTGGTCCGGGTGAGCACGGCGGCGCGGAAGCCGTCGATGACCGCCCGCCGTCCCGGGACCCGCGCGCCGATCGCGAAGCCGGCCGCATCCAGCACGCGGACCAGCTCGCGCGACGGCTCGTCGTCCAGCGGCTCGATCGCGCGCGCGGGCTCCTCCGGGGCGGCCGTCCCGTCCGGCAGCACGAACGGGTCCGCGGCCGCGCCGTCCTCGTCCCAGACGCCCGGCATGTCCTCGTAGCGGTCGTAGCCGGGCGGTACCTCCGGCACCAGGTCACCGGGGAGCACCACCGGCTCCGGGTCGTGCGGCGTCTCGTCGGCCGGGTCGGTCTCCCGCCAGTGCCCGGGCACCTCGGGGATCTCGTCGGTCAGGTCGTCGGTGGCTTCCGGCTCCGCTTCCGCCGCGGCGGGCTCGCCGTCGATCCAGTCGCCCGGAACCTCGGGATCGCCGGGATCCTCGGTGGGCCCGGCGATGCCCGCGGCCGTGTCGGCGGCGGTGTCGGCGGCCGTGCCGGCGGGACCCGCGTCGTCCGGGTCGGGGTCCGGCTCGGCGGCTTCGATCTCGGCGGGCGGCGGGGGGAGCAGGACTTCGAGGTGGTGCTGAAGGACGTTCAGGCGGCCGTGGGCCGAGATCCGCCCGTCCGGATCCACGGCATCGTCCAGGAGGAGGTCGAGGTGGCGGATCTGCCGGTTGACGTGCTCCTTCATCTGGAACAGCTGGAGGCGGCTGAATCGCGCCCACCCGGGGTCGGCCGGGTCACCGAGATGCCGCAGCGCGTGGACGGTGAGCAGGTCGGCCCGGCCGGCCAGACCGTCGAGCTCCCCGGTGAGGTCGGCGAGATCCCGCTCCAGCCGCCGATGGACCCACACGTCCTGCTCGGTCACGCCCTCGGCGAGCGGCGAGCGCGCCTCGCGGAGGTGACCGCGGGTATCGGCGATCCGCTGCTGGAGGTAGCGCCGGTGCCTGTCGATGCCGTCGGGGGTCGCGGTGATCCGGGCCATCTCGAGCATGGTGGTGACGGCGGTGGAGCGGCCGGCGTCGAGAGCCGATCGGGGCGCCTGGGCGGCGAGCAGGTCCGCGTCGAGGGTGTAGAGGTAGGCCCGGAAGGCCTCCAGGCGCTGACCCTCCCAGGGCTCGGCGCCGTCCCAGGCCATCTCCGGCGGCGTGCCGACGGGCGCGAGGCCGAGGAATCGGTTCCGGTCCGCGCGGAAGACGTACATCTTCCGCGGTTGTCCGGGGTTGATGCTCTGCAGCGTGCCGGCGCCGTGGTCGTCGACGATGACGAGGGTGACGTCGAGCGCGACGGCGACCGTGTGCAGGATGTCGTCGTCGAGGACGGAGTCGAGCAGCGTGGGCGTGGTGGTCAGGGCCTGCTGGACGAGGTCGGCGCTGCCGGTTCCGGCGGTGGTCGTCTGCTGCAGGAGCCGGACGTCGCCCGGGTGCCGGCGCCCGTTCCGGACCGTGTCGTCGGTGAGTTGCCCGGCGGTCCGGGGGTGGGCCAACTGGCCCGGCCGGAATCGCCGGCCGATGCTCCGGCGCAGGGTGGTGGCGGCCTCGTCGAAGGTGGCGCCGGGGGCATGGGCCCAGCCGGGCAGGGTGATGTGCTGGGCGCGAGCGCTGTTGACGATCGCGTGGAAGATGGTCTCCCGGCGGTACGCGCCGGCGATGCGGGCGTGGCTCCGCCGTACCTCCCGATGGTTCTCGGTCTCGCCGGCCGGGGTGACCGCCGGCTCCCACGCGCCGGGCAGCAGGGATTCCTCGCCCGGTGTGGTGGAGACGTCGTCGCGGTTCCGCGGCTGCAGCCGGCGGAACGCCCGCTCGGCGGCCTCGACGCGGGGCCGCAGGTACTCGCTGTCGACGATCCGGAAGCGCGGCTCGTAGAAGGCGTTCAGCCGCTGCAGGTCGGCGGCGTCGGCGGGCAGTTTGGCGAGCAGGGCGTCCCGCTCGACGGAATCCGGCTGACGCTCGTAGTGCTCGGTGAGCTCCTGATTGGCCTTCAGCGCCTGGGCGACGCGCTGATACTGCTCGCGGATCTGCTCACTGCCGCCGATCCGGATCTCGTTGAGGATCTGCTGGACCCGCAGCTCCTGTTCGTTGTCGGCGAGCTCCTGCCGGGCCCGCCGCAGGTCGGTGACGTCGAATCCGCCGTCCCCGGCCAGGGTGATCGTCCGGTCCAGCAGCGCGGTGAGTTCGGGCCGGAGCCGGTTGCGGGCCCGCCCGGCCAGCTGCCGGCGGTACTCGGCGTCGGTCTGCGGGATCCGGGCCGCCGGGGTGTCGCGGTACTCGTCCAGGAGCGCGAGCAGGTCCCGGCGGGCCCCGGTGGCCTCCTCGGCGATGCCGATCAGGTGCGGATCGGCGCCTCGCCGGTCCAGCTGGGCCGCGATGGCATTGACCCGCGAGGCGGGAAGGACGCCGAGGATCGCGCGGAACCCGCGGCTGACCTCGTGTCGTCCCGGAACCGGCTCGGCGATCGCGAGACCCGCGTCGCGCAGCGCCGGAGCCAGGTCGTGCTCCTCCATCAGGACCAGGTCCGACCAGAGCCGGTCGTCCGGCGGGCCGGCGGGAGCCTCGTCGATCTCGTGCCAGAACGCCGCGGTGTCGCCGGTACCCCAGTGCACCGGCCGATCGGCGGGCGGGTTCGCCGCGTCGTTGCGGGGCGCCGCGCCCGGCAGGTTGGCGGAGTGGGAGGTCACCACGGTGGTCGGTTGCGGTGGGGGTGGGGTGTTGAAGCGCTTCCAGGTGTCACCCGGGGCCGCCGCCAACGGCTTCGGGCGCCCGGTCTCGTCGTACTCGATCCCGGCGACGAACGCCTGCCCGGACGCCGTGGTCCAGGCCCGGCCGGCGGGCGCGATGACGTCGATGCCCGGCAGCGCCCGGGACAGCCGGGCCGCGAAGCCCCCGGCCTCGTCGGCGCCCGCGTCGCAGATCATCAGGGTGATCGGCCGTTCCCTCCAGGACCGGTCGGTGGCGATGATCCGGGCGAGTCCCTGCGGGGTGATCTCGTGGCCGTTCAGCCGGACGGTGCCGTCCACGCTGTGCGCGAAGATCACGTACCGGCCGTCGGCAGATGGGAAACGGCCGGCGGCGTGACGGTCCGCAGCAGCGCCGGGACCGTCACCCACCAGGACCCGGCCGGCGCGGACGGCGGTGCCCGGGGCCCCGGTCGCATACGTGACGTGGCCGGCCGGGTCGATCGAGCGCCACAGCCGCGTGTCGGTCCGCGGATTCGGCGGCGGGAAGTTGTACACCTGCCCGGACTGCACGTCGGTCACGTGGATGCGGACTTCCGTGGCCAGTGCGGCGGCGGCCAGGACCGCGTTGTGGGCGGCGAGGATCTGGCCGCGCTCGTCGGCGGTCACCGGTCGTACGCGATCGAAGGTCTCCTGGTTCTTGCCTTTCCAGGGATTGTGGACGGCGGGCGGCGCGAGCAGGGCCTTGACGAAGTCGCCGTCGTGATAGGGGTTGCGCAGCCGCTGGTTGGCCAGTCGCTGCAGGGCTGCCCGGTTCGCGTTCCGGCCGACGGCGAGGACCTGGTCGCGGATCTGTTCCGGGTCGGTGGCCAGCCCGGGGATGCCCGCGGCCGCGAGTGCGGTGTACAGCGAACCGCCCCGGATCCGCGGGCTGCCCTGCTCCTGCGCGACGTGCCGGGCGAACTCGGCGGCGGCCCGGAACGCGGCCCGGAGGTCGCCCGAGGTGCTGGACGCCAGCCGCAGGGCGCCGGCCTCCCGGAGGTCGGACGAGGCCAGGCCGACGGTCGGGTGGAAGACGCGCTGCTTGAGCTTGTTGCCGTCGTCGGTCAGCGTGGGCGGATGGGCGGCATGGCTCTGCGCCGGAGCGCCCTTCTGCAGGTGGGCCAGGCCCAGGCGGGCGACGTCGGTCTCGATCGCCGACCCGGCGAAGTCGGTGAGGAACGCGACGCCACGGCTGGGGTGCCGGTTGTACTGAGCCTCCGCCTGCAGGGCCGGGGCGGATCTGGTCCCCAGTTCCCGGGCCAGTTCCTCGGCGTAGACCCGTTGCAGGCCGTCGGCGAGGAACAGGAACTCGCTGCCGTTCCGGCCGAACTTGACCTCCGGCGGGCGGCTCCGGGCGGTGGCCGCGACCTGCGCGGCGATCACCAGACCGTCGACGAAGAGGTTCGGTTCGGGGTAGTACGGAACGAGCGGGTGGATCCCGGTCAGCCGGTCCCGGGTGGCCATGTCGTCGCGGATCGCGACGGCCAGCTCGTCCACGAAGGTCGACTGGTCGAGCCGCGGGAGCCCGTCCCGGATCTCCTGCTGGTCCCTGGCCGGTGTGGCCGGATCAGCGAGTTTGCCGGCCGCCCGGTCGCGGATGTCCTGGATCAGCCGCCGGGGGTCGCCGCCGACGCGGTAGCCACCGGCGAACATCAGCGGGCGCAGCGGCGCGGGCCGGCTGCCGGCGGGGCCCGGCTCGAATCGGGTCAGCCGCTCGAAGTGGTCGAAGATGTGGGCGCCGCCCGGCACCGTGCGGGAACCGGTGTCGAAATCCTGGACGGACACGTACGGGTAGTGCTCGGCCGCGGCCAGGGCGGCGATCGCGGCCACGGTCGCCGAGCTGGTCAGCACCCCGTTGCGGGCCGTGCCGTACGGGAATCCGCCGGTGTTCCCGAGAGCCGTCCCCACGACGGCGACCGGGTGGCCGATCGCGGCGATGATCCCGTTCGCCCGGCGCACCCCGTCATTGAGAACGGGCGACCGCCCCGGATCCTCGCTCGTGTTGACCCCGAACACGAACGCGACCCGGCCGGTATCGGCCCGGCCCTGCAGAATCGCCGTCACCACCGTCGGGATCCGCGCCACGTCGCCGACCGGCAGGATCACGTTGACCACGAACGCCGGCCGGACCGGCTCCCGGATCAGGCCGGCGGAGGTGGCCCGGTAGTCGGTGATCGGCGGCTTGCCCTGGACGAGCTGACGGAACAAGGCGTTGTCGGCGCTGGGCGGGGCCGGCCGGGTCGGCAGGCCACCGGTGTCCAGGACGGCCGGGCCGTCGGCGAGCGGCAGGTCGCCGCGGTCGGCGGAGAGCACGGCCTCGGCGATCGTGACGATCTGCCCGAGGTGGCGCGGGAGGATCCGCGCGCCGTCCCCGGGCTCGGTGGCGGCCATCAGCGAGTTGTCGTCGCCGGCCCGGCTGAGGACCCGGTTGTCGGCGTACTCGTCGGGCAGGCCCAGGTAGTGGCCGATCTCGTGGGCCAGGGTCAGCTCACCGTCGCCGGTGGACCACGTGGTCTGGGTGGTGGCCGGCGGCTTCCCGCCGTACAGCGCGATGGTGGTGTGCGCCTGCGCGGCGTCGTCGGTGAACTCGACGGTGACGTGGAACAGATCGTCGTCCGGGCCGATGCGATGACCGCCGTTGAAGGCGCGCTCCACCGCCCGCCCGGCTTTCCGGCGGACCGCGTCCACCTCGGCGCGCGCGACGTCGTCCTGCGGGTCGAGCCGCACCTTGACCGTGAAGTCCTGGACCCGGGTGCCGTCGGCGGTGGTGAGGACCCGGTGGTCGTAGGCGATCAGCCCGGCGACCGCGGTGAGCTCCGGCCGGGTGACCTCGGCCGTCGGCACCGCCAGGCCCGCGGCCCGGTACGACTCGGCGACCACCTCCGGCACGATCCCGGTCCACTCGCCGGACGCCACCACGTCGAATGCCGTGGTGCCGGCCCGGCGGCGCGCGGGCGTCGCGGCTCGCAGCGCCCGGATCTCGGCGGCGGAGCCCTGCCCGGCAACGACCTCCACGCCCTCGGCGGTGGCCTGGCGATCCGGGCCGTTGGGACCGGCGGTGGCCTTGCGTTCCGGGCCGGTCGGGCCGGCGGCGGGGATCGCGGCGGTCGCTTCCGGGGTCGGTGCCGGACTCGCGGTGCTGGGCAGGTCGACGGTGAGTCCGGCGGGCGGTGCTGCGGCCGGGGCCGGGGCCGGGACGGACGCGGCCGGACCTGGAGCCTTCGGAGTGGCCGGTGCTGGGGTGGCGGCGGCTGGACCTGGAGCCTTCGGAGTGGCTGGTGCCGGGGTGGCGGCGGCTGGACCTGGAGCCTTCGGAGTGGCTGGTGCCGGGGTTGCGGCGGGCTGGCCGGCGGCCGTCGGTGTGGCCGGCGCCGGGACGGCCGCGGATTGGCCCATGGTCGGCTGGACGCTGGGCTGAACGGCGGTCGTTGGGGCGGCGGTCGTTGGGGCGGCGGCCGGTGGAGTGGCGGTCGTTGGGGTGGCGGTCGGTGGAGTGGCGGAGTCGAAGCCCGGCAGGCCACCGGCGACCTCCGCGGTGGGCGCCGGCGGGGGAGACGACGGCGTGGCAGGCGAGCCGGTGGCGGCGCTCGTGCTGTTGCCGGGGCCTGCTGCCGATGGCGAGGCGCCGCCGGTCGTGGCCTTGACGCCGTTTTGGTTGCCCGTGCTGGTTTGGCTACCCGCGCTGGTTTGGTTGCCCGTGCCTGTGCCTGTGCCCGTGGCCGCGTTGCCGCTCGAACCTGCGCTGGTGGTTGCCCCGGACGTCGAACCGGTCCCGGTGCCACCGATCGCGGAGTTGCCCGTGCCGACTCCGGCGGGCGAGCCGGTGCCGGTGCCCGCCTTGACGCCAGTTCCGGCACCGACGCCTGCCCCGGTGCCGGTGCCGGTTCCCGCACCTGCGCCGGTTCCCGCACCTGCGCCGGTTCCCGCACCTGCGCCGGTTCCTGTGCCTGGGCTGGTTCCTGTGCCTGGGCTGGATCCTGTGCCGGCTCCGGGGCCTGGACGGGTCACGGGTGGGGCGTTGACGCCGGCGGTCGGGGTGGGGGACGGGGCTGATCCCGTACCCAAATCGGGTTTTGGGGTCAGGTCTGGGTTTGGTTGTTGCTGTGTGCCGTGCTGGTTGGCGCCGCCGATGTCGTGGGCGAAGTCGTGGGCCATGCCGCCGAGCACCGAGGAGGTGAACGTGTGGATGCCGAAACCGCTGCCGCCCATGCCGGTCATCAGACCGAAAATGCCCTCCAGCACGGTCTCCGCGCCGCCGGCGATGCCGTGCTTGCCGATCTGGGTCTGGCTGAACTTGGGGAAGAACTTGTTGCCGATCTTCTGGATGCCGCTCGCGCCCGCGCCGATGAAGACGCCCGCGCCGAATGACGTGGCCAGGTCTTTGATGTCGATCTTGTGGCGGTTGCCCTCGAACATCTGCATGCCCTGGGCCGCGGCGCCCTGCCAGACCTCCTCCAGGCCCTCCTCGATCCCCTCCCAGACCAGGTGCAGGAACCGGCTCCGGAGCCGCAGCCGCATGCCCTTGATGAGCAGCGACACGATCTCCTGCCCGATCTTGATCAGGCCGGGGACGGCCGGCGCGCCGAAGCCCGACGCGAGCGCCATGGCGATCTCGACGACCTGGGTGAACGCCGCGATGACGACGTTGTACTGGGTGGACTCCGATTCGAGCGCGAAACCGTAGGCGGCGTCGCCGAGCTTGTAGGTGATGTCGCTGCCGGCCGGCAGGTACCGGGTCAGGTCCGACTGGTACTGCACGAACGCGTCCGCGGCCGGGCCCTGCAGGCTGCTGCCGAGGTCGCGGCCGACCGTGCTGGTGCCGCCGGTGGCGTTCATCAGGTCGGCGGTGAACTGGTACAGCTCGTCGCCCATGTTGCGGAGCTCGGACGGGTCCGCCTCCGGGAACTGCTCGCCGACCCCGTAGAGCATCAGGTCGTAGGCCCACTGCCACTCGGGGTCGTTGGGGATGTGGAAGTCAGGCATGTCCCTGATCGCCCGCGGGGAAGCCCAGGTAGAGCGGGCGGTAGCCGGCCGCGGTGTGGTCGACCGCCGGGTTGTCGGCGACCGCGAACAACTGCCGGCCGTGCTCGTCGAAGGAGCCGGAGAGCGGCGCGACCGAGTGGTACCGGGCCACGTCGACGAGCACGCTGCCGTCGTCCTGCAGCGGCAGCGCCTCCACGCGATGCCCGGGCGGCACGACCGCCCCGACGACGGAGGCCGGGACGCCGGGGATGTCGGCTCGTGCCGCGCTTTCGCCCGTGCTCAGAGGGACCGCGACGGCCGGGACGGCGGCGATGTCGGCTCGTGCCGCGCTTACGCCCGGGATCATGGGGTCTTCGACGGCGGCGCCGAGGCGGGCGTCGGCGAGCGTGTGGCCCTCGCCGGGTCTGGCCGCCCCGACGACGGATTTCGGAACCCCGCCGATGTCGGCGCGCGCCGCGCTCTCGCCCGAGACCATGGGCGACTCCACGGCCGCGCCGAGCGGCGTTCCGCCGAGTGCTCCGCCGACCGCCCCGCTCGCCGCGGCCGCCGAACCGGGCGGCTGCTCGAAGAAGTTGACCAGCTGGTGGGAGGCGTCCTGGGCGTTGTCGTCGGCCTCGCGGTAGTAGCGGGCCGCCGTCCGCAACCCGGTCGCGGCGTACGCCAGCTTGCCCTTGGTCGCCCCGATCGCGTTGTCCACGGTGTCCACGCCGTCGACGAACCGGTCCCCGAACGCCCGGCCGCCGTCGTCGTCGCCCCACGCCGACTGGTACCGCATGCGGATCGAGTCGAGCCGGCGCTGGTACGACTCGTACAGGTCGGCGTGCCGATCGATCGACTCGCCGACCGCGGCCACCCCGTCCGGGTCGACCCACAGGGTTCCGCCGGGCTGGCTCATGACTGCGGCCGTCCCATCCCGAGGATCTCCCGCACGCTTGTCGCGATCCGCGGCTGGGCCGGCATGAACGCGTCCGGCCCGGCGGTGCCGCGGACCAGCTTGTGGGCGTCGAGCCCGGCCGGGAGCATCGGCGCGAGCAGCTCGGCGGCCTCGTTCAGCACCTGCTCCTTGGCCTCGGCGTAGGTGGCCAGCACCAGCTTGGTCAGGTCGGCGGTGGCCAGCCGCTTGTGTGCGCCGGTGGGGAACTGGATGTCGGTGAGGACGCCGTTCTGCCCGACGGTGACGCTGACCTCGCGCCGCGGGGAGGTCGCGGTCGCCGAGAGCTCGCTCATCCGCCGCTGCATGTCGGCCAGGCCGCTGCGCTGGCGCTCGTACTCATCGAGGAGCCGCTCGATCCGATTGCCGTCGTCCATGGGATCCAGTGAAGGGTCGCGCGAGGCGGGATCGGAAGGCGGCGGCGCGGATCAGGGACGAACGCGCAACCGGCGCTTCCCGATGACTACGGCCGGGCGGCGTGCCCGTGCAGTCCTGCCCGCCCTTTCTTACCTTCGCCTCGCCGCGGAGGTCGACCGCGGGGTGCCGGCCGCCGAAGCTTGCCCGTGCCAACGCAGCCGACGCGAGGAGTCCGGAATGGCGCAGTCCCAGGTAACTACCACCCAGGCCGGCATGCAGAGCGCCGGCCAGGAGTTCGTCAACAAGTCCGGCGACTTCAACGGCTCGCTCAAGAGCATCGACACCGAGATCGGCACGCTGGCCACGCACTGGACCGGCACGGCGTCGACGAACTTCCAGAACGCGATGGCCAGCTGGCGCAGCTCGTTCGCCGCCGTCATCTCCGAGCTCGACCACATGGCCGAGGTGATGGGCGCGACCCGGGTCGGCTACGGCGCCGCCGAGGACAACGCGACCGCGCGGGTCGGCCAGTTCGGCGACGGCCTCCCCCACTTCTGAGCGACAGGGATCAACGATGAGTGACTACAGCTTCAACTTCACCGAGGCCAGCAGCGTGCTCGCCTCGATCAACACGATCAACGGCCAGATCCAGAGCGCGCTCGACGAGCTGGAGAACAACGTCAAGTCGAGCCTGGCCGAGTGGACCGGTGCGGCCCAGGCGGAGTACGAGACCTCCAAGCTGGCCTGGCAGAAGTACGCCGGCGAGATGGTGACCAAGCTGGGCACGGCCCAGACCACGCTGTCGGGCATCGCGGACAACTACGGCGATGTCGAGAAGCACCACATGAACGCCTGGCAGAACCAGCGCTGACCGCCGGTACCGCCGCGCCGGGCCCGGATGCCCGGTGGCCGCCGTACCGTCCCGTGACGATTCCGAGGGATGAACATGGCTGACGATTTCGGCTACCCGCCGAGCGTGGACGCGATCGACAAGGTGGATCCGGGCCTCTGGAAGGAGATCGCCGACAAAGAGGCCTCGTGGTACACCCCAGGGTCGATCCGGGCCTCGGTGGAACACGCCCAGCAGCACCACGGCGGGAACAAGAGTCCTGTCAAGTCGGGCCCGCAGGGCGAGGGCGGCCAGGGGGACGACGGCAGCCAGGAGGAGCAGCGGATCGCCGACATCGTCAAGGAGCACTTCACCGAGGAGGAGTGGAACGCGCGGGTCAAGGCGTACAACGACAACCTCGGCGATGGTGACCCGAAGCCGGAGGCGTTCGATCCGAACAAGGATTACGCCTCCAGCGACGACCCCGGCTTCGTCCCGCCGCCGACCACCGCCTGGGACCAGGGCGACAACCCGAACCGGCAGCTGACGGTCAGCACGGCCGCGCTGACCTGGATGGCCGACCTGGTCGGCGCGGCCGGCAAGGCGAACTTCTTCGTCGACGCGCAGAACAAGCTGAACGACGTCGACCCGCGGCCGGGCGGTTTCAACCGGGCCCGTGCGTTGCGGGCGCTGATTCTCGGCACCACCGGCGGGACCAGCCTGAAGAGCGACACGCACGCGCTGATGATCGCGGTCGACGACACCCTCACCTCGGTGCAGACCAACCTGCGCGCCCTGGCCACGCAGTACGCGGAGGCCGAGGACTTCAACAGCATGACCGCCGACCAGCTCAACGACGTCATGGAGGGGAGCTGGAACAAGCTCGACCACCTCGGCGACCACGGCACATACCAAGGGTCGACGACCGGCGGCGCCGTCTAGCCGGCGGCGTCTGGCGCAGGAACCACGGCAGGAATCGAAGGAGCGGGCGGGGCATGCCGGACAAGAAGAACGATCCCTGGAAGAACCCCCAGTACGGGGATTCGACGTTCATGCCCAACCAGCCCGATCTGACCGACGGTGATCTGCCCGACTACCGGGTCTGGGCCACCGAGTACGCCGGATGGCGCAAGATCGAGGCCTCGGTGCTCGGCGGCTCGGCGCTGGGCGGCAGTGCCGACGCCGCCGCGTACGCCCACGGCCTGGTCAACCCGGAGTCGCTGGTCCAGGCGGCGGACGCGTTCAACTACTCCTGGCAGGGCCTGCTCTGGCTGGAGAAGACCGTCCGGGAGGGCGCGAAGGCCATCGCCGGAGACGGCAAGGCCTGGCAGGGCACGGCGGCGGACGCGTTCCTGGAGCGGATGAACGGGCTGGCCGACCAGCTCAAGTCCCAGGCCGACCACCTCGGCGGCGGCGGTGACGGCCAGGGCGCCTATTCGGTGCCGGCGAATCTGATGAACGGCGCGAACACCCTCGCCTGGGCGCAGCAGTGGATCGTCTACCTCGACGAGCAGTGGGGGATCGTCGCCAAGGCCAACGGCGCCGATTTCAACAAGGAGACCGGCTCGGTGTCGATCAGCGCGACCCCGGAGTCGGCGAAGATGGCCGCCGCGATGGCCGACGTCGTCGAGGTGCTGGCCGAGCAGTACCAGATCACGATCAACAAGGCCGAGCCGGTCGACCCGGACGTCGCCAAGGTGAAGGATCCGACGCCCCCGCCGACCCCCGAGGTCAAGACGCCGGACACCCCGGGCGGTGGCGGCGGCCCGACCGGTGGTGGCGGCGGAAACATCCCCAAGATCAACACCCCCGACGTGGGTACGCCGACCGGGGCGGGCGGCGGAGGGAACGTCAAGACGCCGACCCCACCGAGCCTGGGCGGCGGTGGTGGCGGTGGTGGCGTGAACATCCCCAGCGTGGCGAGTCCCGGCGGCACCGGCCCCGGATCGATCGGCAACCCCAACCTGCCCGGCGTCGGCGGCGTGGGCAACCCGCCCGGCAGCGTCGGCGGGGCCGGTGGCGTGGGCAACCTGCCCGGCGTCGGCGGTGTCGGCGGCCTGCCCGGTTTGGGCGGTGGCCTGGGTGGTCTGCCCGGCCTCGGCGGCATCGGCTCGGGTACCGGAGGCGGTATCAAGGGCGGCGGTGCGGCGGTGAGCCCGCCCAAGGCCACCGCTCCGTCCGGTGGTGGCGGTGGCGTCGGCGACGTCGAGGACTTCGAGCCGCCGGCGCTGTCCAGCCCGGGTGGGCTCGGCGGCGTCGGCAGCGGCACGGGCGCCGGGATGCCGGGCGGGATGCCGGGCTCAGGCGGTGGACCGGCCGGCGCCGGTGGCGGGGCCGGCGTCCCGGACGCACCCGACGCCGGTGGCCTGCTCACCGGGGACAGCAGCGACTGGACGCCGGCGGCCGGTGGCATCGGACTGCCCGAGGCGCCGTCGGGTGTCGCGGCCGGTGGCGCGGGCCTGGGCGGTGGCATGCCGGGCGGGATGCCCGGCGCCGGTGGCGGTCAGCCGGGCGGATCCGCAGGTGTGCCGGACGCTCCCGACGCGGGTGGCCTGCTGGGCGGTGACGAACAGGATTGGAGCCCGGTGGTCGGCGACGTCGGCGTTCCGGACGCGCCGTCGGGCGTCGCCGCCGGTGGCGCGGGCCTGGGCGGTGGCGTCCCCGGCATGCCGGGGGGCGGCGCGGGTCAGCCGGCCGGCGCCGGTTCCGGGGTGCCCGAGGCCCCCGACGCGGGTGGCCTGGTCGAGGGCGACACCGAGGACTGGGCGCCGGCCGCTTCGGTTGAACCGGCCCTCGGGGTGGCGGCGGCGATGACAGCCGTCGCGGCCACTGCGGGCGGAAAGACCCATACCCCAGCGCGAGTCCCGGCCCCGGCGGCGAGACCGGCCGCGCAGCCGATGACCCCGGCAGCGGGACCGGCTGCGCACCCGCCGGCGCCCGCGGTGGAGGCGCCACCGCCGCCCACCCAGGAGACCGCGATGGGCACGGCCGCGGTCCGCCCGAACCGCGACGGCATGGTGGCGATGCCCGAGGTGGCCCTGCGCGCGCCCGAGGACGAGGACGCCGAACCGGAGCGCCCGGCCGCCGCCGAACTGCTGCGGGCCGAGAGCGTCTGGGGCACGCCCGCGCCGGTCGCGGCGACCGGGCACTTCGTGCCCGTGCTCACCGTCGGCGATGAGGACGACGACACCTCCGGGTGGGACGACGACACCTCCGGCTGGCTCACCGACACCGACACCGACGAGGACGAGGACCGATGACCGACAACACGCCTGCGCGCAAGGTCTGGCGCCGCTCGGCCGGCACCCCGGGGGACCCGGAGCCGGCGGTGCGGATCAGCTGCGGCGGTCCGGACCTGACCCGGGAGGAGTACTACCGCCAGATGGTGGCGAGGCGCGAGGCGTACGCCAAGGAGCAAGCCCAACGGAGAGCGGAGGCCGATGCCGCGGCCGCAGCCGAGGCCAAAGCCGCGGCCCGCGCGGACGACGAGGACCCGGACCGGGCCGCCGAGCGGTACCGCAACGACCGCTACTCGGTGAAGCTGCTCCGCCAGGACACCAACACCTGGGGCGGCGGCGGCAACGACGCGGGAGCGCTCGGATGAGCACCGTCACGGTCAAACGGCCGCCCCGCGCGGCCGGCCCGGAGATGCCGTCCGGCGACGTCGAGCTGCAGGAGCCGCCGGTGATGGCGGAGGAGGCGCCGCTCGACTTCCGGTCGTTCGCCATGGTCGTGCCGACCGGTCTGGGCATGGGCGCGATGATGGCGATGTTCGGCGTCTACCAGCGCGCGCCGATCATGTACGTGATGGGCGGCGTGATGGCCGCCGGCATGGTCGTGATGGGCGTGGTGCAGGTCGGCAAGGCCGCCTCGGACCGCAAGAGCAAGATGCGCGGCGAGCGCCGGGACTTCCTGCGCTACATCAACCAGCTGCGCAAACAGGCCCGCGCGGCGGCCGCCGAGCAGCGCGAGGCCGCGCTCTGGAACAACCCGCAGCCGAACTGGCTGTGGTCGCTGGCGATGGGCGGCCGGCTCTGGGAACGGCGGCCCGGCCACGACGACTTCGGCCGGGTGCGGATCGGCCTGGGCCGGCAGAACGCGGCGGTGACCTTCACCCCGCCGTCGACCAAGCCGATCGAGGACCTGGAGCCGCTCGCGTCCATCTCGCTGCGGCGGTTCCAGGAGACCTACCGTACGGTCGGCGGCATCCCGATCGCGGTCGGGCTGCGCAGCTTCACCAGCATCGAGTTCGAGGGCCACATCGATCCGGCCCTGGAGCTGGCCCGCGCGATGGTGGCCCAGCTGATCACCTTCCACGCGCCGGACGAGCTGCGGATCGCCGTGCTCGCGCCGGAGGCGAACCGCGAGCCGTGGGACTGGGTCAAGTGGCTGCCGCACAACGCGCACCCCACCGCGATGGACGCGGCCGGGCCGGTGCGCCTGTTCGCCGGGACGCACGACGCGCTGCTGGACGTGCTCGGCCCGGAGTTCGGCGAGCGCGGCGACCACGACCGGGACGCCCGGCCGACCGCGAGCGAACCGCTGGTCGTGATCATCGCGCACCTGGCCGACCTGCCGGACGGCTCCCGGCTGCTCGGCGCGGGCCTGCGCAACGTGGTGCTGCTCGACCTGACCGGGGACATGCCGGGCGGTCCGAAGGTGCTGCGGCTGACCATCGAGGACGATCGGGTCAGCTACCCGGCCGGCGCGACCGTCGGCTCGGCGGTCCGCGACGGCCTCGGTGTCGCGCAGTGCGAGGCGCTGGCCCGGATCGTCGCGCCCAAGCGCACCGGCGGGATGCTCGAGATCGTCGACGAGCCGATGGCGAGCAGCTTCGAGCTGACCGCGCTGCTCGGGATCCGTGACGCGCAGACGTTCGACGCGCCCGCGCTCTGGCGCAGCCGGCAGCCCCAGCGCAGCCGGCTCACCGTGCCGATCGGGGTCACCGAGGACGGCGAGGTCATCGAGCTCGACCTGAAGGAGTCCGCGCAGGGCGGCATGGGCCCGCACGGCCTGCTGATCGGTGCGACCGGTTCGGGCAAGAGCGAATTGCTCCGTACGCTCGTGATGGCGCTCGCCGCGACCCACTCCTCGGAGATCCTCAACCTGGTGCTGGTCGACTTCAAGGGCGGCGCCACGTTCCTGGGCATGGACCGGCTGCCGCACACCTCGGCGGTGATCACCAACCTGGCCGACGAGCTGCCGCTGGTCGACCGGATGCAGGACGCGCTCAACGGCGAGATGACCCGCCGCCAGGAGCTGCTGCGGGCGTCGGGGTACGCGTCGCTGTTCGACTACGAGAAGGCCCGCGCGGCCGGCGCCCAGCTGGTGCCGTTCCCGGTGCTGCTGATCATCGTGGACGAGTTCAGCGAGCTGCTGTCGAGCAAGGCCGAGTTCATGGACCTGTTCGTCTCGATCGGCCGGCTCGGGCGCAGCCTCGGCGTCCATCTGCTGCTGGCCTCGCAGCGGCTCGACGAGGGCCGGATCAACCGGGTCGAGGGGCACCTGTCGTACCGGATCGCGCTGCGCACGTTCTCGTCGATGGAGTCGCGCTCGGTCATCGGCGTCACCAAGGCGTACGAGCTGCCGCCCGAGCCCGGCAACGGCTACCTCAAGCTGGACACCACCAACCTGGTGCGGTTCAAGGGGGCGTACGTCTCCGGCCTCTACACCGGACGACTGGCCCGGCCCGGGACCACCGACGGCCCGGCCCGCCCCGAGCTGGACGTGGTGCCGTTCACCACCCGGCAGGCCGCCGTCCGCTACGACCCGGCGGCCGACCGCGCCGCCGAGATCGAGCGGGCCGCCGCGGCCGCGGACGAGCAGCGCGACCAGGACGAGCAGGCGATCGGCCCGAGCCTGGTCGACGTGCTGCTCGACCGGCTCGCCGACGCCGGCCCGCCGGCCCGGCAGGTGTGGCTGCCACCGCTGTCGGTCGCCCCAACCCTCGACGCGCTGCTGCCGAGCGTGGTGCCCGATCCGGTCCGCGGCATGACCGTCAACGACCCGGCGGCCCAGGGCCGGCTGCGGGTGCCGGTCGGGATCGTCGACCGCCCCCAGGACCAGCTGCGCGAGCTGCTGATCGCCGACCTGCACGGCGCGGACGGGCACGTCGCCGTCGTCGGCGCGCCGCAGAGCGGCAAGTCCACCCTGCTGCGCAGCCTGATCCTGGCGCTGGCACTGGTCAACACCCCGCGCGAGGTGCAGTTCTACGGCCTCGACTTCGGCGGTGGCGGCCTGTCGTCGATCGCCGGGCTGCCGCACGTGGGCTCGATCGCCACCCGGATGGAACGCGACCGGGTGGTGCGCACCATCCAGGAGGTCGGCCAGGTCATGGAGCGCCGGGAGGCCGAGTTCGCCGCCCGCGGCCTGGACTCGATGACGTCCTACCTGGCCGCCCGGGCGCGCGGGGAGATCGACGACCCGTTCGGGCACGTCTTCCTGGTGGTCGACGGCTGGTACACGATGAAGCAGGACTTCGCCGACCTGGAGAGCCGGATCCAGGAGCTGGTCTCGCGGGGCCTGTCGTTCGGCATCCACGTGGTGGTGACCGCGACCCGCTGGTCGGAGATGCGGACCTGGTTGCGCGACGTCACCGGCACGAAGTTCGAGCTGCGCCTGGGTGACTCGATGGAGTCCGAGCACGGCTCGCGCCGGGCGGCCACCGTGCCGAACCAGCCGGGCCGCGGCCTGACCGGCGGCGGGCTGCACTTCCTGGGCGCGCTGCCGCGGATGGACGCCGGGATGGACTCGGCCGACCTGGCCGAGGCGACCAAGGCGGTGGCCGAGGAGATCGCCACGTTCTGGCCGGGGGCACCGGCACCGGGCGTACGGATGCTGCCCGCCCGTCTCCCGGTCGATCAGCTCCCGGCGCCGGAGCCGGAGTTCACCGTCTGCACCGGCCTCGACGAGCAGCGTCTCGCCCCGGTCCGGCACGACTTCATGACCACCCCGCACCTGCTGGTCCTCGGCGACTCGGAGACCGGCAAGTCGAACATGCTGCGGCTGGTGCTGCGGGCGATCCAGGAGCGCTACACCCCCGAGCAGGCCAAGGTGGTGCTCGGCGACGCGCGCCGGGACCTGGATCTGGCCGTACGCCCGGAATATCTGGTGGGTTTCGGCTTCACCGGCGACAAGCTGTACGAGCTGGCCGGCCAGGCCTCGGTCTCGATGAACAAGCGGGTGCCCGGCTCGGACATCTCGTCCGAGCGGATGCGCCGCCGGGACTGGTGGGAGGGCCCGGAGCTGTTCGTCGTGGTCGACGACTACGACCTGATGACCCGGGGCACCGGCATCGGCTCCACGCTGGAACCGCTGCTCCCGTTGCTGGCCCAGGGCACCAGCATCGGCCTGCACGTGATCGTCGCGCGCAGCACCTCGGGCGCGATGCGGGCGATGAACGACCCGGTCATCCGCCGGATGTGGGAGCTGGGCACGCCCGCGACGCTGCTGTCGTACCCCAAGGAAGAGGGCAAGTTCCTCGGCGAGGCCGTCCCTCGCCGACTGCCCCCGGGCCGGGCCCAGTTGGTCACGCGCCGGGGAGTGACGCTCATGCAGACCGGACTCGTGGGATGACGGCCGGCCGTACCGAAAGGGGGCCGCGGTGACCACCGCGACCGAGACACCGCTGTGCCGGATCACGGTGACCGGCCCGCAACGCCGGGCCGACCTGGCCGTTCCGCCGACCGTCACGGTCGCCGCGCTGCTGCCCGTGCTGCTGCGGCACACCTCGGACGGCACCGGCGGGTCCGGTGACGGCTTCGAGGGCGCGTGGGTCCTGCAGCGCCTGGGCGAGCCGCCGTTCGCGCTGTCCGGCACCCCGGAGAGCCTGGACTGGCTGGAGGGCGAGGAGCTGTACCTGCGCCCGGCCGAGGACCCGCTGCCCGAGCTGGACTTCGACGACGTGGCCGAGGGCATGGCGACGATCGTCAACCGGCGGCCGGACCGCTGGCAGCCGGAGCATCGCCGGCCGCTGTTCGTGATCCTGTCGGCGGTGGTGATGGCCCTGGTCGCGGCGGTGCTGACCGCCCGCGGCCCGGCCCTGGCCCAGGTGATCGCGGCCGGGGTGGTGGCGGTGATCTTCACCGGCGCGGCGCTGGTCTGCGCCCGCCGGGTCCCGGACGGGTTGTTCGCGCTGCTGTTCGGGTTCGGTGCGGCGGCGTTCGCCGGGCTGGGCGCGGCCCGCGCCGTGCCCGACGACTACGAGCTGCTCGGCGCGTCGGTCGCCGTGCTGGCCGTCTCGGGGTTGCTGCTGCTGGCCCAGCGGACGGTGACGCCACACATGCCGTACGCGCCGATGTTGGTTCTGGGTTTGACCGCTCTTGTCGCGACCCTGCTGCTGCTCGTCGGGATCGGCTCGGTGATGTCGGCGGCGCAGACCGCGGCACTCGGCGTCACGGTGTTCGCCGGGATCGTCGTGGTGTCGCCGCGGGTCGCGGTGAAACTCGCCCGGCTGCGTGGGCCGCAACTGCCCAAGACCGGGGCCGACATGGCGTACGACGTCGAGCCCGCCCCCTCCGACGTGGTCCGCGACCGCACCAACGAGGCCGACACGTACCTGACCGTGACGATGGTGACCACCGCGCTGCTGGTCCCGGTGCTGTTCCACCTCACGTTGCGCGAGCCGGGCTGGACGAGCTGGGCCTACGTGGTGATCATGTCGGCCGCGCTGCTGCTGCGCGCCCGGGCCTTCTTCGGGCTCTGGCAGCGGCTCGGGCTGACCCTGGCCGGCGGCGCCGGCAGCGTGCTGGCCGTGCTGCGGCTCGCCGATCTGCTGCCCGGGGCCAGCTGGTGGATCCTGCCGGCGGTGCTGCTCGGCCTGATCGTCCCGCTGGTGATGGCGGCGATGCGGCCCTGGTCGCGCCGGATGCTGCCGTTCTGGGAGTACACCGCGACGTTCTTCGACGTGGCCACCGGCGTGGCGGCGCTCCCGGTCCTGGCCCACCTTCTCGGCCTGTACGCCTGGGCCCGCGGGCTGTTCGGGTAATCGCGCGTGCAGACTCAACGTGACCACGTACATGCCCAGGTCTTCATGGTCGGGCGACTCAGCTCCGCCCTGGTCGAGGGCGACCCGACCGGCGCCGCGATCCCCGGCCGGCGGCTGCAGACCGGCCTGTCGATCGGCGTGCTGCTGGCCCTGCTGCTGGTCGGTGGCTTCGCCGTGTACGGCTGGATCGTGCCCGGCGGCAGCAGCGCCTACCGCCAGGACGGCGTCATCCTGGTGGAGAAGGAGACCGGCGACCGCTACGTCTACGTCGACGGCGCCCTGCACCCCACCCCGGACATGGCCTCGGCCCTGCTGATCAAGGGGTCCGGAGCCCAGGTCAAGCTGATCTCCAAGGACTCGATCAAGAACGTGCCGCGGGGCTATCCGATGGGCGTGGCGGGCGCGCCGCCGCGACTGCCGGAACCGGGCGCGCTGGTCTCCGGCCCCTGGCTGGCCTGCCTGCCCGGCTCGGTGGTGCCCGGCTCGAAGACCGCGGGGCCGGGCCTGGACCTGATCCCCGGCGCGCCGGCCGCGCCGCTGCCGGCCGGCGGCTTCACCGTGGTGCGGGCCAGGAACAACGTTCCGTACGTGGTCACCGGGCAACTGCGGTTCCGGGTCGCCGACCCGGCGGTGCTGGTGGCCCTGGGCGCGGCGGCGATCGACCCGCCGCCGGCCCCGAACGCGTGGCTCGGCACGCTCGGCGCCGGTCCCGACCTGGGCCCGGCGCCGATCCCCGGGGCGGGCGACCCCGGACCGGAGGTCGGCGGCAAGGAGTACCCGATCGGTGCGCTCTTCCGGCAGCGCTCGGACTCCGGCACCGACCAGCTCTTCGTGCTGCGGCAGGACGGGCTCGCGCCGATGAGCCGCACCGAGTTCCTGTTCGCGGACGCGGCGAGCCCGGACGCCCCGGTCGAGCTGGATCCGGCCGCCGTCGTCGGGGCGGCCCGCTCGGCCGACCGGTCCCTGCTGGACCGGCTGCCCGACCTGGCCGCGCTGAAGCCGCAGGCGCTCGGCGGGCGGGCGCTGTGCGTACGCCAGCAGGCGGTTTCCGCCCAGATGGTCAGCACCGAAGTGGTCCTCGTCGATCCCGCCTGGTCCGGTGTGGACTCGGCCGGCCGGGCCACGGTGCTGACCCCGATCGGCTCGGGCATGGTCGTCACGCCGTGGCCGGCCACCACCGCGGCCGGCACCAAACCGCCGATCGTGTTCATCTCCGACCAGGGGTACGTCCACCAGGTCGCCGACGACGAGTCGGCCGGCGCGCTGCGCCTGGACGCGGCGCAGCCCGTCCCGTTCCCCTCCGCTTTGCTGGCGACGATGCCGCAGGGCCCCGTACTGAGTCGCAAGGCCGTCACCGGCCTGCCAAGGGGTTGACATGGCATCAGTGATCAAGAATCTGCTCCGCGGCACCGGCGGGGACGAGCCCGCCGGGGTGGTGCCGCACACCATCGGCAACGCCCTGGTGCTGCACGGCGAGGACGGGGTCAGCCCGGAGGCCCAGTCGCTCGCGCTGTCGGTCGTCGCGGACACCGAGCACGACGTGGTCGTCCTCGACCTGGTCGAGGGCATGCCGATCGGCTCGTGGGAGACGATGGCCGGCGTCCTGTCCCGCCGCCGGCGCACGATCCGGCTGATCACCTGCGGGGAGAGCCACACCGCGGCGGCGATGGCCGGGCAGTGGTTGTCCGAGCGGCTGCGGCGTACGGTCATCGCGCCCACCGGCGAACTGGTCCGCAGCGCCGCCGGTGTCCTGTTCGCCGGCACCACCCCGGGCAGCGGCTGGGTGCGCTTCCGGCCGGGCCGCCCGCCGGTCTGGGACGCCAAGCGGTACCCGGCCCCGGTCTGGGACCGGGCCGCCACCGACACCCGGGCGTCCAGCTCGACCGCGGAGATCGAGCCGCTCCCGGGCGGCGTCTGGATCCACGACGTCCGCGACACCGGACGCGTCGGGGAGCACCGGCAGCGGCTGGTCGCCGAGCTGCCGTGCCAGCCCGACGTGATGACGGTCCTGCTCGGCTGCCCGGGCACCGCCCCGCTGGCGCTCGACGACGTGGTCCGCTTCTGGCGTGACCTGGACGAGGACACCCGGCAGCGGACCCGGTTCGTCCAGTACGGCCAGGTCCGGCTGCCCGAGGGCGAGGCGTTCGGTCAGGCGCTCGCCGACCTGCTGGGCGCGCCGGTCGTCTGCTACACCGGCGTCCCGGTCGGCACGCCGCGGAAGCACGAGATCCGGGTCGTCGGGGCGGACGGCGTGCCCGGCTGGCCGCCGTTCGCGCTCGAGCTCGGCTACACCCCTCGCTCGCACCCGAACTCCAAGCCGCGCCGCCCGGCGGTGCTCAGCCATCGGCCGCCGCTGGCCCGGAGCGAGGAGGTCGCCCCGCGGGTCTACTGGTACGCCCCGGACGCGGTGGTCGAGGTGGTCCAGTCCGGCCTCTGGGTGCGCCCGGTCGAGGAGCCGCCCAACGGCGACCGGATCCGGGCCGCGACGCTCGACATCCGCGGCAATACCCTGGTCTTCGACGACAGCGAGGGCGCCCGGACGGACCGCATGCGGGAACTGGCCAAGGACCTGGCCGACCGGCTCACGGCCGAGATGGGCCGGCGCGACGGGCTGTTCCCGGCCTCGGTGCTGGTGCCCGGCCAGGCGCCGGCCGGGCGGGCCGGGGCGGTGCTGCGGGCGACCGAGCTTCCGCCGCCGCCGCTCGTGCTGGCGCTGGGGCCGTCCGAGCCGCCGGCCGCGCTCGAACCGCCGCCGGCGACGTTCTCGGTCGCCGCCGCGTTCGAAGCGCCGACCAGCCAGTTCCCGGTGATCGCGCCGCGGGGCACCGCCGCCGTCCCGGCGCCGGAGACGCCCGCGCCCCTGGACGAGGAGGTGACCATCTGGCTGCGATCGGACCTGCTGGCGCCCGCTCCGGCCGCAGCCCCCGAACCGATCGTCCACCCCGAGCCCGTCGCGGTTCCCGAGCCGGTCCCGCCGCCCGACCCGGTCCCGCCGGCCGAGCCGATCGCTCCGCCGCCGCCGATCGCTCCGCCGCCGCCGATCGCGCCGCCCGAGCCGTTCGCCCCGGCCGACCTGATCCAGGTGGCCGGCCCGGTGCTGCCGGGTCCGCCGGCCGAGGTCCCCGCCCCGATCGAGGCCGTCGCCACCGAGGGGGGAACCGAGCCCGCGGACCCGCCGCCCACCCCCGTTCCGGCCGAGACCGCCGCGCCCGTGGAGATCGCCGCGACCACCGGCCTCCGGATCCAGCGGACCCCGCCCGCGGCCGCGGCCGCGGTCCTGCCCCGACGCGGCCTCGACGAGGAACGCACCTGGCTGCGCCGCTCCCTGAGCCGCGACTTCGACACCATGTCCAGCTCGGTCGCCCGGATCATGTCCGAGCATCCGGGCCTGCAGGCCTCGGCCGACGTCCCGAAGGCGGACATCCTGGCCGACTCGGTCGCGGTCCGGCTCTACCTGTCCCGGCGCGGCGCCGGGGTCGACGCCGGTCTGCGCGACGGCCGGAAGGGCGCGCACGTGCCGTTCGCCCGCTGCGCCGTCTCCGGCCTGTCCCGGCTGCCGTCGTTCCGCGGCACCACCGTGGTCCGGACCTCGCCGACCGGGCCGGAGTGGGAGTTCTACCGCAGCCGCGCGACGGTCACCGAGTGGGCGTTCCTCAACGTCCTCACCGGCCCGTGCCGGACCCAGGACGGCGACACCGACGTGCTGGTGTGGTCGATGACCGCCCGTCGCACCACGCTGCTGGAGCCGGACGGCGACGACCGGGTCGAGGACCGGGTGCTGTTCCTGCCGGGCACCCATTTCAAGGTCCTCGAGCTGCACGAGCCGGCCGGTGGCGAGGCCGGCGCGATCCTGATGCGCGAGATCGGCGCCGAGGAGATCGGCGACGACGGCCGGGTGGCCGCCGGCCGGGTCTCGCTCGACGAGCTGGCCGTCAACGCGCTGCGCCGCAGCCGGGAGCGCTGGGCGTCGGCGGAGGCGCGGCAGCGGATCGGCCCGGGCTCGGCCGGTCGTTTCCTCGATCTGCCGGGCCTGATCCGGGACCACCGTGCCGAAGGAGAGAGCTGATGAGCCCGCAGGTGCTCGAGGTCGGCGGTGGCCGTCCCGGCGCGTTCTCGACGATCGGCGCCGCGCTGGCCCGGGCCGAGGCGGGTGCGACGATCAGCATCCATCCGGGGCGGTACGCCGAGAAGCTGGTGGTCGGCAACCGGATCACGCTGAGCGCGGCCGGCGGCCCGGTCGAGGTGCGCGTGGAGCAGGGCAGTGTCCTGGCCGTGCACGGGGAGGGCGCCCAGCTCCGTGGCATCGACCTGGCCAGCGCCGACCCGAAACTGGCCGCGGTCGACGTCTACTCCGGTGAGGCGGCGCTGGACGGCTGCCGGATCTCCGGCGGGTCCTGGGTCACCCTGCTGTCCCGCCTGGACGGGTCGCTGGCGCTGCGCGGCTGCCACGTGACGAGCACCGCCGGGGCCGGCATCGTGGTCACCTCGCCCGGCCCGAGCACGATCGAGGACACCGTGGTCGCCGGGGTGCCCACCTCCGGCGTGGTCGTCACCGATCAGGGCGTGCTCACCCTGCGCCGGTGCACGGTCAGCGACGCCGGCGCCAACAGCCTCTGCGTGAACGGCTCCGGGCGGCTCACCGTCGAGCAGGCCGAGGTGACCGGGGCCGGCAAACCGGCGATCGTGGTCGAGCAGCGCGGCTGGGCCCGGCTGTCCCGGCTGACCGTCACCGGCAGCGGCAACGTCGACCTGTTCCTGCGCGGCGGGATCGACGCGGTGCTCAGCGACTCGACCTTCACCGGCGCGGCCGTGCAGGCCGCGCACGTCACCGACGGCGCCGCGCCGCGCTTCGAGCGGTGCACGTTCGCGTCGGCCGGGCACACCGCCGTGCACGTCAGCGGCGAGGCCCGCCCGGTGCTGGCCGACTGCGTGATCGCGGACAGCCCGGTGGGGCTGGCCGTGGACGGCGGGAGCACGGTCGCCGTCCAGCGGTTGCGCGCCACGGCGACCACCGGCCCGGGCCTGTCGGTCAGCGCCGGCGCCACCCTCGACGGCGCCGACCTGACGGTCGAATCCGGGACGGCCGTCGCGCTCGAGGTGAGCGACGGCGGTCGCGGCACGATCAAGGACTCGCAATTCACCGGTACGGCGGAAGCCGGGCTCACCGTCGGTCCGGGCGCCCTACTGGCCCTGACCGCGACCCAGGTGCGCGGCACCGGCGTCCGGGTGACCGGCGGTGAACTGCGTCTCGACGACAGCGACCTGGCCACCGCACCCGGCGACGCCGTCGAGGCGGGCGCGGGCGCGGTGGTCACCGCCTCGCGCACCCGGATCCGCCGTCCCGGCCGCAACGGGGTCAGCCTGGCGCCCGGCAGCCGTGGCGTCTTCACCGAGTGCGAGGTGCTCGGCAGCGGCGCCGCCGGGTTCGACGTGGACACCACCGAGCCGGTGACGATCGACCGTTGCGCGGTGCGGGAGAGCCGGGGCGAGGACGTACGCCGCCGCGACGACGCCCGGGTGACCCTGACGGCGCTGGACACCGGCCGTCCCACGGCCCGTCCGGGCACGCCGGCGCCGGACCCCGCCGAGCCGGCCGGGCCCGGCGCGCCCGAGCCCGCGGGCGCGGCCGACGGCCCGTTGCGCGAGTTGAACGCGCTGATCGGTCTGAAGGGCGTCAAGCAGGAGGTCACCGCGCTGATCAATCTGATCAAGGTGGCCCAGGCGCGGCTGGCGAAGGGCCTGCCGATGCCGCCGATGAGCCGGCACCTGGTCTTCGCCGGGCCGCCCGGCACCGGTAAGACCACGGTGGCCCGGCTCTACGGCTCGGTCCTGGCCGAGCTGGGCATCCTGTCGCAGGGCCACATGGTCGAGGCGGCCCGCGCCGACCTGGTCGGGCAGTACATCGGCTCGACCGCGATCAAGACCACCGAACTGGTCACCAAGGCGATCGGCGGGGTGCTGTTCATCGACGAGGCGTACACCCTGTCGGCCGGGTCCGGCGGGTCCGGCCCGGACTTCGGGCAGGAGGCGATCGACGCGCTGATGAAGATGATGGAGGACCACCGCGACGAGCTGGTCGTCATCGTCGCCGGCTACTCCGAGCTGATGGAGAAGTTCCTCGCCTCCAACCCCGGTATGGCGTCCCGGTTCACCCGGACCGTCGAGTTCCCCAACTACTCGGTCGCCGAGCTGGTCACGATCACCTCGAACCTGTGCACCAAGCACTACTACGAGCTGACCGACGACGCCGTCGACGCGCTGACCGCCTACTTCACCCGGATCCCGCGCAACGCCACGTTCGGCAACGGCCGGGTGGCCCGCAAGCTGTTCGAGGCGATGATCAACCATCAGGCCTCGCGGCTGGCCACCAGCCCGCCCGAGCGGGACAACGAGCTGAACCGGCTCACCGCCGCCGACGTGGCGCCCGAGCTGGAGCTGCTCGACGACCTGCCGGCCGCGTCCGCCGATCAGCCGGACGCGGCCCACAACCCGCGTGGCGCGATCACCGCGGCGCGCAGCTGGCGGCGGGTCGGCGAGCTGGTCGGCGCCGTCGAGTTGCGCGAATCCATCGGGGCCGCCCTGCTGCAGGCGTGCGAGCTGCGGAACCGGCGCCGCGCGTACGGGAAATCGGTAAATGTTCTGCTCGCCGGCGAAGCCGGCAGTGGCCGCGGCGAGTTCGCCCGGCTCTACGCCGCGGCCCTGTCCGAATTGGATCTGGTGCCGATCGGCCAGCTGGTGCGCGTCGCCACCGCCGGGCAGCTCGCCCCGCAGTGGCCCGGGCACGCACGCGGTCTGGCCCGCACCGCGCTGACCGATGCCGAGGGTGGCGTGCTGCTGGTCGACTACACCGAGGACGGCGGCGCCGGGCCGGAGGTGATCGAGCAGCTGGCCGGGCTGATGCGGCCGGCGCTGGGCAATCCGGTCGTCGTGCTGCTGGGGGAGGAGCCCGCCCTGCGGTCGTTGCGGGCCGCCGTGCCGGCCCTCGCCGAGGTCTTCGGGCAGCATTGGTCGGTGCCCGGCTACTCCCGCGACGAGCTGGCCGAGATCGTGGCGCGGCATCTGGTGCGGCGCGGCCACGAGGTGCCCGACGACGTCCGGGCGGCGCTGCTGGAGCTGACCGCCGCGCTGCCGGGGCAGACCGTGCGGGCCGCGCACCAGCTGTCGTCCACGATCACCCGGACGGCCGCCTCCCGGACGCTGACCGTCGCCGACCTGACCGGGATCACCGGCCGCGGCGCCCTGACCGGCGGCCTCACGGCCGTCGGCTGACCGGAGGAACCAGATGCAACCGCACTTCACCGAGTTCGCCGAGCACGCCCGGCAGTTCGAGCAGCAGATGCGCGACGCGCAGGCCGAGTTGGAGCGGGCCGTCGTCACCGGCGGCTCGGCCGACGCGACGGTCACCGTGGTGGCGGACGGCCTGGGCCGGACCCGGGCCGTCCGGGTCGAGCCGGTGGTCTTCGAGCGGCGCGACGCGCCCGCCCTGGAAGCGGCGATCCTGCAGGCGATCCGGGCCGCCGCCGACAACGCGAGCCGCCTGGCCGGCGCCCGGATGGGCCCGATCGAGCTGCACCTGAGCTGATTCAGAGGCTCTCGATCAGGAACCGGCGGATCAGCGGCACGGTCTCCTCCAGGGCGCTCTCCAGCAGGAAGTGCCCGCCGTCGAGCAGGTGGACCTCGGCGGTGGGCAGGTCCGCGGTGAACGCGAGGGCGCCGGCCGGCGCGAAGATCGGGTCGTCCCGCCCCCAGACCGCCAGCAGCGGCACCTGGTGCTCGCGGAAGTACCGGTGCACGGCCGGGTACAGCGGCGGGTTGGTGGCGTAGTCGCGCATCAGCTGCAGCTGGATCAGGTCGTTGCCGGGCCGGGACAGCAGCTCGTAGTCGTGCCACCAGGTGCTCGGGTCGACCAGCGACGCGTCGGCGACCCCGGTCAGGTACTGCTGCCGGGTGAACTCCAGGGTCAGCGCCGGCCGGACCGCGGCCTCGGTCTCGGCCGTCCGGGCGTCCCAGTAGTGCCGCAGCGGCTCGAAGAACGCCGGCCGGAAGCCCTCCTCGTACGCGTTGCCGTTCTGGCTGATCACGGCGGTGACCGAGCCCGGGTCGGCCAGCGCCAGCCGCCAGCCGATCGGGGCGCCGAGGTCCTGCACGTACATCGCGTACCGGTCCACGCCGAGCTGCGCGAGCAGGCCGCGGGTCAGCGCGGCGAGCGAGTCGAAGGTGTAGTCGAACGCGGCGGCCGGCGGCGCGTCGGACTGCCCGAACCCCAGCAGGTCGGGGGCGATCAGGTGCCAGCGGTCGGCCAGCGCCGGGATCAGGTTGCGGAACATGAACGAGCTCGCCGGGAACCCGTGCAGCAGGACCAGGGTGGGCGCGTCCGCCGGCCCGGCCTCTCGGTAGAACAGGCGGTGGCCCCCGACCTCGGCGTATTGATGATGAATGCGTGCCATGGCTGGCGACTGTAGGCAGCGGCACTGGACAAACGGTGGATACGGACGGTCAGGCGCCGGCGTCCAGCTCGGCGAGGAACCGCTCGGCACGCCGGGTCAACAGGTGGGCCTCGGCCGCGGCCGAGCGGGCGCGGGCCCGCTCCGCGGCGGCCCGGACCACGGCGGGCGGTTCGCCGCGGGTCTGCAGCAGGCGCGCCCGGACCAGCAGGAGCAGTCCTTCGGCGAAGCGTTCGCCGAGGGTCGCCATGGCCCGCTCGGCCCGGTCGAGGGCGTAGCCGGCCCGGTCGGCGCGGCCGTCCGCCAGCCACATCTCGGCGATCAGCGCGTACTGGAACGGCAGTCCCCACTGTGGCGGGTCGACCAGGTCGGCGGCCAGCAACTGCTCGGCCTCGGCGGCCTCGGCGGCCGGGTCGCCGCCGGTGAGGGCGCGGGCCCAGCACCCGTACTGCCGGATGTAGTGGTCGATCTGGGCGCGCAGGCGGGCCAGGTCGGCGGCGACCCAGCGGTCGCTGACTCGCCGGGCCAGGGCCGCGTCCCCGGCCATCGCGGCGATCATGCCGGTGAAGAAGGCCCAGACCGAGACCGCGTGCGGCGCGGCCGGCTTGTCCCAGACGTCCACGACGGCCAGGGCCGCGTCGACCTCGCCGTACAGGGCGATCGACATGGCCTGGTAGGGCGGTCCCTGCCCGGGGATGGTGCCGTCGCGCCGCAGCGGCGTGTCCGCCGGCCGGATGTCGCCGGCCGGATCCGTCTCGGTGAACGACCGGTACGACGCGCCGACGTTGCCGATGTCCAGCTGGTGCAGTCCCCAGGCCTGCCGGGCGTAGCTCCGCGCGACCGGATCGGTCGACGCCAGGCCGTGCTCGTGCATCCGGCGGGCCACGCTGCCGCGGTCCGGCGCCATCGCGGTCAGCGCCCCGGCCACCCGGATGAACAGGAAGTCGGCGGCCTCCGCCGTCCGGCCCAGGGCGTGGGCCAGCTGTTCCCCGCGCTCCAGCAGGTCCATCGTCGGGGTGTCGTAGCCGGCCTGCCGCCGGATCACGACGGCGAACAGGGTGAGCGCGGACAACTCCTGCTCGGTGAGTCCGGCCGCCCGGGCGACCTGGGCGGCCGAGCGCAGCTGCCGGTTGGCGGACTCGAACGCGAGCTTGGCGGCCGCGCGGCGCCCGGCCCGGATCAGCGTGTCCGCGATCCGGACCGGCTCGGCCAGGTGCCCGGCCGACCACAGGTGGTAGGCGAGCCGTTCGGTGATCGACTCGTCGTCGGGATGGGTCTGTTCCAGGGCGTCGGCGACGCGCAGGTGCAACCGCACCAGCCGCTGTCGCGTGGTGGTCTCGGTGACCGACTCCCGGACCAGGTCGTGCGCGAAACGCAGCGACGACGGGTGCTCCGCGCTGGATTCGAGCAGGCCGAGCGCGTGCAGCGGTTCCAGGCGTTCGAGGCAGTCGGCGACGTACACGCCGGCCGCGCGGGACAGCAGCCGCAGGTCGACGTCCCGGCCGATCAGCGCGGCGACGTGCAGCAGGTCGCGGGCCCGGTCGTCGAGGCCGGCCATCCGGTCGCGGACCACGTCGCGCACGGTCGCCGGCACGCCCGCCCCGGCGGAGACCTCGCCGGCACCGAGCGTGCCGGCCTCACTGAGCAGCCGGGAAAGTTCCAGGACGAAGAACGGATTGCCTTCGGTACGGGCATGGATGGCGCGCGCCACGGCCTCGCCGGGGTCATCACCGGACTCGTGCCGGATCAGCGCCGCCACGTCGCCCGGGGCGAGCGGCCCGAGCCGGAACCGGCGGTGCCCGGGCAGCCGACCGGCCGCGGCCAGCGCCTGGGAGAGTTCGGAGCCGATCGTCGGCGCCCGGTCCCGCAGCGCCCCGATGATCGCGGCCCGCTGCGGCAGCCGGCCCGCGAGGTGGCTGAACAACCGCAGCGAGGTGGTGTCGGCCCACTGCAGGTCGTCGAGGATCAGCAGGGTCGGGCGGTGCGCCGCGGCCTCGGTGACCAGCGCGACGACCTGCTCGAACAGCTGGAACTGGGCGCTGCCGCCGGGCAGTGACCGACCGGCCTCGCCGCCCGGCGCGAGCAGGCTCCCGAGCTGCCCGGCGAGCCACCGGTCCCGGTCCGGCGCGGGCAGCCCGCCGACGATCGTGCCCAGCGCCTGTTCCCACGGCCACATCGACGGTGTCCCGTCGCCTTCCAGGCAGGAGCCCCAGACCACGGTCGCGCCGAGCCGGGCGGCCTCCGCGGCGGTCTCCTCCAGCAGCCGGGTCTTGCCCACGCCCGGTTCGCCCTCGACGATGCCGATCCCGGTCCGGCCGGTCAGCGCGCTCTGCACGGTGTGCCGCAACACGGCCAGCTCGTCGATCCGCCCGATCAGCCCGGTCGCCCCGGCCGTCGGTGCCCGGTCGGCGGCGACCGCCGGGCCGGCCGGGTCGGGAGCCTGCGCCAGCACCCGCCGGTGCGCGTCGGTCAGCGCCGGGCCCGGGTCGATGCCCAGCTCGTCGGCCAGCCGGTCGCGGATCGCGCCGAACACGGACAGGGCCTCGGCCTGGCGGCCGGCGGCGGCCAGTACGGCGACGAGCGCGGCGTGCACCGGTTCGTGGAACGGCGCCATCGTCGCGGCCAGCCGTAACGCCGGAAGGACCCGCTCGGCGCGGCCGGTCGCGACCGCGATCCCGGCGGCGGCCGTGCACGCGTCGTAGAACTCGTTGTCGACCGCGGCGAAGATCGCCGTCGCGCCGGCCCGGTCGGCGATCCCGTTGCCGGTCGGTCCGTGCCAGAGCCCGAGCGCCGCGGTGTAGTGGTCGAGCGCCGCGGCGTCGTGCCGTTGGGCGGTGGCGGACCGGGCCGCCGTCACGGCGGTCCGGAACGCGGCCAGGTCCAGCACCGCGGGGTCGGCGACGAACAGGTAGGAGTTGCCGCGGAGCTGCAGGAACGATCCGGTCCCGCGGGCCGGGAGGGCGGGCTCGAGCATCCGCCGCAGCGCGCCGACGTGCTTCTGGACGATGTTGAGCGCGCTGGCCGGGATGTCGTCGCCCCAGATCAGGTCGATCAGCTCGCCGGTGCCGGCCGGCATGCCGGCCCGGGCCAGCAGCAGGGCCAGGAGCAGGGCCTGTTGCCGGGGCCCGGGATCCAGCTCGGCGCCGTCGCGCCAGATGCGCAGCGGGCCGAGGACCTGGAGGTAGGGCTGGCCCCCGCCGGTGGGCGGGACGGCGGGAACGGGCACCGCCGGACTCTACCGTGCCTGGCGGCCCCCGTCTGACCTGCGTTGATAGATCACCGTAGTGACCGGCCGCACAAGTCCTTCAGTTTTGAAATAACTTGGATGGGGGTGTGGTTGTGGAGGTCAGCGGCCCACAAAGGACCGCGAGGAGCAAGGAGCGGGTTCTCATGGCTAGCAAGACGATCGCGGTTGTCGGCGCTACTGGTGCTCAGGGCAACGGTGTGGTGCGGGCCATCCTGGCGGCCGGCGGCGACGACTTCAACGTGCGGGCGCTGACCCGGGACGTGACCTCGGCCAAGGCACGCGAGCTGGCTGAACTAGGCGCCGAAGTGGTGGTGGGTGACTATTCCAGTCCGGAGGGTCTGGCCGAGGCGTTCGCCGGTGCGGACGGGGCGTTCCTGGTGACCGATTTCTGGACGCACATGGATCCGGAGAAGGAGCAGGCGTACGTCCGGAACCTGATCGACGCGGTGCAGAAGGCCGGCGTCAAGCACGTGGTCTGGTCGACGCTGGAGGACACCCGGGAGCTGATCCCGGTCGACGACCCGCGGATGCCGACGCTGCTGGGCACGTACAAGGTGCCGCACTTCGACGCGAAGGCCGAGGCGGACGAGTTCTTCCGGGCGGCCGGGGTGCCGACGACGTTCCTGCGGACCACGTTCTACTACGAGAACCTGGCCGACGCGCTGGCGCCGGCGCGGGACGGCGAGGGCCGGCTGGTTCTGAACATTCCGATGGGGGATGCGCCGCTGGCGGGTATCGCGTCGGGTGACATCGGCCGGGTCGCGCTGTCGATCTTCCGCGGTGGCAGCGAGTACGTGGGTCGTACGGTGAGTATCGCCGGTGATGTGCTGACCGGTAAGGAGATCGCCGAGGCGCTGGCCGACGCGCTGGGGGAGCCGGTGGAGTACCGTCCGGTCACCCACGATCAGTTCCGGGCGTTCGGGTTCCCGGGTGCTGACGAGTACGGCAACATGCTGCAGTACTACACGGAGTTCGCCGCCGAGTTCACCGGCCCGCGTGACCCGGCCAAGGTCCGCGAGCTGACCCCGGAGGTCCGGTCGCTGCGCGAGTGGCTGGCCGAGGTGGGCTACCGCCTCCCGAACGCCGCCTGACAGTAGAACGGGGCGGGGACGTGACCCATCGGTCACGTCCCCGCCCCCGTTCTATTTGACCGGCGGAACGGTGAAGTCCTCGGTCGGGGAGAGGTCGGCGGCGCCGTCTGTGCTCGCGTTCACTCCCATCCCGCGTGCGGCGAACACCTGCCAGATCCTGTCCTGGCCCCGGCCGTGGTCGACCACCCGGTCGGCCAGCAGGATCGCGTTGCGCATGTCCAGGTAGGACGGGTCGGCCGGGGCCAGCTCCATCGCCCGGGTCACCAGCGAGCGGGCCGTCCAGCTGCCGATCGACCGGCGCAGGTCCCACAGCGTCTGCGCCCAGATCTCACCGTCGGCGTGGATCTCCGCCCCGCCCGACGAGCGGATCCTGGCGTAGTCGCCGTACGTGTAGCCGCCGCTGCCCGCGGTGGCCGTGCCCGCGCAGACCGGCTCGGTGCTCGCCACCGGGCAGTCGATCGGCTCGCTGCGCACCGAGCGCCCGGCCAGGATGTAGTCGCCCTCGCGGACGTCGCCGTCCACCGCGTCGTCCCGCTCGTAGGCGCTGTCGACCAGGTAGTCCAGGCCGTACCAGTCGCCCCAGGCCTCGCCCATCGCGAGCGCCTGCGCGCCGCTCAGTGTGCCGTTGCCGGCGGCGTCGACGACCAGGCGCTCGGACAGGCCGTGCGTGTACTCGTGGAAGACGATGTCGGCGGCGTCCCCGGAGTTGCCGGCCAGCACCGACGCGGACCGCTGGAACAGGTACATCTGCATGCGCGGCGGGATGCCGTCCGGGCCGGTCGTCATGTTGGCGTTGTTGTCGTGGTCGGCGTCCGGCAGGCCGTCCGCGGTGTTCGCGCCGTCCATCGACTGACCCTGGACCGCGTCCCCGTCGACCGCCTCGAAGTTGCCGGCCGCCCGGGTGAAGCCGATCGGCGCGGCGTTCAGGTGGTCGTGCCAGGTGCCCAGGTAGGCGAAGAGCTGGGCGGCGTTCTGGGCCCGGTTGGCCTGCCAGGAGTTCGGCACCGCCGGGTTCCACGAGCACTGCCGCTGGGCCGAGCACGGGGCGCCGACCTGGGCGGAGAAGTCGGTGAACGGGAAGTCGAAGCTGCCCGTGGCGGCCGGCCGGACCTCCTCCGACGGCTGCGCGACGTCATCGTCGTCGACATCCGAGTACACGTGCGCGTTGCCGCCGGACAGCACCGGGGCGTTCCTCGGCAGCCACTCGGTGAGGTTGACCGGGTGCTGGGTGCCGCCGGCCGCGGCGCCCGGGTAGTTCTCCCAGGTCAGCGCATGGTCGTTGGCGACCAGGCTGCGGCCGGACAGCACCGTGCCGTCAGCCGCGTCGACCACGCTGAGGTACCCCTCGGCCATGCCGACCACCTCCCACGCCAGCCGGGGGCCGGTCGTGGTTCCGAAGTAGACCTGACGGGCCCGGCCGCCGTCGGAGAACGTCGCCGACTTCGCCGCGGTCGAGCGCAGCGTCGCCGCCGAGGTGCCCGGCATCGCCGCCCGGCGGGCCGCGATCGCGTCCAGCGTCGCGGCGCCGGCCGTGGCCGGCAGCCCGGCCAGCGGGGAGCCGTCGACCGCGATGATCCGGCCGTCCCGGGCGACGTGCACCTTGACGCCGCTGCCGGCGACCTCCACGCCGCCGACGTTCTGGGTGAAGCTCAGGTGGTGGGTGCCCGCGATGTCGACGTAGTCCTTGCGCAGCCGCAGGCCGGCCAGCCCGGCCGCGGCGGCGCCGAAGACGGCCCGGTGCGCGGTCAGGTAGTCCCGGGCGATCTTCTCCGGGGCTTCCCCGCCGGGTCCGGTGAGGAAGCCGTCGAGCCGGGCGATCTGCCGGAGCGTGCCGGCGTCGAACGCGACGACACCCTGCGCGCCGAGCGACTCCCGCAGCGACCGGGCCGCGGATTCGCCGGCCTGCGCGGCCGCCGGCAGCAGCGCGGCGCACAGCACCGCTGCCGACCCCGCGGCGACGGCATGTCGGACATAGATAGTTTTCATGATCGGTACGGTAATTGTCCTGAGTGGACAAAAAAGATAGCCGGACTTTACGGGGCTCAGAAGGGCAGGGTCTGCAGCCCGGTCCGGCCGCTCTGGTCGCTGCCCACCAGCTTCTGGTCGACGTTCAGGATGCCGTACTCGCCCCGCAGCTCGAACTGACCGGAGTCGCCGGCCGGCACCACCGCCCAGATCTGGGCGGCGTCGCCGTCGTCGCAGGGCTTCAGGGTCAGGGCCACCTGCGGGGTGTCGGCCACGCACTCGCCGGGCCGGGCCACCGGGACGATGACCACCCGGTTCGTCCCGGTGACCGGCGCGGCCCGCAGCGACATCTCGGTGGAGGCGTCCTTCACCGAGCCGGTGAAGTCGACGACGTCGCCCGCGCCGATCTGCATCCAGAGGTCGGCGCCGTCGTCGGCCACGTCGATCAGCACCCCGCGGTCGAGGTCGACACCGATCCGCCGGAGCCCGGTCAGGTCCGACGTGACCTTCGAGGTGGCGGTGCTGGGGGTGATGGCCGACGACGACGGCGGGGGCTGGGCCGGGTGCACCGTCGCGTCCGGGTGCCGTCGCAGGGTGGCGCCGACGCCGGCCGCCGCGACCAGGACCGCGGCGAAGGCGGCGCCGGTGGCCCGGTTGCGCCGGCGGCGGTCGCCCCGGCGGCGGATCTCGGCGGCGGCCGGCATGGTGGCCGTGCGCTGGACCTGGGTGGCGTATGCGTCCAAGCCGTCCTCGAGGAACCTGTCAGACATCGCTGGGCCTTCGTTCGGTCTCGCGGGTCTCGTCGTCGGCCAGGTACGCGGCCATGGCGCGCCGGCCCCGCGCCAGCCAGGTGGTCACCGTGCCGGCCGGGATGCCGGTCTCCCGGTGGATCTCGGCCACACTCAGCCCGACGAGATGATGCAGCACGATCACCCGCCGCTGGTCGGCGGGAATCCGGCGCAGCGCGGCGACGATCGCCACGTGGTCCGGCCCGAGCGCGTCGACGTGCGCGCCGGCGTGCTCCCGGCGATGGGCGTGCCGGCGGTTGAAGGCCTTGCGCCAGGCGCTCACCGCGTGGCGGTAGGCGACCTGTCGTACCCAGGCCTCGGGGTTGTCGTAGGTGCTGATCTTCGACCATCGGTTCCACGCCCGCAGGTACGCCTCGGCCACGGCGTCCTCGGCCTCCGCCGGGCTGCCCACCATCATCGAGACGTGGGCGAGGACCCGGCGCGCGGACGTCGCGTAGAACGCGTCGAAGTCCTCGGCGTCACGCATCCGCCGCTACGAGAACTTCTTGGTCTGCAGGCCCACGTAACCGCCCCCGCTCACGATCTTCCCGTTGTCGACGCTGATCACGCCGAACTTGCCGTGCAGCTCGAACTGGCCGGAGTCACCGGCCGGCACGATCGTGAAGATCTGGGTGGCCTGGCCGGACACGCAGGTCTCCAGCTTCAGCGCGGTGCCCGAGGTGTCCGCGACGCACGAGCCCGCGCCGAGGTCCTCGTTGTAGAACGGCGGCTTGATGACCACCCGGTTCTTCTGGCTCACCGGCGCGGCCTTCAGCGACATCATCGTCGAGTCGGTGGCGCTCGTGCCGGTGAAATCGACGACCCCGTTCTTGCCGACGGCCAGGTACCGGTTCAGGCCGTCGTCGGCGACGTCGATCAGCACCCCGGCGTTCAGTGTGATGCCGAGGCTCTTGAGCTCGCTGAGGTCCGAGGTGGCGGCGGCCGGCTTGGCCGGGGCCGGGGTGGCCCTGGTCGTCGAGGCCTTCGTCGGCGTGGCCGCGGCGGTGGTCGTGGTGGGCGCGGCGGCGTCGCTGGCCGGGATGACCACGACGTCCGTCCCGGCGGAGGACGCGCCCGGGGCCGCGGCCGGGAGCCCGGAGGCCGCGCTCTCCGGGGTCGATCCGGAGTTGGCGCACGCGGACAGCGCGGCGGCGCTCACGAGGGCGACGGCTCCGGTGATGATCGAGCGCATGGGGGTCTCCTTGTCGGCGGATCCTGCTTCGGTTGCTCTGACACGCTTCGGCGGCCCGGCTGATTTCACCGTCGGGTAACGAAGTGATAACGGTGAATCGGGCGCCAAGGAGATCGTGCGGGACACCGGTGCAGAGCCAGTGAATCCGGATAAACAGTTTGTGAAGTCGGGCGCTCTACCGTCGCCGCGATCCCTACAGAGAGGTACGTGCCTTGCGAGTGGAGCGAACGATCCGGAGGACCCTCGGCCGGTTGACGGCCGTCGTGGCGATGGTGGCCGTGCTGCTGGGCGTGGCCGTCGCGCCGGCCTCGGCGAGCGACTACTTCCCCGACTACGTGTCGATCAAGGCGTCCGGCAACTACAGCGCCGAGGTCGTCTTCCCGGACCGGGGTGGATACAGCAGCACGGTGGTCGCCCCGGGCGGCACCTGGACCAAGAAGATGTCGAACCTCAACTACACCGAGACGATCGAGTTCTACGGCTACTACAGCAGCGGGCAGACGTTCCTGATCCTGCGGCTGCAACGCAACCTGCACTCGCGCGGCATCCTGCTGGGCCTGGGCGGCACCACGGCCCGCCCGGTGGTCCAGGGCTGACCGGCGACGGCGCCGGGACCGGACGGGGTTCCGGCGCCACCGTGTATCGCGAGGGCAGTCCGGTGTGTGGTCCCGGGCAGCCCGGCCGGTCCGCGCTGTTCACCCGCCGGGCCGGTTGATGGACTTGTCCCGTGCCGATCGATCGTGACGACGACCTCCCGTTCGCGAGTGAGCTGTTCCTGACGCTCGCCCGCGAGGGCCGGCTGGTCCTGGACGCCGCCGACGCGGACCGGGCGATAGCCGGCCTGCAGCACGCGCTCGACGTCGTGCGCGCCCGGCTGGGCGCCGTGCGGGACCGGACCGGCCTCGATCCGGGGCCGGCCGCGGGCTTCGCCGGCGACGGATCCGCCGAACTTGTGAACGCCGTCTTCATCGAGCAGATCGCGCCCGGATTTCTCCAGCGGGCCGCCGTCGAGCTGCCCCGATACATCGCCGCGCTGCGCGCCGCACGACGTCCCGCGGCGGTCCGCGAGCCCGGCTGACCGGACGATCAAGAGCGGTGTCCAGTCCCGCTCCAGAGGCGCTCTCCACACTTGCCCCCGATCGTGGACGGGAGCCGGAAGGTGGCAGCGGAAGTGGTTCGGGTGGTGGTGCGTTCGTCGGATGCGATCAGCCGGGAGGGGCTGGAGAGCTTCCTGCGGTCCAGTCCTCAGGTGACGGTGCCGGCCGAGCGGGAGGCCGCGGACGCCGACGTCGTGGTCGTCTGCTGCGACCGGTTCAGCTCGGAGGTGATCGCGATGCTGCGCCTGGCGGCGGCCGAGAAGGGCGCGCCGGTCGTGCTGGTCGCCGACGAGATCACCGGGACCGACCTGCTGATCGCGGTCGAGTGCCGGGTGGTGGGCATCCTGCCGCGGGCCGCGGTCAGCACCGAGCGGCTGCTGCACGCCGTGCTCGCCGCGGCGTCCGGCGGTGGCGTCATGCCCCCGAACCTGGTCGGCGAGCTGCTCAAGCATCTGGAGCGGCTGCAGAGCGAGGTGCTCGCCCCGCACGGACTGAACGCGTCCGGGCTGACCCCGCGCGAGGTGGACGTGCTGCGGCTGATGGCCGACGGCCTGGACACCAACGAGATCGCGGGGGAGCTGTGCTACTCCGAGCGGACGGTCAAGAACGTGATCTACAGCATGACGAACCGGCTCAACCTGCGGAACCGGTCGCACGCGGTGGCGTACGCGATGCGCACCGGCATGATCTGAGCACGCCGCCCGAGCGAGAGGTACATCGATGTCCGAGTGGCCGCTGGAGCCCACGGAGCAGGAGACCGACGAGCCGGCGACCCCGGCCGAGGAGGCACCGGAGCATCCCCGCGGACCCCGGATCTGGGCCGCCGTCTGGGCCCGTTTCCTGCGCTCGCCGTCGATCCGGATGGCCGTCGGCGCGGTCGTCACCGTGGCGATCGCGGTGGCCGGGGCGTTCGGGGTAGCCGGCGTTCAGCGCCCGGTGCCGACCGCGGCGGTCACGGCGAGTTCCGCGCCGGTGACCGGGCCGGCGGTGGTCGAGACGGCCGGGCACGCCGCCGCGCTTCCGCCCGCGCCGGCTCCCGGGGCGACGACGCCACTCGCGGCCGAGCCCACCCGTACGGCGGAAGGTCTTTCGGTCTCGGCGAAGCCGGTGGTGGTCGCCGGGACCACCGCGGCGGCCGCGCCCAAGGCGGTCACCTATGCGGCGATCGCCGGGATCGGGTGCACCGGCGCGGGCACCAGCTACGCCCACTACGGCTGGTTCAAGGCGGGCAACGGGGGCTGGTGGACGCTGGCCCAGGGCAGCACCCGGGAGGGCGGTTGCGGCGGCCAGTTCGACGACATGCCGTTGTCCGGGCAGGTGCACGTGGACACCGCGGGCCAGGCCATGGTGTTCGGGTTCCGGGTCGGCGGCGCCGCGCAGACCTGCGCGCTCGACTTCTACGTGCCGACCAGCCCCAGCGCGCGCGACGTGGTCGTCCACCCGGTGCACTTCGCGGTGCTGACCGGGACCGGCGTCGACAGCCCGGTCTACACCTCGCCGGCCGGCGACAGATTCCTGTCCCAGCGTGACCACCACGAGAGCTGGCTGTCGCTGGGCAGCTATCCGGTCCGGAACGGCACGATCGGCATCAAGATCACAAACCGGGGTTCCCCGTACGGCTATCCGGTCTCCGACCCGCACGTCGCGGGCGGCGCGGTCCGGGCCAGCTGCGTCGCCGCCTGACCGTCCACCAGGAACTCCCCGCCGTCCACCCCCGTCGGCGGCGGGGACGGGAGCGGTGGCGCCGCGGACCCCCGTGCCCGGCGCCACCGCGACCTGACCGATGTTGATAAGGGTGCCCCGGACGTGACACGACTGCGTGTGGAGCTGATGGGCTCGTTGCGGCTCTGGCGCGACGACGCCGAGCTGGACGGCGGCCCGCGCCAGCAACGCTGCCTGCTGGCCCTGCTGCTGGCCCGGGCCGGTCAGCCGATCGGGATGACCGACCTGGTCGGCCTGATCTGGGGGAACGAGGGCCCGGCCAGCGCGGTCAACGTCGTGCACAAGTACGTCGGCGCCCTGCGCCGCCTGCTGGAACCCGGCCTGCCGTTGCGCGCCCCCGGGTCGTTCCTGGCCCGGCACGGTACCGGCTACCGGTTCCTGGCCGTCCCCGGGATGCTCGACCTGCTGGAGTTCCGCCGCCTGGTCGCCGAGGCCCGGTCCAGCCTGGCCGGCGGCCGCCCGGACCAGGCGGTCGACCGTTACGCCGAAGCGGCCCGCCTGGTCCGCGGGCCGGCCGGCGACGGCCTGGCCGACAACGCGACCGCCGCGACCGCCTTCGCCGGCATCGACGGCGAGTTCTTCGACGCGGTCGTCGCGGCGGCCCGGCTCGCGGTCCGCACCGGCCGCCCGGCCGAGCTGCTCGCCCCGCTCCGGCTGGCCACCGAGATGGCTCCGCTCAGCGAGCCGCTGCACGCCGGCCTGGTCACGACGCTCGCCGCGGCCGGGCACCGGGCCGAGGCGCTGGCGCGGTACCGGCAGATGCGCGACCGGCTCGTCGCCGAGCTCGGCGTCGAGCCCGGACCGGAGCTGACCGCGGCCCAGCGGCACGTGCTGACCCGGGACGCCGACCCGGCCGTCCCAGCGTCGGCCGCCGCCCCGCCCCGCCCGGTGCGCCCGGCGCAGCTGCCGCCCGATCAGCCGCTGTTCGCCGGGCGCGAGACCGAGCTGAGCCGGCTGCTCGAACTGGCGGCCGGGACGCGCGACGGCCGGCGCACCGGTCCGCTGGTGATCGCCGTCGACGGGATGGCCGGGGTCGGCAAGTCCACCCTGGTCACGCACTTCGCGCACCGGGTGGCGGCGGACTTCACGGCCGGTCAGCTCCACCTCGACCTGCAGGGACACCTGGGGGAGGGGAGCCTGTCGGCCGGGGCGGCGCTGCGCGCGCTGCTGCACGGGCTGGGCGCCCGCGCGCCCGACGTGCCGGACACGTTCGACGCGCTGGTCGGCATGTACCGCAGCCTGACCGCGGGGCTGGACATCCTGATCCTGCTCGACAACGCGTACGACCCGCCCCAGGTGCGCCCGCTGTTGCCGAACTCGGCCGGGAGTCTGGTGCTGATCACCAGCCGGCGGGCGCTGACCGGCCTGGCCGTGTCGGCCGGCGCCCGGCTGTTCCACGCCCGCCTGCCGGAGCTGCCCGAGGCCCGCGAGTTGTTCCGGGTCCGGCTCGCCGCCACCGGCCGCCGGTTCGGCGACCAGGCCCGCCTCGACGAGATCATCGAGCTGTGCGGGCGGCTGCCGCTGGCCCTCGCGATCCTGGCCGCCCGGCTCGGGGCGCGCCCGCAGCTGTCACCGGCCACGGTCGCCGCCGACCTGCGCGACGGCGCCCGGCGTCTCGACGCGTTCACCGAGCGCGGCGGCGCCGATCCGCGCGGCGCGTTCGCCTGGTCCTACCGGCAGCTGAGCCCGGGAGCGGCCCGGTTGTTCCGCCTGCTGTCGGCGGCGCCGGGGCCCGGCATCACCGCCGAGACCTGGGTCCGCCTGGCCGGGCAGGACCCGGAGCGCACCCGGGCCGAGGTGGAGGAGCTGGCCGAGGCGGCGCTGATCTGCGTCGGACCGCACGGCGTCATCGCCTGGCACGTGCTGGTCCGGGCGTACGCCGCGGAGCTGCTCGCGCTGAGCCCCTGAGTCAGGTGCCGGTCGGCCGGTACTCGCCGAGGGCCGGGCGGGTGCCGGCCAGGCCGCGCAGCACGTGCGCCTCGCCGATCCGGTCACCGGCCGCGCGGGCCGCGTCCAGCGAGACCCGCACGACCTCCTGCCAGTCGTCGAACCGCCCGCTCATCCGCAGCAGCGGCCCGAGGACCTGCGCGAGCTGCCACGCGGCGACCCCGGCCCCGGCCCGTGCCGCGAGCCGGACGGCCGCGCACAGGACCTCCCGGTGGCTCTCGAACCACTGCCGCGCCTCGGCCGCCGAGGCCGGGTGCTCCGGGACGACGCCGGGGAGCGGCGGATCCGGGACGACCCGGGCCGGCGGCGGGGCCAGCAGCGAGAGCACCCGGAAGCAGCTGCCCAGGTAGTGCTGGAGCAGCCGGGTCGCCGCCGTGGCCCGGTCCGCGGCCGGCTCGCCGGCCAGCAGCAGTTCCTCGCCGCACGCCCGGACCAGGACATGCGCCGAGTAGCCGCCGTGGTCGTCCTCGTCGAGCAGGCCGGCCTCGACGAGTTCGCGCAGCAGCGGGCGGATGACCGACGGCCGCTCGCCGCCGAGACTCGCGCAGGCGGCCAGGGTGACGGCCGGCGCCGGGGTCAGGGCGAACAGCCGGAACAGCCGGGCCGCGGCCGGGCTCAGCCGCTGGTACGACCAGGTGAACGTGCTCCGCGGATCGGTCATCCCGGGCCCGCTCGGAAACGCGGCGAGCCGGTGCGGCCCGTGCCGCAGCTCGGTGGCGACGGCGGCCGGCGACAGCCGCGGCCGGGCACTCAACCGCCCGGCCAGGGTGGCCAGCGCCAGCGGCAGACGCCCGCACAGGTCGACGATCTCGTCGACGACGCGGGCCTCGGCGGGCCGGTCGAGGCGCCGGCGGAACAGCGCCCCGGCCGAAGCCGCGTCCGGCAGGTCGACGTGCATCAGGTGGGCGCCGTCCAGCGCGGCCAGACCGATCAGCGGTGTCCGGCCGGAGACCAGCACCAGGCACCGCGGCGAGTTCGGCAGCAGCGGGCGGACCTGCGCCTCGTCCTCGGCGTTGTCGAGCACGATCAGGAGACGCCGGCCGGCGATCAGGCTGCGGTACGCCCCGGTCGTCGCCGGGACGTTCGCCGGTACGCCGAATGAGGTCGACAGCCCGTGCAGAGCCTCGCCCGCGGTCAGCGGTTCGGTGTTCCCGCGGAGGTCGAGGTAGAGGTGACCGTCGGGGAACTCCTCGGCGACCTGATGCGCGAAGCGGAGGGTCAGTGCCGACTTCCCGACCCCGCCCATCCCGTGCAGAGCCACCACCAGCGGCCCGGTTCGCGGCCGGGCGAGCAGCTCGGCCAGCGTGACCAGCTCGCTCGTCCGGCCGACGAAGGTCCGCAGGCCGGGCGGAAGCTGAGCCGGCGGCGCGGCGGCCCCGGCCGGGACCACGCTCCGTTCGAGGACCTGCCGCTGCGCGTCCCGCAGCGCCGGCCCGGGGTCGATGCCGAGCTCCTCGGCCAGGCGGTCGCGGACCGCCCGGAACGTCGCGAGCGCCGCCGCCTGCTGTCCGTCCGCGGCCAGCGCGGTGATCAGGCTCGCCTGGACCTGCTCGTGCAGCGGAGCCATCGACGCGGCCAGCCGCAGCGCCGGCAGCACCCGGGCGGCCTGCCCGAGCGTGGCGGCGAGCTCGGCGGCGGCGGCGCACGCGGCGTAGAACTCCCCGTCCAGGCCGGTGGCGATGGGCGCGCCGGCCGCTCCCCGGATCAGCGCGTCCCCGGTGGAGCCGTGCCAGAGCCGGATCGCCTCGACGTAGTGGTCCAGCGCGTCGGCCGGGTTCCCGGCCCCGCGACCGGCGTGCGCGGCCCGGGTCAGGGTGCGGAACCGGGCCAGGTCCAGAGCGTCCGGACCGGCCGCGATCAGGTACCCGGTGCCACGGCGCAGCAGGTACGAGCCGGACGCCCGCGGGGACAGCCCGGGCTCCAGCAGCCGCCGCAGCGTGCCGATGTACTTGTGCAGGATGTTGAGCGCGCTGGCCGGCGCGTCCTCACCCCAGATCAGGTCCACCAGGTCGTTCGTGCTGACCGGTCGGCCGGCCGCGGCGAGCAGCAGCGCCAGCACGTGGGCCTGCTGCGGCGGCCCGGTCTCCAGTTCGGCGCCGTCCCGCCACAACCGGAGCGGACCGAGGATCTGGAAACGCGGGCCGGGCGGACCGGTACGGCGTGCTGCGGACATGTGTTCTCCCCCTGATCGCGGTGAGGCTGATACTGGTCGGCAGTGGACGACAGGGGAACGGCTTGCGCCGCGGACCGGCCAGGCCGGCCGACCACACTGGCCGGTGGCCGGCGTCGCCTCAGTCCGGCTGAAGAGGCGAGGTCAGTGCGGTTGAAGTGATTGTTCAGTCGCATTCCGCAGACTGCGGTCAGCATCCGGGGACGGATGCCGGAACGTTGATCACCGACAGCCGGGGGCCCGTTGTGAACACCGATGCCGACAGACCGGTCGCGTTGATCGGCCGCGATGACGAGTGCCGCGCGCTCGACGAGCTGATCGGGTCGGTGCGGGCCGGTCACAGCCGCGCGCTGGTCCTGCTCGGCGAACCCGGCATCGGCAAGAGCGCCCTGTTGGAGCACCTGACGAACAAGGCCGATGACGTACGGGTCCTGCGAGCCACCGGCATCCGGGCCGAATCGGAGCTGCCCTTCGCCGGCCTGCACCAGATGTTCGGCTCGATGATCGAGCGCATCGACGGGCTCCCGGCCCCGCGTCGCACCGCCCTGCGGGTCGCGTTCGGCATCGAGGACGGTGCCCGCCCGGACCGGTACGTGGTCGCCCTGGCCGTCCTCAACCTGGTCGGCGACCTGGCCCAGCCGGGACCGGTGCTCTGCCTGGTCGACGACGAGCAGTGGCTGGACCGGCCGACCGTGCTGGCCCTGTCGTTCGTGGCCCGGCGGATGTCGGCCGGGGCGGCCGGTTTCGTGTTCGCGTCGGCCGGCGGCACCGCCGAGCTGGACGGGCTGCCGGCGCTCACCGTGTCCGGGCTGTCCGCCCGGCACGCCGGGGAACTGCTCGACTCGGCGCTGACCGGCCCGCTGGACCCGAGCGTCCGGCACCAGATCGTGGCCGAGACCAGGGGAAACCCGTCGGCGCTGCTCGACCTGCCGCGCGGCGTCGGGCCGGCCGCGCTGGCCGGCGGCTTCCGGTTCCCCGGCGCGATGCCGCTGCCGCGCGGCGCCGAGGCCGGCTACCGGGACCGGCTCGCCGCCCTGAACCCGCCCGCGCGGCAGTTCCTGCTGCTCGCCGCGGCCGAACCGGTCGGCGACGCGACGACGTTGTGGGCGGCCGCGGCCCGCCTCGGCCTGGAGCTGACGGCGGCCACCGACGCTCTCGCGTGCGGCCTGGTCATGATCGGCGCCCGGGTCGAGTTCCGGCATCCGCTGGCCCGGACCGCCGTCTACCGCGCCGCGAGCCTGGCCCAGCGCCGCGAGGCCCACGACGCCCTGGGCGCGGTCACCGACCCGGGTTCGGCCCCGGACCGCCGGGCCTGGCATCGGGCGTACGCCGCGACCGGCCCGGACGAGGTGACCGCCGACGAGCTGGAGCGATCCGCGGATCAGGCCCGTTCCCGGGGCGGGCTGGCCGCGTCGGCCGCGTTCCTGGAACGGTCGGCCGCGCTCACCGTCGACATGCGGGCCCGGGTCCGCCGCCTGCTCGCCGCGGCCGAGGCGACGCGGGACTCGGGGTCCCTGGAAACCGCCCTCGGCCTGGTGGAGTCGGCCGGCTCGGCGCTCCTCGGCGACGAGGACCTCGCCCGGATCCTGCGGATCCGCGGACTGGTCGGGCTGGAGCAGTACCGGCGTGCGGAAGGCGTCGGCCTGCTCCTGAAGGCCGCCGCGGGATTCCGGGCCACCAACCGGGCAGCGGCCGTCGAAGCGGGTCTGGAAGCGCTGGTCGGGGCGCTGTCCGACGCGGAGCCCGACGACGCGCTGATCGCCCGGACGGCCGCCGCGGTGGCCGAGCTCGCCGACCGGCCGGCCGATCCACCGACCGTCACCGACCTGCTGCTACGCGGCCTGCACCGGCGGGTCACGGTCGGCTACCCGGCCGCCGCGCCGGTGCTGCGCCAGGCCGTGCAGGCCCTGGTCGCGGCCCGGCCGTCGGACCGCTGGTCGGCGTTCGGCGCGTTCCGGCTGATCCTGATGCTGCCCGCGGAACTGATGGACGAACGGGCGTGGGGAGTCCTGGTCGCCCGGCAGGTCGCGGCCTGCCGGCGGGACGGTGCCCTCGGCGTACTTCCGGCGGCCCTGAATTTCGCCGCCTACCAGCGCGTCTACGAGGGCGACTTCTTCGCGGCCGAAGCCCTGCTCGGCGAGGCGAACTCGGTCGCGGCGGTGACCACCGGCCGGTCGAACGCGCACACCGAGCTCATCGTCAGCGCGTGGCGCGGCGAGGAGGCCCGGACCCGCGAGCTCGGCGGTCAGGTGCGCGCGTCGATCGCGGCCGGGCGCGGCGCGTTCGGGTTCTGCGCCGACTACGCCGACGCGCTGCTGGCGAACGGGCTCGGCCGGTTCGACGTGGCACTCCCGGCGGCGCGACGGGTGTTCCGGGCCGACCAGATCCCGCTCGGCCCGGCGGTGGCCGCCGAGCTGATGGACGCGGCCGCCCGCACCGGCGCCACCGACGACCTGCGCGACGTCCGCGACCGGCTGGCCGAACGCCTGGCCTGCGGACCCGGCCCGTGGCTGTCCGGCCTGCACGAACGCAGCCTGGCGCTGCTCGCCGGCGACGACGCCGAGCACCACTTCCGCGAGTCGGTCCGGCACCTCGGCGAGACCCGCGGCCGCCTCGAACTGGCCCGCTCGCACCTGATGTTCGGCGAGTGGCTGCGCCGGCGGGGCCGCCGCGGCGACGCCCGCCGGCACCTGCGCGAGGCGCACCAGAGTTTCCGGACCCTGGGCGCCGCCGCCTTCGCCGGCCGGGCGGCGCGCGAGCTGTCCGCCACCGGCGACGCCGGGGCCCGGGCCGCCGAGGAGCAGCGGGCCGAGCTGACCGCGCAGGAGGCGCAGATCGCGAGGCTGGCCGGGGACGGCCTGACCAACCCGGAGATCGGCGCCCGGCTGTTCATCAGCCCGCGGACGGTCCAGTACCACCTGCGCAAGGTGTTCCTGAAGCTCGGCATCATGTCGCGATCCCAGCTGCGCCAGGCCCTCCTGGCCCCGGCCTCATAGGTACCCCTGGCGCAGGGCATGCGCGACGGCGTGGGTCCGGTTCCGTGATCGGAATCGGACCGTGATGCCGTGCAGCACGTTCTTGACGGTGCGGTCCGAGCAGCCGAGCCGCCCGCCGATCTCCCGGGTGTCCAGGCCGTCGGCCAGCAGCCGCAGCACGTCCAGCTCCCGCTCGGTCATCGGACCCTGGTCGCCGGGGGCTTCCCGGCGCAGCCGCAGCACCGCGTCGACCAGTTGACCCACCGCCTCGCCGGGCAGATCCCGGTCGTCGCGGGCCGCCGCGCGGACCATGTCGGACAACCGTTCCGCGGTGACCCGGTGCCGGAACAGGACGGTCGAGACTCCGCTCTCCAGCACGCTGAGCAGCTGTGCCTCGCTCAACCCCGAGACGATCAACACCACCTTTCGGGTACGACACCAGGCGCGCAGATCGGTGAGCACCGGGCCCCCGAGCCGATCGGCGACGACCACCACGACCGCGACCCGATCGTCGTCCGCGGCCCGCAGGTCGATCCCCGGGCTGTCCCGCAGGAGGCAGGTCAGGCCGGCGTGGATCAGCGGATCCGCGCTGTGCACGGCGACCGGGATCCGGCGTGGGTCTGACATCGGGACAGGATAGGAACCGGGCACTGACGATCCACTGAACTCGGACTGACATCCGGTGGTCCCGACCGGCGGGACTGCCCGATCGGGCAGCGTGCGAAGCCGACCGGGCAGGTAGGCTACGCCGGTCAATCAGCTGCGGAACCCTTCCCCGCAGTCCGGCAGCGATGCCCGATCGAGCAACGCCGTCGGCTTCGGAGGTGGTCCCGGGATGGCTCCCGCCCTGCGCCTGGAGATCCTCGGGCCGCTCCGGCTCTGGCGCGACGGGTCCGAAGTGGACCCGGGCCCGCAGCAGCAGTCGCTCCTGCTGGCGCTGTTGCTGGCCCGGGCCGGTCAGCCGGTGAGCGTGGCCGAGCTGATCGACCTGATCTGGGGCGAGGACGCGCCGGCCAGCGCGGTGAACGTCATCCAGAAGTACGTCGGCACGCTCCGCCGGCTGTTCGAGCCCGACCTCCCGGCCCGCGACGCCGGCGCGTACCTGCTCCGCCGCGGCAACGGTTACCTGTTCACGGCCGGTTCCGCCGGGCTGGACCTGCGCACCTTCCGCGAGCTGGTCGCCACGGCCCGCGCCGAGCCGGCTCCCGGGACAGCGCTGGAGCACTACCTGGCGGCGGTCGGGCTCTGGCGCGGCCCGGCCGGTCACGGGCTGCCGCACGGCCCGGCCGCGATGGCCGCCTTCGGCGCGCTGGACGGCGAGTTCCACGACGCGTGCGTGGCGACCGCCGCGCTGGCGGTGCGGCAGTGCCGGCCGGCGACCGCGTTGCCGGCGCTGCGCCTGGCCGCGTCGACGGCGCCGTTGCACGAGCCGGTGCAGGCCGCCCTGATCGTCACCCTGGGCGCGGCCGGGCACCGGTCCGAGGCGCTGTCGGTGTACCGCGAGGTGCGGATCCGGCTGGCCGCGGAGCTCGGCGTCGACCCCGGCCCGGCCCTGCGCGACGCCCACCGGCGGGTCCTGGCCCCGGTTTCCGCCCCGGCCGCCACGATCGCGCCGCCGGTGCCGGCGGACCCGGTCGACGCGGCGCACGGCCTGGTCGGGCGGGCCGAGGAGATGGCGATGCTGCGGCACACGGTGGCGTCCGCCTTCGCCGGCGGCACCGGACTGGGCCTGGTCGAGGGCGAGCCGGGGGTGGGCAAGACCCGCCTGCTGGCGGAGGTCGCCGCCGAGGCCGGCCGGCGCGGCGCGCTGGTCGTCTGGAGCTCCTGCACGGACGGCGACGGGACCCCGTCGATGTGGCCGTGGGTGCAGGCGATCGGCACGATCCTCGACGGGCTGTCGCCGGCGGCGCGTGAGGAGTGGCTCGCCGGCGGACTCGGCCGGCTGGTGAAGCCGCACGCCCACGACGTCCCCGAAGCGCCGGTGCTGCCCGACAGCGGCGCCCAGTTCCGGCTGTTCGAGCAGGTCCTCGCGCTGGTCGGGCAGGCCGCGGCGGAGCGGCCGACGCTGCTGGTGATCGACGACCTGCAGTGGGCGGACGTCGGTTCGATGGACCTTTTCGGTCACCTGACGGCCCGCCTCCCGGCCGGCGTCGTGGTGGTCGGCGCGCTGCGGGACCGGGCTCCGGCGCCGACGTCCGAGCTGTCCCGGATGCTGGCGGCGGCCAGCCGGGTGCCCGGTCACCGCCGGATCCGGCTCGGGCCGCTGGATCTGGCCGCGGTGACGGATCTGGTGCGTCGCGAGGCCGGCCGCATTCCGGATGAGGACACGATCAAGAGCATTCATTCCCGTACGGCGGGAAATGCGTTTTTTGTCCTTGAAGTGTCCCGAATGATCGCCGACGGTGGCGACGCCGCGTCGGCGGCCGGCGTGCCCTCCACCGTGCGTGACGTGGTGCTCGACCGGATGTCCGGAATCGGCCACGAGGCCCGTGAGCTGCTGCGGATCGCCGCGCTCGTGGGCCGGGACGTGGACGTCGCGCTGCTCGCCGAGATCGCCGGCATCGACGTCGAGACCTGCCTCGAGCTTCTCGAACCGGTCGGCGCGCTGGGCCTGCTCGAACCCCGGCCGGAGGATCCGTTCCGGTTCCGCTTCGCTCACGACCTGGTCCGCGAGGCGGTCGCCGAGACCACCCCGCCGGGCCGGGCCAAACCGCTGCACCTGCGGGTCGCGGACGCGCTGCGCAGCCTCGACCCGAGTGGCGAGTCGGTCGCCGAACGCCGCGCCTACCACCTGTGGGCGGCCGGGCCGCTGGCTGATCCGGCGCACACCGCGGAGGCGCTGGTGCACGCCGGTCGCCGGGCGGCCGTCAAGTCCGCGTTCGAGGCGGCCGAGCGGCACCTGCGATCCGCCGCGCAGGTCGCGCGGACCGCCGGACTGGCCGAGTGGGAGCTGTCCGCCCTGCTGGAGCTCACCACGATCGTCGGGATGCGGTCGATGTACGGCTCGGCCGCGCTGGACCTGATGACCCGGGCCGAGCAATTGGCCCGGGAGCTGGGCCGGGACCGGCAGGCCACCGACTTCCTGTTCTCGCGCTGGGCCGCGCACGCCCAGGCGATCGAGCTCGACCGCAGCGGCCCGCTGGCCCGCCAGATGCTGGAGCGTGGCGAGGCGTCCGACGACCCGGTCCTGCGCGAGTACGGCGTGCACGCCTGGGGCATCCACCAGTGGGCGGTCGGCAACATCGGCGCGGCGTTCCGGTACCTGAGCCGCTCCGGCCGCGACCTCGCCCCGCGCGGGGAGGACCCGCTCCGGCACGACCTGCAGCTGCTCTCGGCCGGGATGCTGGCCGAGACGACCGCGTTGCACGGCGACGTCCCGGCGGCGTGGGCGGCGGTCGACGCGCTGGAGGACGCGGCGGGGGACGACCCGTACGTGATCACGGTGTGGGCGACCTTCGCCGTCCGGATCGCCGCGCTGACCGGCGAGCCGGACCGGGCGCTGCGGGCCGCGCGGCGCGGGATCGCCGTCGACCCCGAGTTCAGCTTCGCCTTCCTCGGCACCTACCAGCGGCTGGCCCGCTGCTGGGCGCTCGCCGTGACCGGCCACGACCCGGCCGGCGCGGCGGCCGAGGCCGAGCGCGTCATCGCCACCATGCTGCTCGACCCGCCCCGCTCGTGCGTGGCCACCTGGTTCGGCCTGCTCGCCGAGATGCGGCTGGCGGCCGGCGCCCTGGACGAGGCCGGCGCCGCCCTCGACCGGGCCGACCACTTCCTCGCCGCCCACGGCCAGCGCTACCCGGAGGGTCTGCTCCTGCTGTTCCGGGCCCGGCTGCTGCACGCCCGGGGCGAGCCGGTCGCGGTGGTCCGGGCGGCCGCCGAGCGGGCGCGCCGGCTGTCCGCCGACCGCGAGGCCCATCTGTTCGCCCACCGCGCCGACGAGTTCCTGGCCACCCTCGGCGACACCTAGGCCCGTGCGGGTGTCGCCTCGACGGTGTCCGCGCCCGACCGGCGGCGGTGGCGGCCGGTGTAGCGGGCCGGCTCGGCGCCCCCGGCCGGCTCCCCGGATCGGTCGGGCGGCCAGGCCAGCCCGACCGGCCCGGCGGCGCGGTGGTTCGTGTCGTTGCTGATCGCTGACTCCGGCATGCTGTCCGCCTCACTTCTCCCTCGACGAAGGTGACCCTCGCCGCTGAAATTAGGCGCACCCACTGGACATCAGGTGGATTTTTACTGGGCGGGCCGGCCTATGCCGCGGTCGCCACGAGGCCGAGGTGGCGGGCGATCAGCATGCGCTGGACCTCGGAGGTGCCCTCGCCGATCTCGAGGATCTTGGCGTCGCGGTAGAAGCGGCCCACCGGGTAGTCGTTCATGAAGCCGTAGCCGCCGAAGATCTGGGTGGCGTCGCGGGCGTTGTCCATGGCGGCGTTGGAGGCGGCGAGTTTCGCGATCGAGGCCTCCTTCTTGAACGGTTTGCCGGCGAGCATCTTCGCCGCTGCCGCGTAGTACGCCATCCGGGCGGTGTGGGCCCGTACCTCCATGTCGGCGATCTTGAATTGAATGGCCTGATAGTGACCGAGGTGGTGACCGAAGGCCTGCCGCTCGCGGGCATAGCGGACCGACTCGTCGACGCAGCCCTGGGCGAGCCCGACCGCGAGTGCGGCGAAGGCGACCCGGCCCTCGTCGAGAATGGACAGGAACTGGGCGTAACCGCGGCCCTGTTCGCCGAGCAGGTTCGCGACCGGCACGCGTACGTCGTCGAAGGCGAGCTCGCGGGTGTCCGACGCGGCCCAGCCGACCTTGGAGTACTTCTCGCTGACCGTGAACCCGGGCGTGCCGGACGGGACGATGATCGCGGAGATCTGCTTGCGGCCGTCCCGCTCCCCGGTCACCGCGGTGACCGTGACCAGCGCGGTGATGTCCGTGCCGGAGTTGGTGATGAAGCACTTGGAGCCGTTGATCACCCACTCGCCGTCCTCCACCCGGGCGGTGGTGCGGGTGGCGCTCGCGTCGCTGCCGCCGCCGGCCTCGGTCAGGCCGAAGGCGCCGAGCCGCTCACCCGCGGCGAGCTGCGGCAGCCAGGCGGCCTTCTGCTCGTCGGTGCCGAAGCGGAAGATCGGCATGGCGCCGAGGGAGACGCCGGCCTCCAGGGTGACGGCGACCGACGAGTCGACGCGGGCGAGCTCCTCCAAGGCCAGGCACAGCGCGAAGTAGTCGCCGCCCATCCCGCCGTGCTCCTCCGGGAACGGCAGGCCGAACAGGCCCATCGCCCCCATCTTGCGGACCAGGTCGTAGGGGAACGCCCCGCGTTCGTAGAAGTCCCCGATGACCGGGGCGACCTCCTTCTGCGCGAAGTCCTCGACCGTCGCGCGGAGCGCGGCGTGCTCGTCGGAAAGTTCAAGATCCATCGCTGGCTCCCTCGATGATCAACAGGACGGTGTCTTTGGCGACGGTCGCGCCGACGCGGGCGTGCAGCTCGCGGACGGTGCCGTCGACCGGTGCGGTGAGGGTGTGCTCCATCTTCATGGCCTCCACGACGGCGACCGTCTGACCGGCCGTGACGTGGTCGCCCTCGGCGACCGCGACGACGGTCACGGTGCCCGGCATCGGCGAGCGGACCGGCCCGCCGGCCGCGGCCGCGGGACCGCCGGCGGCGTCGAGGGCCTCCTGCCGGCGGACCGCCCAGGCCTGGCCGTCGCGGCCGATCCAGAGGATCCCGGCCGGGTCGCGGGCGATCGCGTACATCCGGGTGGTCCCGTCCTGGCTGTGCCGGCCGTCCGGACCGGTGCTGATCCGGATCGGCGGCCCGCCGTCGACGGTGATCTCGGCGTCGGCCGCGCGCCCGCGCGAGCGGACCTCGACCGGCGGGTTCCCGTCGATGACCAGCCGGTGGGTCGTCCACGCCCGGCCGCCCGGCCGCCATCCGCCGGGGATGTCGAACGGGTCGACGACCCGCCCCGATCCGGCCGGGGGTTCCAGGTCGAGCAGGGCGGTGCCGATCGCGGCGCCGATCACGTCGGCCGGCGGCCGGTTCTCGGTGAGGGTGTCGAGGCGGCGCCCGACCAGGCCGGTGTCGAGGTTCCCGGCGCGTACGTCCGGGTCGGCCAGCAGGGCACGCAGGAAGCCGATGTTCGTGCCCAGTCCGAGCAGGACGGTCCGGCTCAGGGCGGCGTCCAGGCGGCGCAGGGCCTCGGCCCGGTCCCCGCCGTACGCGATGATCTTCGACAGCATCGGGTCGTAGTCCGAGCCGACCAGGCCGCCCTCGGCGATCCCCGAGTCGACCCGCACCCCGGGCAGGCCGTGCGGCTCGCGCAGGGTCAGGATGCGGCCGCCGGTGGGCAGGAAGCCGGCCGCGGGGTCCTCGGCGTACACCCGCACCTCGATCGCATGGCCGCGGGGGAGCAGCGCGGCCGGCCAGGGCGCCGGCTCGCCGGCCGCGACGCGCAGCTGCATCTCGACCAGGTCGACGCCGTACACCTCCTCGGTGACCGGGTGCTCGACCTGCAGCCGGGTGTTCATCTCCATGAAGAACCAGTCGTCGGGCCGGTCACCGGCCACGATGAACTCGACCGTGCCGGCGCCGACGTAGCCGACGCTGCGGGCGGCCTCGCAGGCCGCCGCCCCCATCGCGGCCCGGCGCTCCGCGGTGAGCAGCGGCGACGGCGCCTCCTCGACGATCTTCTGGTGCCGGCGCTGCAGCGAGCACTCCCGCTCGCCGAGGTGCACCACATTGCCGTGCCCGTCGGCCAGCACCTGGATCTCGATGTGCCGGGGCGTGGTGATCAGCCGCTCGACCAGCAGGGTGTCGTCGCCGAACGAGCTCCGCGCCTCCCGGCGCGCGCTCGCGATCACCGCGCGCAGGTCGCCGGCGTCGTGGACCTCGCGCATGCCCTTGCCGCCGCCGCCGGCCGACGGCTTGAGCAGCACCGGCAGGCCGGTCTCGTGGACGGCGGCGATCAGGTCGTCGTCGGACAGGCCGCTGCCGTCGGAGCCGGGCACGACCGGGACACCGGCCTTGGCCACGGTCTGCTTGGCCCGGATCTTGTCGCCCATCGCCTCGATGGCCGGGGCGGGCGGGCCGATGAAGGTGATCCCGGCGGCCTCGCACGCGGCGGCGAACGCGGTGTTCTCGCTGAGGAACCCGTACCCGGGGTGGATCGCCTGCGCCCCGGTCGCCCGCGCCGCGGCCAGCACCGCCTCGATGGACAGGTACGACGCGGTCGCGGCGGCCGGCCCGAGCCGGACCGCGACGTCGGCCGCGGTCACGTGCGGGGCCCGCGCGTCGGCGTCGGAGTACACCGCGACCGCGCGGATCCCGAGCCGGCGCAGGGTCCGGATGACGCGGACCGCGATCTCGCCACGGTTGGCGACCAGCACGGTGGAGAACATCTCGCTCACGTCCCTCATCACATCCGGCTTCATGGTCCTCACATCCGGAAGACGCCGAAGCCGGGCTCGGCGAGCGGGGCATTGGCGGCGATGGACAGCGACAGGCCGAGCACGGTCCGGGTGTCGGCCGGGTCGATCACCCCGTCGTCCCAGATCCGGGCGGTGGAGTAGTAGGGGTGGCCCTGGGTCTCGTACTGGGCGCGGATCGCGTCCGGGTCGTTGGCGCTGCCGACCGTGCCCAGCACGGTCGCCGCCTGCTCGCCGCCCATCACCGAGATCCGGGCGTTCGGCCACATGAACAGGAACCGGGGCGAGTACGCCCGGCCGCACATCGCGTAGTTCCCGGCGCCGAACGAGCCGCCGATCACCACCGTCAGCTTGGGCACCCGGGTGGTCGCCACCGCGGTGACCAGCTTCGCGCCGTGCTTGGCGATGCCGCCGGCCTCGTACTCCCGGCCGACCATGAACCCGGTGATGTTCTGCAGGAACACCAGCGGGATCCCGCGCTGGTCGCACAGCTCGATGAAGTGCGCGCCCTTGAGCGCCGACTCGGCGAACAGCACGCCGTTGTTGGCCACGATGCCCACCGGATGGCCGTGCAGGTGGGCGAACCCGGTGACCAGCGTGTCGCCGTAGTCCGGCTTGAACTCGGCGAACCGGGAGCCGTCGACGATCCGGGCGATCACCTCGCGGACGTCGTACGGCGTACGCGGATCCGTCGGCACCACCCCGTAGAGCTCGCCCGGATCGACCGCCGGCTCCTCGGTGGGGATCCGCGGCCAGGGCGCGGGCGTGCGCGGGGCCAGGGTCGACACGATCGACCGGACGATGCGCAGCGCGTCGGCGTCGTCGTCGGCGAGATGGTCCACCACGCCGGACACCTTGGCGTGCAGGTCCCCGCCGCCCAGGTCCTCCGCGGTCACGATCTCCCCGGTCGCCGCCTTCACCAGCGGCGGCCCGCCGAGGAAGATGGTGCCCTGGTTGCGCACGATCACCGCCTCGTCGGACATGGCCGGCACGTAGGCGCCGCCGGCCGTGCACGACCCCAGCACCGCCGCGATCTGCGGGATCGCCCGCGCGGACATCTGCGCCTGGTTGTAGAAGATCCGCCCGAAGTGCTCCCGGTCCGGGAACACCTCGTCCTGCCGGGGCAGGTAGGCACCGCCCGAGTCGACCAGGTAGATGCAGGGCAGCCGGTTGTGCAGCGCCACCTCCTGCGCCCGCAGATGCTTCTTGACCGTCAGCGGGTAGTAGGTGCCGCCCTTGACCGTGGCGTCGTTCGCGACGATCACGCACTCGCGGCCGGCGACCCGGCCGACCCCGGTGATGATGCCGGCCGCCGGCGCCTGGTCGTCGTAGAGGCCGTGCGCGGCCAGCGGGGACAGCTCGAGGAACGGCGACGACGGGTCGACCAGGCTGTCGACCCGGTCCCGGGGCAGCAGCTTGCCGCGGTCCACGTGCCGGGTCCGGGACTTCTCCGGCCCGCCCAGCCGAGCCGTCGCGAGCTGCGCGTTCAGGTCGGCGACCAGGGACCGGTGCGCCTCGGCGTTGCGGTCGAACGCCGGCGTGCCGGGGCCGCTGCGGGTACCCAGTACCGGGGTCGTCATTGCTGCCTCCACGGGGTTCAGGCGCCGGTGAGCGCGGTGACGGCGCGCGACGGGCTGGGCCGGCCCAGGACACCGGCCATCCAGCGGCTGGTCTCGGCGAGTTTGCCCAGGTCGATACCGGTCTCGATGCCCAGGCCGTGCAGCTGCCAGACCAGGTCCTCGGTGGCGAGATTGCCGGTGGCGCTCTTCGCGTACGGACACCCGCCGAGCCCACCGGCCGAGGCGTCCACGGTCGTCACCCCGCGCTGCAGCGCGACCAGCGTGTTGGCCAGTGCCTGCCCGTACGTGTCGTGGAAGTGCACCGCGACGTGCTCCACCGGCGTACCGTCCGCGACCAGGGCGTCGAGCAGCGCTGCGACCCGGCCCGGCGTGCCGACGCCGATCGTGTCGCCCAGGCTGAGCTGCGTGCAGCCGAGCTCCATCAAGCGGCGGGCCACGGCGACGACCTGGGCGATCGGCACCTCGCCCTCCCAGGGATCACCGAAACACATCGAGACGTACGCCCGGACGCCCAGACCCTCAGCACGGGCCCGCTCGACGACCGGGGCGAACATCGTCAGCGACTCGTCGACGGTGCGGTTCAGGTTGCGCCGGGCGAACGTCTCGGTCGCGCTGGCGAACACCGCGATGTCGCGCACCCCCAGTGCCAGGGCCCGGTCCAGCCCACGCTGGTTCGGGACCAGCACCGGGTAGCGGACCCCGTCGGCGAACGTCAGCCGCTCCAGCAGCTGCTCCGCGTCGGCGAGCTGGGGCACCCATTTGGCCGGCACGAAACTGGTCACCTCGACCATCGTGTGCCCGGCGGCCACCAGGCGTTCGACGAACTCCGCCTTGATCTCGACGGGCACGACGGCGGACTCGTTCTGCAGCCCGTCGCGCGGCCCGACCTCGCAGATCGTGACCCGCGACGGGAGGCCGGGAAGGGCGGTGACGCCGTAGTCCACGTCTTCTCCTAGGGATCCGCGTCAGTGGGGATACCCGAACGCTAACTGACCGCTCGTACGGTCAGCAAGTGCACCTTCGTATAGTGGTCGGGTGACCGGCCGAATTCCCCGTGCGAGCTCCCGCGACGCGATTCTGCGAGTGTTCGCCGAGCAGGTGGCCGAGCGGGGTTACGCCGACACCAGCCTGGGCGACGTCGCGGCGGAGCTGGGCCTGAGCAAGGGCACGATCGTCCACCACTTCCGCAGCAAGGAAGCGATGCTCGGCGAGTTGCACGTAGCGTACTTCGGCCGGCGTTTCGCCGAGGCGGACTTCATCGCGGCCGAGCTCGACGATCCGGTCCGGCGGCTGATCGCCATGATCTACGCCCTGCTGAAGGCCCACCGCGACGACCGCGCCGCCAGCCTCGCCTGCCTGCGCGAGCTGGTCCGGTACTTCGAGGGCGAGGTCGCCGAGTACGTTCGCGGCCAGCGGGTCGCGTACACCGAGATCCTGGTCGGCATCCTGCGCGACGGGGTGCGGCAGGGCGTCCTGCACACCGGCGACCCGCGGATGACCGCGCTGCACATCTTCGGCATGTGCAACTACGCCTGGACCTGGTACCGGCCGGACGGCCCGCAGTCCATCGAGCAGATCGCCGCCCAGTTCACCCACGACATCCTCGGCGGCCTCACCCACCCGGCCGGCGACGCCGCCCTGACCGACCGGATCGACGAGGCGATCGCGACGGTCCGCCGGGCCTCGGGCGGCGTGCCCCACCCGGTCTGACCGTTCCGCTTGCTCATCGGATGCTCATCGGGGCACGGCAACCTGGTGATCAGCGCGCCGGACGGCCGGCGGTGATCACGAGGGGGACCCATGGACCTGAGGCTCAGCGGTAAGACGGCATTCATCAGCGGATCCACCCGAGGCATCGGGTACGCGACCGCGAAGGCCCTGGCGGGTGAGGGCGCCGACGTGCTCCTCAACGGCCGCGACCAGGCGAAGCTCACCGAGGCCGTGGCAGCCCTGCGCCGCGAGGTGCCCGGCGCCTCGGTCAGCGGCCTGCCCGCCGACTTCGCGGTCACCGGCGACGTCGACCGGCTGTGCGACCAGCTCCCGGCCGTCGACATCCTGGTCAACAACGTCGGGCTCTTCGAGCTCAAGGACTTCGCGCTGATCTCCGACGACGACTGGCGGCTCTACCACGAGGTCAACGTGCTCAGCGGCGTCCGGCTGGCCCGCCGGCTCCTGCCGGGCATGCTCGACCGGGGATGGGGCCGGATCGTCTTCGTCAGCAGCGAGTCGGGCGTCAACATCCCGGCCAACATGATCCACTACGGCACCTCCAAGGCGGCGATGCTCGCGGTCGGCAACGGCCTGGCGAAGCTCACCAAGGGCACCGCGGTCACCGTCAACTCGGTGCTGGGCGGCCCGACCTATTCCGACGGCGTCGCCGGCACGGTCCGGGCGCTGGCCGGCGCGCAGTCCCTCCCCGAGGAGCAGATGAAGGCCGCGATCATCGGGATGAACCAGACGACCCTGCTGGGCCGCTTCATCGAACCGGCCGAGATCGCGAACGCGGTGACCTTCCTCGCCAGCCCGGTCGCCTCCGCGATCAACGGCTCCGCCATGCGCGTCGACGGAGGCGTCCTGACCTCCCTGCTGTGAGTTACGGCGCGATCGTCTTGCCGGCGAACTCGACGAAGGCGCCGGTGGCCGGGTGGGTGGGCGGCCGCGGCCACACCAGGTGGACGGTCACCGGCTCGGCATCGGTGATCGGCAGGCAGCGTCACCGGGTACGAAATCCGCTGAGCCCGGCGCGCCGGACGGTCCGGTACCCGCGCGGTGATCTTGCTGATGCGGGCCCTGTCGCCGGGGCCCGCATCGCGGTCGGTCAGCGACTCACCTCAGACCTGGTGGTCGGGGAAGGTGATTTCGACGAGGCGGCTCACGCGCAGCCAGTCGGCCAGGTGCGTGGGCTGGGCGATGGTGCCCGGGTTGCTGGGCTGGTTGAGGTCGGCGACGACCTCGGTGAACACCGCCCGGCGCTCGTCCGGGTCGGTGACCGGCCGGGCCCGGGCCCGCAGATCGGCCCGGACACCGTTCTTGAGGTGAACCGTGAAATCGGGGTTGCCCAGCAGGTTCGCGTACCAGCTCGGCGGCCGCAGCAGCCCGCTGTTGAGGTAGAACCGCCCGCGCACCCGGTAGAAGAAGATCTCGATCCGGCGGGGGCGGCCGGTGCGACGGCCGATCGTGGTGATGTCGATGATCCGGGCGCGGGTCGATGACGCGGGGGTCAGCTCCAGCGCCCGGCGGATGGCGGCCTCGGTCGGCATGCGCGTCAGCCGATGCCGGCCGGCAGGGCGGGGCCCAGCAGCAGGCCGCCGTCGAGCACCAGCTCGGTCCCGGTCGCGAACGACGCCTCGGGCGAGGTGAGGTAGAGCAGCGCCGCGCTGACGTCGGCCGGGTCGCCGAGGCGGGGGATCGCGAACGGCGCCGGATCGTAGAAGTCCGAGATCGGCCGCTCGCCCGGCGCGGCCGGCTCGTGGATCAGCCTGGTCGAGATGACCCCGGGGTGGATGGCGTTGACCCGGATGTTGTCCCGGCCCAGTTCGAGGGCGGCGCTCAGGGTCAGACCCCGGATCGCCCACTTGCTGGCGACGTAGGAGGCGTAGAGGGCGGTGCCGCCGTACGCCATCGTCGAGCCGATGTTCACGATCACCCCGCCGCCGGCCCGCCGCATCGCCGGGGTGACGGCCCTGATCCCGAGGAACTGCCCGGTCACGTTGACGGTGAGCGCGCGTTCCCAGAGGCTCAGGTCGGTCGACTCGATCGGGGCGGCCGGATTCTGCACGCCCGCGTTGTTGACCACGATCGTCAGCCCGCCGAAGGTTTGTTCGGTCGCGGCGACGGCGGCCGTCCAGTCCGCTTCGCGGGCCACGTCGAGCCGCACCGCGAGTGCGCGTCCGCCCAGCTCCGCGGCGATTTCCGTGGCCTTGCTCAGGCCGCCGGCGGTGCTGCCGATGACGACGTTCGCGCCCTCGGCGTGGTAGGCCCGGACGTGGCTCTCGCCGAGTCCGCCGGTGCCGCCGGTGATCAGGGCGGTCTGGTTGGTGAAGCGTGGCATGGCGAGTCCTTCGAGCGGTGGAGTGGTGAGCTGACCGGCTCACCTCGCCACCAAAGATACGAAGACAAGAGTGGTGAGTCAAGTGACTCACCTCGCCATCCGGCATACTGGTGCCCATGAGCACCGAGCCCTCGGCGTACCACCGGCGCGTCGCGGAAGAGAAGCGCGCGGCCATCATCGAGGCCGCCACCGGCCTGTTCCTGGCCGCCGGTTACGACGGCACCTCGCTCGCGAAGATCGCGGAGGCGGCCGGGGTCTCGAAGGCCACCCTGTTCAAGCAGTTCCCCACCAAGGCGGCGCTCTTCGACGCGATCGTGACCGGGTCCTGGCAGGTCGAGGCCGCCGACGGCCCGGAGCCGTCGGCCGGGGACCTGCGCTCCGGGCTGACCACCATCGGTCACCGGTACGTCGAGCTGCTCACCCGCCCCGGCATGACCGCGCTGTTCCGCATCGTCATCGCCGAGCTGCCGCGCTTCCCGGAGCTGGGCGAGGCCCAGTTCAGCCGCGGCAAGATGCCGTACTTCGAGTCGGTCAGCCGCTACCTGGCCGCCGCCGCCGAGGCCGGCTCCGCGAAGGTCGGCGACCCCGACCTCGCCGCGACCCAGTTCCTCGGGATGATCTCCAACTTCGTCTTCTGGCCCACCCTGCTGCTCACCGACTGGGCCCCCGCCCGCTCCGCGATCGACCAGGCCGTGGCCGAGGCGGTCACCACGATGACCGCCCGCTACGGAATCTGACCCGGCGCGCCGGGCCGCCCCGGGTCCGGACCCGGGGCGGCAGTCGCCCGACGTCACCCGGTGGGGTCTCGCGGGTCGCCCCTGGCCGGGCGTTTCACTACGTACTGTGGACGACATGATCAAGGACGAGGCGCGCGGCGTGTTCCGCCGCTGCCTGCCCGTCCTCCTGGCGTTCCTGCTGGCCGTCGCCGGCGTGACGCCGGTCGCCCGGCCGGAGCCCGGCCGTGTCGTCCCCGCCGGGGAGCAGCACGAAGCCCGCACCGAGCCGGCCAGCGATTCCGCCGCCGACGACCAGCGGGCCGCGATCGTGGTCACCGACCGCGAGCAGGTCCTGACGGCGCAGCACACCGTTTCGGTCGGTGTCTCCCGCGCGCCGCCCGTCACCGCCGTTTAAGCACGCATCGAAGGCGGACCATCCGCCGTACTTGCTCAGCGCGTCGACGGCCGGAGGCCGTCCGCCTCCGTTTCTCTCCCGTAAGGACTCCCGACGGTGAACCTCCTGTCGCAGACACTGCTGACCGACTCGACGACCCTGGTGATCATCTGGATGATGCTGATGGTGGCCGCGCTTCCGGCCATGATGCTGCTGGCGAATCCGCAGTCGGTGCACCGCCCCGGCCAGCTGGCGATGGCCGCCGTCGACCTGCTGCGCGCCCACCTCGAGGCCCGCGAGCAGGCCCGGCGCGAGGCTGCGGCCGCGGTGCGGTTCGCCGGCCAGGCAAAGATCGCGGCGGTACGGGCGGAGCAGGCGCTCAGCCATCGGCAGCAACTCTGGCACGAGGCCGGACAGCACACCGGCGACACCTGGCTGAGCTGGCAGGCGGCCGAGCAGCGGGTGACCCGGGCCCGTACCGCGTCGGCGTTCACCGCGTCCCCGGCCGCGCAGGCGGCGGTCGAGTTCACCGACCGGGAACGTTTCCTGCACCGCAGCGTGCACGCGGCGGTGCGCCGAGGCGACCTGCCGGCCTCCGCGCTACCGGCCGCGATGGCCGCCCGGGACGGCTGGAACCCACGCCTGCACCCGGTCGACCAGGAGTTGGCCCTGCTCCGCGCGGTCGCCGAGCACCGCCGGCACCGCCACCGCCAGGCCACCGCCGCCGAACACTCCGCCTGGCAGAACATCCTGCAAGCCACCGCGACCCGCGACCGTCTGCACACCGAAGCCCTCGCTGCCGCCCACCATGCCGCCCGGCACCCGCTACGCCCCGGCCGCGCACATCGGACCGTCCCGGCGCCCCGCCCGGCCTGGACCCATCAACCGGCCTGATCCGCTCCTCCCGACGACCGCGATCAACATCTTGATACGGTTCGATGTCGTCCGGCGGGGGTCCGGGCAGCATCGGGGGAGTAGCAGTGCGGCGGATTTCCGCGTGGAGCATCATCCCGGTCGTGGCGGCCGCGATCATCGGCGTCGCCCCGCCGGCCCGGGCGGACGCCGACCCGTACGCCTTCACCTCGGCCGACGTCGGTTTCATCGACGGCGCTGACACCGAGGGACGCCCGGACCGGATCGCGGCGATGGACGACTACCTCGGCGACAAGAAGCCGATCATCCGCCTCGACCTGCAATGGGACCAGGTCCAGCCGACCAGCGACGGCGCACCGAACTGGCAGCGGCTGGACCAGACCGTCGACGCCGCCTACGCCCGCGGCGTACGCGTGCTGCTGATCCTCGACTACACGCCGAGCTGGGCCAACGGCGGCAAGGAACCGAACTGGCTACCGGCCGACGACGAGACCTGGACGACGATCGTCCGGCAGACGGTGGCCCACTTCGGCCCCAAGGTGCAGGCGTACGAGATCTGGAACGAGCCGAACTACGTACGGTTCGCCAGCTACGGCGACAACAGCACCACGGCCCGGATGCAGCGCTACTGGGAGCTGGTCGAGGCCGCCTACCCCGAGATCCACGCCGCCTGCCCCGGCTGTGCGGTGCTGGCCGGTGGCTCCGGCGGCGGTGACGCCTACGAGAAGGACGGCGTCATCTACAACGACAACGAGGCCATCGACTGGCTCGACTACGGATACCGCAGCGGCGGGGCCAGGTTCATGGACGCCGTCGCCTACCACCCGTATCCCGACTGGGGCGGCGGCAACCTCCCGTCGTACGCGCAGGATCCGTGCACCGGCACGGTCAACTGGTACCGCTACTGGTCCGGGTTCGGGCCGGACGACCCGACCTGCGGTGGCCTGGCCGCGCTGCGCGACGTGATGGTGCGCAACGGCGACGCGGACAAGAAGATCTGGGGCACCGAGTTCGGGTTCCCGACCCAGGGCTCGCGGCAGCCGCAGTCCGCGGAGCGGGTCCGGGACGCCCTCGAGGAGGGGGTGCGGATGTGGCGCTCACGCCCGTACACCGGACCGCTCTTCATCTATTCCTTCCAGGACACCGCGGCCGACAACGAACTGTGCGTGCGGAACCCGGCCGACGGCGAGTGCCACTTCGGCCTGCGGGACAGCGCCGGCCGGCCGAAGGAACCGATCTACAGCGACCTGCGCGCGGTGCTCGACGGCGAGAACTGGCTGCCCACGCTCGCCCCGGGCCGCTCCCTGTTCCGCGGCGCGGCACTGAAGTCCGCCAACGGTCAGTACACGCTCTGGATGCAGGCGGACGGCAACCTGGTTCTGTACGACCTGCGCGGCACTACCGCGAAAGCCGTCTGGGTGCAGGGCAGCCAAAAGGCCTACCGGCTCACCGACCAGCCGGACGGCAACCTGGTCCTCTACGACTACGCCGACCGTCCACTGTGGGCCACCGGCACCGAAGGCCGCGGCGCCTCGCCACTGCGCCTGGGCGACGACGGTGCGCTGGTGCTGCAACCGGCGAACCAGACCGAGCCGAGCTGGAACTCCAGCGACCTGTTCGCCAGCGGGGTCGAGACGTTCCAGGCGGGCAACGCCTGGACCAACTCGGTCTCCAGCACGGCGCCCGGCGGCGGCCTGCGCAACGTCGGCGGCATCACCGGCACGCTGACCGGCCCGGAACTGCTCAACGGGACCAGCCCGACCGGCGCGCACTCCGGCGGGCGGGTGCTGATGTACTCCGGCAAGGACACCAGCGCGAGCACGTCGTACGCGTACACCCGGGTCTTCGGTTTCGGCGACCTGCCGATCACCTCGACCACCCGGCTGTCCTACTGGATCTACCCGCAGAGCAGTACGACCAGCTGGGGCCTGGCCACCGGCACCAACAGCTCGTGCGTCGCGATCGACCTGATCCTGGTCAACCCGGCCACCGGCGCCCGCACCAGCCTGCGCGACTCCGGCGCCAAGGACCAGCGCGGCAACCGGGCCCACCCGGCGTACCAGTGCGGCAAACTCACCCTCGACACCTGGAACCTGGTCAGCGTCCCCCTCGGCGCCGTCGCCGCCGGCAAGACGATCGCCCAGCTGGACATCGGTTACGACCAGGCCGCCGCGACCGGCGGCTACCGCGGCTACGTCGACGACATCCGCATCACCCGCTGACCCCACCTCGGCTCGGCGAGCACGCAGGCCTGGGGTAGGGCCAGCTATACCCCACAGGTAGTGCAGCCTCACCCGGTTGTGCTACCTCCTGCGCCATCGCGCTCCGAATGGTTCCTTCTCTAGCGTCGCCCTATGCGATTCCCATCGACCACGACAACCGGTGCCGCCGAATCAGCACCGGGTTCCGGCCGCAAGACCATTCGACTGCATTCGATTTCCGTCGTCGGGTCGCTGCTGGCGGCCGGCGCAGTTCTGGTGACAGCATTCGTGCTCGGTCCCGCCGCCCTCCTGAGACCCCATTTCGGGGCTTACAACAACGACGAGGTACGGCGGGACGCCATCGGCCGTGCTCTCGTCGAGTATTGGCGAAGCGGAGCCCCGGAGTTCCCCGCCCGCCTGACGACACTGGTCGACTACTGGTTCCAATGGCATGTGATCAAGGTGGTGATCAGCACGTTGCTGGTCATTGTCCTCACCCTGCTCAGCATCGCGCTGTGGCGGCGATACCTGCGGGTCCGGGCCGGGTACGCGGTGGTTGCCACGGCCGCGACGGTGTTGACGGTTCTCGCCGTGGGAGTGCTGTCGGTGAACATCCAGGTGGCGGTCGTACCGTTGATCGCCTTGCTGCCGCTGCTACCCGGTAGAACCGCCGACGGAAAGCTCGCACAGGTTTTGGGTGAGATGCGCGAAGGTCTGGCGGAATCGGCCGGCCCGCACGCCGGCTCCCCCGCGCTGACGGTATTGCTCGGCGAGGCGGAGCGATACCTGTGGGTCGGTGTGGCGATCTCCGCCCCGCTGATGGTGGCAACCGCCCTGGCGAGCGCCCATTTCTGGAAGCGGCGTTTCGCCGGTGACCCGAGCGCCACCCGCGTCAGATTCATGCACAGCACACTTGGTGTGATCACGGCCCTGACCGCAGGTCTGCTGCTGCTCCTGTCGGTGGCCGGCGCCCTCGCGGCGCGGGAACCCGCCACCTGGCTGCACGGCGTCATCGGTGCGAGCTGACACCGCTCCGCCGCGCCGGACGCGGCTCACCTCCGACGGGTCAGGACGCCGTCGGCGCAGCGTGCCGGCGCCGTCCCCGGTTGTGCCGTTTGACCTCGTACATCCTGGTGTCGGCGGCGGCCATCAGATCGTCCGCGCCGGTTTCCGGACCGCCCGTCGCGACGCCGACGCTGGCGCCGATGGTCACGAGCCGGCCCGGCAGGGCGAAGGGCAGTCCCATGTCCGCCATGAGCTGCCCGGCCCGGGTTCGGGCGTCCGCCGCGTCGGTGACCCCGGGCAGGATCGCGGCGAATTCGTCTCCGCCGAGCCGGCCCAGCAGGTCCTGATCGCGCAGGCCGGCCCGCAGCCGTTGGGCGGCGGCCACCAGGAGCGCGTCGCCGGCGGCGTGGCCGTGACCGTCGTTGACCGCCTTGAAGCCGTCCAAGTCGATGAAGAACAGCGCCACGACCTGCCCGGCGGCAGCGTCCCGGAGCGCCGTCTCCAGCACCCGCAGCACCTCCGCGCGGTTCGGCAGGCCGGTCAGTGGATCGTGTGCCGCCGCGTGGGCGAGCCGGGCCTGCTGGGCTCGCCGGTCGCTGATGTCGCGCTGGTTCGAGACGATGCCACGTACGGCCGGATGGTCGAGGGCGTTGCGCAGGGTGACCTCGTGCCAGTGCCAGGTGCCGTCGCGGTGCGCGACCCGCAGTTCGAGGCGCCCCTGGCTGTCGGCGCCGGCGTCGGCGACGTCGGCCAGGGCGGCGCGGGCCCGCTCCTGGTCGTCCGGGTGGAACAGATCGAGATAGGCGGTGTGCAGCAGGTCGTCGGCGTCCCAGCCGCTGACCCGGCGCACGGCGGCGCTGACGTGGGTGAGCCGGCCACCGGCGTCGATCACGGCCACCACGTCCGAGGAGTCCTGCACCAGTGCCCGGTATCGTTCCTCGGTGCGTTCCAGGGCGAGCCCGGCCCGCTCGGCCCGGGCCGCGCTGAGCCCGAGATTGCTCAGTCCGAAACCACCCAGGAGCAGGAGGATGGCGGCGGCGCCGTGCGAGTGGGCCGGGGCCACCACCGACGGTACGACGCCGAGTTGGACGGCGACCTGGATCGCCACGGTCGCCAGTACCGTGATCACGGTTGCCGGGCGCCAGGCGCGGGAGCCGCTCCAGCCGATGTGCGGGGTGCCGATCAGGATCACGGCCGCGGGCAACAGGAAGCCCCAGCCGGCCAGGGCCAGCACCACGCCGAGCAGCGCGGTGGCGCACACCAGCCGAAGTACGACTCGGTTGTGCAGATGGCCGCCGCCGAGCCGACGCTGGAACCGCTCACTGCCGGACGCGCCGAACAGGGTGGCCAGGGTGGCCACCGGCAGCGGCGATCCGAGGATCGCACCGTGCCGTTCGCCCCACACCGCCAGCGCCCAGACCGTGAGGAACAGGAGCGGCGCGCCCACCCAGAGCGGGACGACGTCGGTCGTCGGAATCGCGCCGAGTGCCCGCGGCCGCGCATGCGTCACGTCGCTCCTTCGCCACCGGGACCGGTCACGCCAGTTATCGGATGGCCGGAGCCGGATCTGAGGAGATGGGTCAGCGGCAGGTAGAAGTCAACGGCCGGTCGCCGGCAGCCCGGCCGTTCGTCCTGGCGACCGCGATCGCTACCTGAGCCCGGCGGTGATGACTTCCACGGAAGCCTTGAATGCCTCGATCGCCTCCGCCCGGTACTGCGGCTTCTTGTCCCGTCAACGTTTTGTCCAGTGCGTCAAAGACCGCGCTGAGTTCGGCCTCCGTGGCTCGTTGGACAGTGGACACTGCCGGCGACGGCGGCGTCGACTCACCGTTCCCGGGGTCGGCGGGCGAGTCGCAGCCCGCCAGAAGGATCATGACGACTGCGCCGGTCACCATTCGTCTCATCAGCGGGTCTGCTCCGTCTCGTAGTCGGGACCGTTCGGGTCGTCGTCGCCGGGGGTCGTGTCGCTGACGTCCGAGGACGCACCAGGAACGTGCACCTGCCGGCCGCTGCGGTCGGTGTCCCCGGCCCAGTCTTGGTACACGCCGATGACGATCGGCACTGACGACGTGAGTCGCAAGAGCGGAGGTAGAGCCGGAATCGGTGATCAGGTTTCGCTCGGCTCCGGACCCCATCAGGCTGTGGCGATCCCGAACCCGATGTGCTGCCGCAGGCTTGATCCGGACGATCCGGCGGTCGGTCACGGAGCGGATCAAGGAGACGCAGAGGCCTATCAGCAGATGAGTCTGCGGCCGACCTATGCCCCGAAAACCAAAACGGTGCGTGCTGATGTCGATCTCAGCACACACCGTAGGGATTTGGTACGTGTCCGGAGATCGACACAGACCAATGCCCTACCGATCCTATCTATAACTATCTCACTGTAGTAGGGATCCGGGAACGCCGTCCGAGTGGGTTCACTCGGACGGCGTTTTCGTATGGCCTCTGTGAACTCAAGTGGAAGAGTACGGCCAGGGCTGGCGGGGAGCTGGGGCGACAGGGCCAGCGGGGAAGCGAGAACGCGGATTGTCGTCGCTGATACTCGATTCGAGCCCGCCCGTATCGCAGATAACGGGCGGGCTCGAACCCGGTGGGCCGTGTGGGGCTCGAACCCGGTGGGCCGTGTGGGGCTCGAACCCGGTGGGCCGTGTGGGGCTCGAACCCGGTGGGCCGTGTGGGGCTCGAACCCGGTGGGCCGGATGTGGCACAACCCGAACCGTATTCACGCTGCTCAGGGGCCGATCGTGACCCTGACGGCCGTACGCCGACGCCTACCCTGACCAGCTCACCGACAGCCACCCGCCGCAGCGCCGTCCGCTGGACCCGATCCGCGAACAGCATCGGTGCTGCGGCCCCGACCACTCCCGGTGGATCATGACAGCCAAGGCAGTCACTGCCCGCCGGTGGTCCTCCGCCGACGACCGATATGCGGCGCTTGGCTCCCCGCATACCCAGAACAACGAAAGCATGGCCGCGCGGGAACGAGACCCGCCTTACCGGACACGCGACCAAGTCCAGATCTGCCATCCAGATTGCCCGTTGAGGCCGCATGTCGAGGCACTAGCGCACCGAGGTCTACGCCTCGCCCCCGTCTTCCCGACGGATACGCTCGTACTGGCGATCTGCGGCGTCTATGAAGGCTTTGCCGACTGCGTGCAGGACGCCGGGAACGACGCGACGGGTGATGTCACGGAAGATCGGGTTTTCCGGGCGGCGGGCGCCAGGGTCGCTAGAGGAAGACATCGTCATGTCTCGTAGACTGACACGGCTGGCTGCTGCGACGCAAGAGGACTCCTGTATTCTTCTCTCCATGGTTGATTACGAGGGTCCGCTCCAAGTTGCGGCGGGGACGCCGGGCAACCATCGCTTCGGCGCGATACTCAAGAGCCTGCGCGAGCGCAGCGGCCTTAGCCCTCAGCAGCTGGCGGATCAGACGGGAGTGCACGTCTCGTTCGTCCGGGGCATCGAGCGGGGCGCTCAGGCACCGTCGGTGGCGACGGCCCGGCCGCTGCTCGCGTACCTGGGGGACCAGGACCGGATCCGATGGCTGGACGGAGATCCCTGCGACCTGCTGGTCCGCGACCCAGAGTCCGGGCGGGATGTCGCCTTCACGTTCCAGGCAAAGGTAAAGGGCCAGAACCGGCGAGCCTCCGAGGTCGTGGCCCTCACTGCATCGACCGTCGCGGAAAACCCCGGGCTCCTGGCTCTCGTTGGAGCGCTGGCCGCGGTGCTGGCGCGAAAGCCGGCCCTCGGAAGTGCCCTGGCGTCTATGGGGATGGAGGCAGTGAAGTCGCGGACGACGTGGACAAGATCCGAAGCCGCGGAGTCAACCTCACCCTCGATGGCCGAAGCGAAACCCTCGATGGCCGAAGCGAACGACGGTGTCTCGGATCAGTCCGCACCTGCTGACGGCGACAGGTGGCGCAGGGTGATGGTGCTGCTCGCCGCGGCGGACGACGACCTGCTGGCGAGAGTGGAAAGACTACTTGCTGACCAGCTAGTAGCAGATTCCTAGTGCAGCGTCATGCGGTGCGACGCTTTCGCGAGCACTATCACTGATGAAGGTGCGCCGTCTCCCACTGGCGCAGGGCGTTCCTCGGGCCGAAGGCCACGCGGCAACCTTCTATCGTGGACTCCGGCCGGCGCGGGAACGTTGGACTTGCAGGAGTACACCACTCGCGTTCAGGCGATATCTGGCCATAGGGACACTTACCTGATGTTTTTCCGCGATCAGGTCGGGAGTTGAGGCGGCGTATGCCTCTCGAAGCAGCAGCGGCCTGGGTAGAAGCAGGCAGCCGGCGAGCCAGTTCGCCTCCTCTTCCTGTTCGGGGTTGCAGGTGAAAAAGGTGTGACCGGCAAGCTGCTGAATCTCTCGGATCTCATGGTTGAGGATCACGTGCGCGATTTCATGTGCAATGTCGCTGTTGGTACGCCCGGTCTCGCTGAGCGGGTTGCAGACGATGACAGTCCGGCCGCCGGGCAGGTGGAACGTCGCCGCCGAGAACGCACCGGGTTGCAGCTCGTCGAGTTCCTCAAGGTCTGCACGGTCGACGAGATCGTCGGCGGGATGAATCTCGATGTGGAGATGCGCCGCGAGCTTGCGGATCGGCATATGGGCGTGCGGTTGAAGCCCGAGCTCAACCCGGGTGCGGTCGGCCAGTCTTTCAGCCTCGGTCTTAAAACCTCTTCGCATCAGAGCGCCTACCTCGCCCGCCTCAATATTCGTCTCATGGCATGGATTCCAGCTTCTGCTGCATCTGTTCAAGCAGGCCGGAGAGTTTGCGTGAGGCTTCTGGCTTGAACGTCGCCGATGCCCGAAGGTGCACGCGTATCGGCCGTTCCACAGTGGCGAAGCTGGTGTACAGCTCGCGGACAAGCCCGGCGATCTTCTCGGCAGCCGCATCAGTCAGGTTCGGGTCCCGGGCAAGGTGGTGCGCGATCAGCTCCGGGGTGTTCTCGGTCCGAATCCGAGGCGGCTGGAAGAACCGCTCAGGCGACAGGCCGAGCCAGTGCACGATGCGCCGGAAGTTCGCGAGGTCGGGAAGGTCACCCTTCTCTACACGCGCCAACGTGTTGAACGGCACTTCGGCCTGCTCGGCTGCGACACGCAGGCTAAGACGGCCTCGCTTGAGGCGCTCGGCATGCACGAGCCGTCCCAACAGTTCGATGTCGATCGGGTCGCTCACCTACACCTCCATCGCCGAGCGCAACCGGTTGTTGAGATCAAAATATCTCTTCTGCCAATTGGCGCATACCCGAGGGCCGACACATGTCCAGCGCGCACCCAACCCAATCAGTTTGTACCTCGATCGGTACATCCCGTAGAGTCTTCCGCGTCAAGCGTAGCTCGACGCGTCTGCGCGTCGGGCTACGTCCATGCGCCAGCCGACGCGGGAGGGGTGTCAGCTGGCGCTCGTTGCAGATTTGGGGGGAACCATGACGCACAGTCTTCGCGGGTCAGAAGTCCGGCGGCTGCCGGACGAGGCGGCACCAGGGGTAGCTGATACGCGGCTGTTGCCGAACGACGCCTTCGCCGCCGCCTGGTCGGCGATCGTGTTGCCGGACGGGATGAAACAGCGGTTGCTACGGACGGCGGTCGCCGAAGCGCATCTGCGCGCGGCAGTTCCGTTCGACGCGCTGCCGCTTCACGGGGTCATTCTGCTCACGGGCAAACCCGGCGTCGGCAAAACGACGATGGCACGGGGTCTGGCCAACCAGGTGGCCCGCACCATCCCGACCGCTTCCGAGTGGTTGTTCGTCGAGGTCGATCCGCACAGCCTCGCCAGTTCGTCGTTGGGACGCAGTCAGCGCGCGGTGGAGCAGTTGTTCGGCACCCTGCTTCACGAACACGCCGCCGTCGGCCCGATGATCGTGTTGCTCGACGAGGTGGAGACCCTGTTCACCGACAGGGCAGCGCTGTCGATGGAGGCTAACCCGATCGACGTGCACCGGGCGGTAGACGCCGCGCTCGTCGGGCTCGACCGACTCGCCCGGCGCCACCCGCAAATGCTGATCCTGGCGACGACTAACTTCAGCGACGCGCTCGACCCCGCGCTGGCCTCGCGCGCGGACTGGATCGTCGAAGTACCGTTGCCGGATCGCGCTGCCCGGCGACAGATTCTCGAACTCACCGCTGCGGCGGTCGCCGCCGCGTTCCCCGGAGCGAGTCGGCTGCTGGAACCCGCGCTGCTGGACGCGGCGGCTAAGGACTCGGAAGGCCTCGACGGCCGCCGGCTACGCAAAGCCGTCGCCGCCGCCTGCGCCTACCGGCCGGAGGTGCAGGGCGATCCCGATCGGGTTACCGGCCAGGATCTGCTGGCGGTACTACGCGATGAAGGCGGTCACCGATGAGCGTCGCATCACGGCAAGTGCCGTCCGTGCCTGTACGCACGTCGGTCTCGACCTGGAACACGATCATCGACCTTCTCACCCCACCGGGTGCCAGCGCTCGCACTGACTTGGTGGCGGTCACGAGCACAGTGGCCATGCTGATCGCCGAGGAGTACACCGGCGAGGCTCCCATCGTGGTGATGCCAACCGCGGGAGACCGGGTACGGGTCTACACGCTGCACGGCTCCGCCGCAGTCGAAGGCGAGAACCCAGCGGCCCTGGCGACCTGGCCACTGGCCGAGCCTGGCTGGCGAATTTCGCTACCGTGCGGCGCGGTCGACCTAGACGAGGCCCGTGCCGCGTTGGGTTCCTATCCGCATTTCGAGGTTCGGGACCTCACCGAAGGCATCGCCACGGTGAGTGCGGTGTCGCAGCAAGGAGCCAGCGAACGTGTCGTGATCGACTACACGGAACTGGAGCGATCGTGACCACGGCCGTACGCGTCAACACCCACGCTCACGCGACCACGCATGTCGCGACGAACATGCTGCGCGGGATGAAGCAGATCATCCAGCAGAGCGGCCTGAGCATCACCAAGATTCGGGGTCAGTGGGAGGTGCTGGAGGCCGGTATCGCTGCGTGGCTCAACTCCGGCCACCTCAAAGGCCTCGTGCTGGAAATCTACGACCCGGGTAAGCGCGTTGGTGACGATCTAGTAGGACGATTCGACTTCACCATCGACTACAGCTACTACGGCGACGGCGACGGCGAGTTGTGGCTGGACCCGGACACCGTCTCCTACACGGTGCTCAAGAACGGCTCCTACCCGTCGCGCTGCAACTACCGGCTGATCGCCGACACCGCCCCCGGTTACCCGTCGGTGGACGGCTGGTCCAATACCACTCTCCGCTCGACCGCCGGGTTCACCCGGCACTCCGTCGGGACCGCCATCGGCGGCGGCAGCCTCGGCGCTGGCCTGCACTACTACACCAGGAGCAACGGATGATCAGCGTCAACGACGCGTTTTACAAGTTCCGCACCAACCTGGAGACCACCGCCAGCGAGGATGCGTCCGCGAGCGCCCGACAGAAGCGTATCCGTGAACAGCTCGACGCCGACGACACCCTCGACATCATCCGGGACTTCCTCACCGGCGCCTATCGCCGGCACACGAAGACCAAACCGCTGCGTGACGTCGACATCATGATCGTGCTGGGCAACACCGAATACCTCGACAGGCATCCCCACGACATCCTCGAAGTCGTCCGGGCCGCCCTGGTCCCCTACTACGGCGAAGCTCGTGTCATCTGCGACCGGCGCGCCGTCCGGGTGGACTTCGGGGTCCGCGTTGTCGACGACGTCAGCGACGCTGACGAGGTGGTGTCGTTCGACGTCGTACCCGCCTTCGTCAACGGCGACCACTACCTGATCCCCGATGACGTCACCGGGGAGTGGGTGCACACCAACCCAGAACTGCATCGCGAGGCGGCTCGGGACGCCAACGGGGCCTTCGCGGAGCAGTGGAAGCCTCTCGTCAAAATGATCAAGAAGTGGAACGAGATCGCTGGCCATCCGGTCGAGCCGTCCTTCCTCATCGAAGTGATGGCCCTGGAACTAATCACCGGGCCGTGGACCGGCAGCCATCCTCGAGAACTCCGGCAGTTCTTCGCCAGCGCCGCCAGCCGCATCGACGAGGGCTGGCCCGACCCGGCCCATATCGGGCCCGACATCTCCGACGTCTTAGACGGTGACAAGGTGAAGATGAACAATGCCCGCACGGCACTGCGCACGGCTGAGGCCGCCTGCACGGTAGCGATCAACCTCGACCGGACCGGGCGCACCGGCGAGGCCCTGAACGCCTGGCGTGCCCTGTTCGGACCGCTGTTCCCGCTCTCGTGACGGGCACACCACAGGCCCGGCCCGTGCCCGAAGGATCGTCGGCCCGCATCACCCAGCGCCAGGATGAGTCGCAGCACCTCGACCGGCTACTCGCCTATAGCCGCGATTTCCAGATTGCCCACCGCTGGCGCCGCGCCCGCGCCCTCGGCACGTTCGCTCTTGCCGCGGTCGGCCCGTTCATATCGTTGTTCTTCCCTGCCACCACGGATCTTGTCGCCGCCATCAGCGCCGGATGGCTTGTTCTCGGCCGGACTCTGCTGACCGGAATGGAACAACGAGCCACCCAGCACGCCGCCCGAGTTCAAGAACTATACGACACCAACCTCTTCCACATGCCCTGGAACACCGCACTCGCCGGCCGCAAACCCGCGCCCGAAGATGTGGCAGCCTCCGCCCGCCACATCACCGACGACAGCAACTACCGCAACTGGTACAGCGTCGACCTCGGCACCACCCCCTGGCCCGCCGACGCACTGCTCTGCCAGCGCCAAAGCATGGTGTGGAGCCGCCAGGAACACCGCGCCTACAGCGCCACCATCCTCACCACTGGTGTGATCTGGTTCATCATCGGACTCGCCATCGCCCTCGTCAGAGACATCAGCCTCGCCGACTACTTGATCAAGATCTTCCTACCAAGTGCCCCAGCATTCCTCGACACCATCGAACTCGCTCGACAGCATTGGCAACACTCGAATGCACGACAGCAGGCAGAGCATAAGATCGACGATCTTTGGCAGGCGTACATCGCCCGGCCGGACGCACTCGCCATCAGTGACTGCCGTCAGGTCCAGGACGCAGCCTTTCTACTGCGCCGTGACGGACCTCGAGTACCGAACCTGTTTTACAAAATCCGCCGGGCGAAATCGGAAGCCAATACGAAAGCCGGAACTGTAGCCCTGCTGAGTGAAGGCAGTGCTAAGCATCCATGAGCGGTCTAAAACGTCCTCACTGAGTTGTTGCCTGGCTGTCCCGGAGCAAGATGGGCTGCTCGGTGCCACCCCTATTCATAGCCACCCGCTCATGGAATCACGCCTGACAGAAATGAACCGCATACTCGCAGCTCAAAGGTCAATCGTGACCTTAACAGCTATCCGCGAACGCACTTGCTTGCCGATCTACCACATGTCGTCGGCGATAGCGCAGCTACGATCGGAAGCCTCTCACGGTTGGTTCGGTCCGCGGGCAAAGCGATTACGCCTGTCTCCCCCCATTGAATCTCATAGAGCCATCGACTGGGGTGCGCCATGGGGATCTAGCGGCGCGGAGGTGTGGTGGACCAAAGAGCGGATCTTCAGCGGCTTGCGGTCTCCGGTCCGGATGATCCCTTTTTCGAGCAGTGGTATCAATGATCGGATCACGTGTTCTGGCCGGTAGACGGTCTCGAAGAGTGTGAAGGTGCGCAGGTCTTGGACGCTAGTTGGTCCGTTTTCCCGTAACTTCCGTTCGAGTAGACGTGTCAGGGGGCCGAGGATCGGTTCGTCGATGTCGAAGAGGGTTTCGGCTTGTTCGTCTCGCGGGTCGCGGAAGCCGACGCCTTGGACGGGGTCGACTTCCCACAGGCTGTCTTTCATCTTCTGCACGCCGAGGGGGTGCCCTGTGCCGAAGACGAGGTAGAGCGGCTGGCCGTGCCGGGGAACGAGCTCGAAGTCCAGCAGGTATTTGAATCCAGCGGTCTTGAGGGTCTGGCGGTAGCAGGTCAGGATGTGTCGGCTCTTTGCTGCGGGCGCCAGGTCGGTCACGGTTCGCCAGGTGGGGTCACCTCCGAAGAGTTCGTCGCCGGCCTCACCCATGTCGCTGACGAACCGGACGAAGTGCTGAGGGAAGAAGGTGACGATGACTTCGCTGGACACGTTCGTCGCGAGACGTTTGAGGAGACGGTAGGGAATCGGGGCATTTCCCCATGAATCAAGATTGGCGAAGATCGGCTTGCCCCAGGCGTGCATCCCGTCCAGGGCTGCTTCGAGATGGTCCTTGCAGGTGCCGGTGACGACTTTGACCGGCATCGCATCCTCGGATCGTGGCCGCTTCGGGAAGGTCTCTTTCAGCGTCTTGTTGAGCAGGTCGGTGCATCGCTTGTCGTCATCGACGAAGATGATCCGCGCGACCCCTTTGTCCGCTGGGACTTGGCTGGTGAGAGCCTTGATGGCGACAATGGGAGAGCCAAACTCTCCGCCACTGTAGATGCCGGGGCCGGAGAAGCCCTCGGCATACGTCACTGACGGCCACGGCTTCGATCGGCGGTTCAGGAGGATGGGGAACCATCGCTCCAGATAGCGACGGTAGATGTCGTGCTTGGCGCCTGTGTGCTCATCGCGTTTCCACGGCACGTCGCCTTTGACCGGCATACACCCTCCTGGCTACAAATAGTCAGGAGTCAGTCTCTCACCGCTACCAAGGCAAAGGGAACCCGTCAGTCAGCGACCGGAGCGGCTGGACTCATGCCGGCGCGATGGAGGCCCGGCGAGGCATGGCTGAGTGTTTGCGCCCGTCGAGGTCACGTCCACCGGCCTTCGGCGTCCGCCCGCCCCATTGCTTGAAGAAGAATGCAGTTCCAGAGGCTTCACATTGATCGCGGATCCCTCGTACCCAATCTGGATCCATCGGCCGGCAGTTGCTCCCGGACTCACCGCCGACGATCAGCCAGTCGATCCCAGTCAGGTTGAGAGCGGGAAGGGGGCCGAGCAGCGGTTCGGCGGAGACGAACAGCACGGCTGCGGGTACACCCCGCAGCTCATCGACTCTGCTCAACTGGTCAACGCTCTCGACGCTGACCCCCATCCATACGTTCGGCGGCCAGTCGAGAAGCGGGGCGACCTTCGCGAGTCGAGCCGCGCGTTTGGTGAGTACCTGGTAGGTATGCCGGGGCGTCTCTCGCATGACATCGAATACCTGACTGACATAGTCCAGCGGAACCCGCGCGTGGAACAAGTCGGACATGGAGTTGACGAAGACGACGCGTGACTCCCGCCAGCGACGGGGAATGTCCAAGGCGTCGCGGTGAACTGTGACTCCGAAGCCTGGGCCCGATGTTCGGGGGTCGCCGTCGGCTTGGTACTTAGCGGACCCCATGGCCTTCAGCCTCTTGGCAAGGGAGAGGGCGTAACAGTTGTCGCACCCGGGTGAGACACGGTCACATCCGGTCGTCGGGTTCCATGTCGCCTCGGTCCACTCGATGCTGCTGCGGTCTGCCATCAGATCACCTCCCCTGAGGTACCAATACTGTCGAACATCTGTTCTGTAAGGAAGAGATCACGCGATGTTGCACTCGACTGGTATCTGCGACCGACCGTGGAGCGTGGGGCACATGCGATCTGCTGCGGCTCCACTCCACTACAGCTGATCCACCCCCGTGGCCGCCTCCAAAGCGGCGGCGACGGCTTCGAACTCGACGAGCGCGGCGGTGAGATCCTCAACGATCTCGCGGGCTATGACCTCGGGGGCGGGCAGATTGGCCATGTCTTCGAGAGACTCGTCACGAAGCCAGGTGATGTCGAGGTTGGTCTTGTCGCGAGCGATTAGCTCGTCGTACGTGAAAGGCTTGAACCGTTCGGTTTCAACTCGCTCGGAGCGGAGTTTTCCCGGCAGGTAGCTGGCGACGAAGTCGTCAAGGTGGGTCCGGCGCAGCGGGTTCTGCTTCAGGGTGAAGTGCTGGTTGGTCCGCAGGTCGTAGATCCACAGCCGGTCAGTCCAGGGACGTTCCGCGGCGGGCTTTTTGTCGAAGAACAGCACATTGGCCTTGACACCCTGGGCGTAGAAGATCCCGGTGGGCAGCCGCAGCATGGTGTGCAGGTCGAAGTCGTGGAGCAAGCGACGGCGCAGAGTTTCGCCGGCACCGCCCTCGAACAGCACGTTGTCGGGAAGAACCACCGCAGCGCGACCGTGGATAGCGAGAATGGTGGCGATGTGCTGCACGAAGTTGAGCTGCTTGTTGGCGGTGGTGACCCGGAAGTCGGTGCGGGAGATGGCCCGCTCCTCGCCGGCCTCCCGACCGTCCGCACCGACCATCGTCAAGGACGACTTACGGCCGAACGGCGGGTTCGACAGCACGACTGAATAGCGGTCACCGGGGTCGGCGATCAAGGCATCCTTGACGTCGATGAGGCTGTCCCCGGTGGGGGTGCCGATGCCATGCAGCAGCAGGTTCATCGCGGCGAGCCGGGCAGTGCCATCCACCAGCTCGACGCCGTGCACAAATCCGTCACGCAGGTGAGTGCGTTCGGCCGGGGTCAGAGTTTCGGCGTTGCGGGCAGCGTGGTCGTGAGCTGCGAGCAAGAACCCACCGGTCCCCGCTGCCGGGTCGACCACGGTGTCACGAACGGTCGGGCGTACGCAGTCAACCATCGCCTGGATGACCGCGCGCGGCGTGAAGTACTGCCCGGCGCCGGACTTGATGTCCTCGGCGCCCTTGGACAACAGTTCCTCGTACGCGTCGCCCTTGACGTCCGTGCCGGTCGCCGACCAATTCTCCTTGTCGATCAGGTCCTTGATCAGGCGCTTGAGCTTGGACGGGTCCTGGATGCGGTTCTGCGCCTTGCGGTAGATCGTGCCCAGCGTGCCGGGCTGCCGCGCCAGCTCCTCCAGGATGTGACGGTAGGTGACTTCCAGGTCATCACCTTCGGCGTCGAGTAGCCGCTGCCACGAGCAACTCTCGGGGACGATGCGTTCCGGTCGCAGCGGACGAGTTTCCCGCTCATGAGCCATCTTCAGGAACAGCAGGTATGTCAGCTGCTCGGTGTACTCAATCGTGCCTACCCCATCGTCGCGGAGGACGTGGCAGTACGACCACAACTTGTCTACAAGCCGCCGCGCCTCAGACACCCGCCAACTCCTCAACCATATCTACGTCACATGCCAGCCCGGTCAACCGCCCGGTAAAGGCCGCATCCAGAAGCGACTTACGCAAGGCCTCTGATCGGGCCAAGCTAGACGTCACCTGCTTGGTCAGCCGATCAATGCCGGCGAGCTGATCACTGATTTGTTGCACCAACCCCGTCTGCATATCTCGCGGAGGGATCGGCAAAGGCATTAGCCGAATTTTAGACAGGCTGATCGAGGCAAGGTTGGTGGTCTGCTTGCCGTTATGTTCGGCCCAAGGCGCGCCCAATGTATTCGCCGCCCATGAGAGAAGCCGTGGATCGATCCTATCGTCTCGCACCCGGGCACGGAAGACGTGGTTCTGGTGGATGCAATCGTCGATCTGACCCTCCCAGATCCAACCCCGGGCGAGTTTGTCGCGGTCTCCGCCTTCGTTAAGTAGGACATCGCCGGGCTTCAGCCGAAGCGCAGCGGCTTTTGACGGAGCGACCCGGATCGTGGCAACGTAGTCCAGCCTGAGGTGGCCACGTTGAACATTCGCCACCCTCAAGTAAGGAACCTCAACGAATGCCGGATCGTCCTGTCGCTTAGAGTCTTTCGTAACCCCGCCAACGACATCAGCGACATCAGCGAGTCGTAGCCATTGCCAGCCGTTAGGCAAAAGGGGGAAGGCCCCGTCATCCACGCCGACCTCAGGCGGCAAACGATGCTCGCGCGGGCCGGGAAGATTTGCCCCAGTCAGGGCTTCGCGCAGAAAAGCCTCACGTAACGCTGAAAGCCTTCGCGTCGAACGAATGAGTCCGGCTTCGGCGGCATCGAGTCTCGAAAGATGGTCTTCAAGAATATCAACGATTCGCCGCTGTTCTGAAATGTCTGGGAAGCTGAAAGGAATGCTACGTACATCGCCTCCAGCGATCCCGGACTGCCCAGCTGTCGTTTTAATCCGAGGCTCAAGGAAGCTGCGCACGGATTGCGATTCCAGATATAAAGCAGCAAATCGACTGTCGATTACGTCAGGCCTTAAAACTACCCTTATCAACTTGTCAGGATGCAATAACGGTCCAGCATGCTTCGGGACTAGCGCACACCTGCCGACCAGGTCCCGGCTGCCGTTGTAGCGCGTAAGGAGAAGATCGCCGGGATCAATAGAAAACTTCGCTACCGTCTCCGCTTCGATCCCGTCGACGTATTTACGAGCAGTCAAGTCCAGCCTTCCGCCCTTAACCGCCGAGATGCGAAGGATCGGAATTCCTCCTGGCTCGTCGGACGGCCGTCGCGCGAAAATGCCGTTGCGAATCGAAATGGCGATATTGCCCAAATTGTCGGTGCGCCATCCGGCCGGAAGGGTGTTCATGCGGTGAGTTCGGTGTTGAGTTGGTCGACCAGGTCCGCGGTGGCCGGGCCGAGGTCGCGGATGGCACCATCGATGCCGCCACGTTCGGTGAACGGGGCGTTATCGAGGTCGTCGGGGTTGATGCCGGCGGATGCAGCGATCACTTGGGCCATGCGGTCGAGCCACCACCTTTGTGTGTCAGTCAGGCAAACGCCTGCTTGTTCTTGCTGGCGCAGCCAGCCCGCGTACCGTTCCCGGACCTTCTCTGCGTAAGGCACGAGGTGATCATCTTGCCCGACGGTGTATCGGATCAACGAGACCAGGTCGGTTAGGGTACGCCGGTCGTTGTGCCAACGGACCCGGGTGGTGTCGATCGCGGCGTACGCGGCCCAGATCAGGTCGGGTGTCCAATTGCGGGGCGGGCGCTGGATCCTGTCGGCGAGTTCCTGGATGTCGGCGAAAGAGATCTTCCGGTCCCGAGCCTCGGTGAGCAACTGGATCGCGGTGATCTCGTCGCGGTGTTCGGTGAGGTAGTCGCGCCAGGAATCGACGATGGACTGGGCGCGGGAGGTGTCGACCACCCCGTAAGCGTCTTCCAGGGCGTCGACGCTGACCTCGTCGATGATTCGGTCGTGCGCTCGGCGCAGTTCGAGGATCCGAGCGCGAAGGTCGGGGTTGGCGGCGATCGGGCGGACCGCCGCATCAAGCAGGTTTTGGATGGCGGCGGCCGGATCGGCCGCTGTCGCGGTGATGCGCGCTTGGGTGTCGGGGTCGACGGCGTCTACCAGGCCGCGGACGATGTCGCGGACCGGGGCCCCGGCGACCTGGTCGAGCTCGACACGTTCTGCTGGTGTGAGCTTTAGTTCCAGCGCCGCCAGCCGGGACGCCAGGGTCGCCGTCTCCGCCTCAGTCAGGGTGAGGGTGGCGGCCTTGTCCAGGAGTTTTTGCAGGCTGATGTTCTTGTCGCGGTTCAGGGGCGGGTCGACGAAGTCGTGTTCGGTGACCCCGACCGCATCCACGATCACGAACCGGGTCTTCTCGGCGGCATCGGGGGTGACGGCCTGGAAGTCGGCGGAGGCGATAGTGCGAGCGCCACGACCCTTCATCTGCTCGAAGTACGCAGCGGAGCGCACGTCACGCAAGAAGAACACGCACTCCAGCGGCTTGACGTCCGTGCCGGTGGCGATCATGTCGACGGTCACCGCGATCCGCAGGCTCGCCGATGTACGGAATGCTTGAAGGTGACCTTTCGGGTCTTTAGCCTGATAAGTGATCTTCGCCGCGAAGTCGTTGCCCTTGCCGAAGACTTCCCGCACGGTAGTGACGACCTCCTCGGCGTGCGCGTCGTCCTTGCAGAAGATCAGAGTCTTCGGAACGGTACTGCGGCCGGGGAAGATCTCGGTGAACAGCCGATCGCGGAACGTTTCGAGCACGAGCCGGATCTGCGAGGTCGCGGTGACCGCCCGATCGAGCTGGCGTTTGGTGTATTCGAGGTCATCATCGAGGGTTTGCAGGCGCTGCACCCGAGTGCGACGGTCGACGGCCGGCACTACGGTCCCGGCTTCGATGGTGGAGCCCTGCTCGCTGATCTGCGTGCGGATGCGGTACAGGTCGAAGTCCACGTTGACGTTGTCGGCCACCGACTGAGGGTAGGTGTACTCCGACACCAGGTTCTGCCGGAAGAACCCGAAGGTCTGTTTGCCGGGTGTCGCGGTCAGCCCGACGATGTGTGCGTCGAAGTACTCCAGAACGCGTCGCCACACCCCGTAGATCGAGCGGTGAGCCTCGTCGACGATCACCAGATCGAACGTCTCCGGCGGAATCTGCTGCTGATAGGTGACGCTCACCGGCTCGTCCGGGACGAAACCATCCAGCCCGGGATCGTCGTCGGCAGAAACAGTGTCGCCACAGAGTGCCTTGTAGACCCGCTGGATGGTCGAGATGACCACACTGGAACTGGCCAGCATGCCCGCTCCGGTCAGCTTGTCGACGTTGTACAGCTCAGTGAAGCGGCGCCCGTCGCCCGGGGTCCGATAGTTCTGGAACTCCGCCACCGTCTGGTCAGCGAGGTTGTTCCGGTCGACCAGGAACAACACCCGTCCGAAGCCGCCGTACTTGAGCAGCCGGTAGCTTTCGGTCACTGCGGTGAACGTCTTGCCCGCACCCGTGGCCATCTGCACCAGCGACCGGTCAAACCGCTGCTCGGCCAAGGAGCGCTCGATCCCGCTGATCGCGGTGACCTGCGCCGGCCGCAGTCCCTCCGCAGGCAGGGCCGGGAGGTGACGGACCTTCGCCCGCCACGTCGGGCGGTCCGGGGCTGCCTGGGCGTCGCGCACGAACCGGGCAAGCGTCTCCGGCCGGGGAAACGTGAACACGAGGCGGGCGCGCGGCTGAGGGTCGTAGCCGTTGGTGAAATGGGTCTCGGAGCCGCTCGCTTCGAACACGAACGGCAACCGGTCGTCTCGGGTCAGCGCCCGCAGGCGTACGGCCGCGGGTAGGCCGGTGGCGTACATGGCCGACTGCCACTCGACCCCGGACAAGGCCGTTCCGACAGGCTTGGCTTCGATCACCCCGACTACCTGCTGATTTACGTACAGCAGGTAGTCGACTCGGCCGTGCCCTGCTGCCATGATCGATTCGCGGACCGCAACGCCAGGCCCGGCGAACAGGTTCAGCGCAGATTTGTCCTGCACCTGCCACCCGGCCTCAGTGAGCTGCCGATCGATCATGACGCGGGCCCTCTGCTCGGCCTGAAGCCGAATCTCACTCACCGAATCCGCCACGTGACTACGCTAACGGACCGAGTCGAATGCCGGGAGCCCGCTACCACGCCGCCGGCCGATCCGGATGAGGAACTCGTTTTCTTCGGGGAAGACGTCGTTGTCACTGAACTCGGCCAACGTCCGAGCGATGGCCACCTCGAAGTCGGCAAGCCGGTCCCCGAACAGATGAGGGGCGGCAAACGAAGTCGAGTAGAGGTAGCCGAGGATCGTCTCGGTCGACCAGAGACGGCGTACTGGGACGCGTAGCTCTTCGACCTGGCAGAACTGAGACTCCTGCATGATTTCGCTGTAGGGGCGGTCGTGGTGGCTGAATATGCCTGTTCCAGCCCGGCGTCGCTCTCCCAAAAAAAAGTCCAGGATGACGGCGCGAACGGCATCTTCCCAAGGGCTGCCTGCCGCCCAGAAGCTGTTGTCGCCGAAGATCACTACGGCGCCGTCCGGAGCAACCTGAGTGGCTAGTCGTTCTAGCACAGTTGCTTGATCGAGCCAGTGGAATGCCCGGCAGATAGTGACCAGATCGGCGTGCCAGTCCTCGGGTGGTGTGAATTCTTCCGCTGAGCAGCATTGCAGAGTCATTCGTGTATTTTTGGGGACTTTGGCGCGTACAGCCGCTTCGGCAGAAGTCAGCATGTCTGCGTCTGTGTCGATGGCGATGATGTCGTCGAACCTGGTCAGCAGTGCCTCGACGACGAGCCCCGTTCCGGTGCCGATGTCCAGAAGCCGTCTTGGATGTCGGCCAAGGACCGCAGCGGCCAGGATTTCGGCGACATCTCGCGGGATGCCGGGGCGGTATTTGCGGTAGTGCTCGGCGGTTCCGGCGAACGTACTCATCGACATCTCTCCGCGGGAATCTACTTGTTTCCGGAAATCGACGTTACTGTCCTTGGCCGCGGACTGCGTATCACCTGCTCAATCCTGATCAGTAGCCGGTTCAGCTGGGCCAGGGATTCGGTAGGGATGCGTCCGCGGTCAAGGCCGCATGCGCGGACAACTTGCCTGAGGCTTCGGACTTGTTCGGCGGTGGCGAGTTTTCGGCAGCCGGGGTGGGCGAGGACGTCTCGGGCGGCGTACCCGTCGCGGTGGGCATGGTGCAGGAGGTCCAGGGCGAGGGTGGCTGCCTCGGGTTGTTCGATGCCGGCAGCGTCGATGAGGCTCAGTTGCAGCCTCGTCCAGAAGACCAACTGGCCTGGTTCGGGTTCAAGGCGTCGGTGTAACTGCGAAGTGTCAGCCCGGTCGGTGTGGGGGCACAGGAGATTGAGGCAGCCTGTCACGGCGTTCTCCCACGGTTCGCCGGGCACGGTGGTTCGGAGTAGGTGGTCGGCCCGGTTTGTGCGTCCGGCGAGGATATGGGAGATGACGGCGATCTGTCGGCCGTCGAGCATGCGTTGTCCGATGCCGTGGTGGTGTTCGAGGCGTTGTCGGGCTTCGTCCCAGCGGTCTGCGGATGCCAGGGCGTGGGCCCCGGTGCCGAGTAGCACCGTCCAGACCCATTGCCGTAGTTCTTGGTGGGCGTCGCCGGTTGGGGTGAGGTCGGCGGTAGTGATGGTGATGCCGTCGATGGTGACGGTGGTGCGGTCGGTGACGGCCTGGTGGAGGGTTTCGAGGATGGTCCAGGCGGTGGTGCCGTCGGCGGCGCGGATGCGGAGCCGGGCGAGGTTGACGATGGGTTCGAGGGCGTTGCGGTCGGGGTGTGGTCGGCTGAGGGTGGCGTGGGCGAGGCGGTGGCACCAGTGGCGGGCCAGGTCGTGGGCGCCGCAGTCGGAGGCGATCAGGGCAGCGAGGTTGAAGACGGCGGTCGCGGTCGCGAGATCCCCTGTCGAGGTGGCTTTGTCGGCGAGGGTGTGCAGGTCCGCGATGCGTTGGGGTAGTGGGGTGCAGGCGGGTCGGGGCCGGGCGATCAATGGGAATCGGCGGGCGGTGCTGGCGTCCATCACGCCGCTGCCTGCTCGGTCTCGGTGGTGATGGTGGGGTCGTTGCCGAAGACGACAGTGCGGGCGGTGCTGGCGAGTGCGGCTTGTTCGTGGTCGGGGATGCCGCGCCGGTTCCAGGCGAAGATGACGTGGTGGGTGAGGACGTCTCGCAGGCCCCGGTGCAGGTGTCCGTCGTCGTTGAGGCGGCGGAGTGCTTTGCCGCTGGTGGTGAAGGCTTCGAGCCAGGTGGTGGCGACGGCGAGTGGGGCTCCGGCTTGGGTGAGGCTGGCCGGGGCGACGGTCAGCAACCGTCGAACCGGGTCGAGCAGGTGTCCGATGGAGTCGGCGGGGTCGCGGTGGTCGGCGGCTCGGGCCCAGACGTCGCCTTGTTCGTACCAGTCCAGGCCGGCTGCGCGCAGCATCTCGGCGCACAGCAGCAGCGACATCTCGCGGGTGCGGGTCGGGCGCGGCGGGCTGGGTGTCGGGGTGAACAGGTGGCGGCTGTCGAGGTGCCAGAGGCGGTGGGCGATTCTCATGGCCCGGTGTCCGCCGAAAGCGTGGACCTCGGGTTCGTAGACGGTCTCGACGACGTCGGCGAGGTGGCCGGCCCGGTGTAGAGCGGTGAGGCAGTCGGTGATGTGGGTGTGGGCGCTGCCGGTGCGCGTGGGCAGGTACCGCAGCCGCCAGTGGGTTCCTTTGCGGACGATGAACCAGGCGCTGACCAGCCGGGTGTCCTCGGCGCGCATGAGGATCGGGATGACGTGGGTGACGGCGGTGCGCTCGGCGTCGCGGTGATCGGCGAATCCGATGATGGCTTGCTGCCAGCCGAACTCGTGCATGGAGTTCTCCGCGGGAGAGTCAGGACAGGAGGAGGAAGGCGTCCCAGTCGGTGTGGCAGGTGTCGGTGTGCGCGGTGTGCAGGGCGAGTACGGCTCCGGCGGTTCCGTTCATGAGCTCCGGCGTGTCGGGCGGCGTGGTCGCGAGTTGCCGGGCGAGGTCGTCGGCCAGATCCGGGATGTGCCTGTTGAGCTGGGCGGCTGTATGGCTGTTGCTGGTGATGGCGGTGCGCCAGGCGGCTTGCAGGAGTCCGGCTTTGCCGTGGCAGAGGCCGGGTTCGGGGAGCAAGGTGCGCCAGGCGGGTTCCCGGATCGCGGCGAGCATCGCGGTTTCGGCATGCTCCTGCCGGACGGTGTCATGGAGGGCGAGCCCGGCAAGTTGCTGAGCGCGGGCGGTTCCGGCGGTGCCGTAGCACCAGGACGGCCGGTGCCGCGACGGTGCCGGATTGGGTGGGTCGGTGACGTACTGGGGCCACCAGTAGGCGCGGCTGCTGCTGTCGGGCTGGCGGTGCTGGTCGGTCCAGGAGCACAGGTGGGCGAGCGCTTCGATGGTGCCGGGTGGGTGCTGACCGGTGCGGATGGCGAGAGCGAGTAGGGCGATGACGGCGCTGATGCCGTGGGCGACGCCGAGGTTGCCGTGCCCGTTCGGGAATCGGGGGTCGGGGGTGCCGGCCAGGCCGGAGTCCAGCCACCAGGGCGGCCGATCGGGTCGGTCCGTGAGAGGTTCGGTGAGCCGGTTCAGGTAGGTGATGACGTCTCGGGTTATCGGGTGGTCGGGGTGGCGGCGCAGGTGGTAGACGCCGTACCCGGTCAGGCCGTGGACGAGGTCGAACTCGCGCATGGGCAGCGGTTGTCCGGCGTCCAGGCGGGCGGTTGCAGCGGTCAGCCGTTCGCGGGTGAGAGCGATGGTCCGCTCGGTGAGGGCGGTCGCGGCGCGCTGGTAGCCGCCCAGGGTGGTGGTGGCGGTGTGTAGGAGCAGAGCCAGGGTGGGTGTGCCGTGGAACAGGTTGGCGTTGGGTCCGGCGCTCACCCCTCCGGTGGCGGCGGCCTGGACCCAGCGGTGAGCGACGGCTTCATCGCCGTTCCCGGAGATGGCGCGTTCCAGGTGCAGCAGGGCGATTCCTGCCGCACCTCCGGCAAGAGAAGCGGGGCGGGTCCGCTCGCCGGAGGACTGGTCGATGATGGTGGGGTCGGCGAGCTGCGCCGCGATGCAGGTCAGTAGATCGCCGGTGTTCTGGCTGGTCGGGGCGGTGTGGGTCATGAGGTGCTCCGGGCGCGGGCGGCCCAGCTGAGGGCGGCGGCGCGGGCGAGGTGCAGGCAGACGGCTTCGGCGGCCCGGTCCGGGCCGGCGACGCGGGTGTGGTGCAGGTGCAGAAGATCGGGCAGCAGCGTGACCGGGTCCACGCCCCTGGCATCCAGAGCGTCCCGGTAGCTGGCGAGGGCGACGGCCCGCGCTTGCCAGGCGCCCAAGACCTGATGGCCAAAGGGCGCTGCGGTCAGGGCGGTGCGGGCCGGGTCGGACAGGTGTACCGCCTGTTGGTAGACGGTGCGGGCGGGGGCGGACCGCTGGGTGCGGACGTGGTCGGTGAGCCATCGCCGGGCTTCGTCAGGGTCGCCGAGCAGGGCGGCGGTGAGGTCGAGCATGCTCGCGGCGGTCAGCGCCTGCAGCGACGGTCCGCCCCGGCTGGTCGTGGCGGTCAGTTGGGCCATGACGGCGGCGGAGTCAGCGGCGAAGAAGGCTTCCGCGGCCGGGTAGGTGGCGGGGCCGCCGAAGCGGGCGGTCTCAGGGTAGTCGGTGTCGAGTTGGGTCCTACTGGTCAGGCCGTGTTCGCGGAGCCGCCGGGCCCACCAGCGCAGGGTTGCCGGGTCGTTGCCGGTCAGGCGCAGCCGTAGGTGCGGGTCGGGATCGTGGTAGCGCTGGAACCACCAGGGGCCGGGCATCTGAGTGAGCAGCTCGCTGAGGTGGTCGGTGAGGATGCGGTCCTGAACCGTTAGGTCGGCGTACACCTTCAGCAGAGTGCGATGGCCGCCGGGTAGGAAACCGTGGTCACGGACCTGCACCACGTCGGTAGGTAACCGGGGAACGGGTACGGGCCGAGCGGTGGCGGCGAGCGGGATGACGATCTCGTGGGCTCGGTCGCCGATCCAACCCGCACCCGCGGGTGCCTGGCTCACGATCGCGACCCGGTAACGGCCGAGGTAGTCGCGCAGCAACGCCTGGTGGGAAGGTTCGTCGAGGTCGATGACCAGGCATTGATCACCGCTGCCCAACGCGACCCTCGGCGGGCAGCCGGTCATCTGGCGCCACTGCCGAAGCCGACTACTCCAGATCGGCCAGGCAGCGGCAGGGTCGGGCAGTTCGTCAGCGGTCAGCCGCCACCGGGCGGCGCTGAGCACGGTCCGGCCGTACCACAGAGCAGGCAGGAAGGGCAGTTCGCGGGCAGCGGGACCCCAATCGAACGGATGGCACGGGGCGGCCAGCGCGGTGCAGGCCTCGGCCAGGAACCGGGTGATCGGCATCATCTGCCGATCCGGTTCCACGGCGGTGATCGGTACCGGCTGGATCGGCCGACGCCGGGAGAGGCAGATCAGATAGAGCTGTTGAGGGTCGGCGGTGACGGCGATGTCGTCCACCGTGATCCGCTCCGGGTTGCCGTCAGCGCGGAATTCACCCAGCGAGATGAGGTACGGCAGGACGCGGGGCGAGCGGGCCACGTCCATGCTGATCGCGTACCGGGTCGGTGCCGCGAGCTGCGAGATCAGGGCACCCTCGACGATCGGTGGGGTGCCCGCTGCGTACGCCGTAGCGAATCGCTGCTGGTCGGCGGGATCGAGCAGGTCCAGGATCCGTCCGGTGCTGGTCCCGGCGTTGCGGGAGACCCGGACCACCGACAGGCTGAACCGGCCGTCGCGGATGCTGTCGAGGTCGGGAGCGTGCGCGCGTACGGTCAGCTCGGTGGTGACCTGCACCGCCTCCGGCCGCTCTTCGCCGCACCAGGCGGCGATCGTCGTGTCGTCGAGAGCGATCTCCTGCTGCCGGGCCAGCGCTGCCCGTTGGGCCACGGCGACCAGGGTCCGGTCTCGGTCGGTGACCGGCGCCGCCGGTGCTGGGGCTGCGTCGGCGAACCCGGCGGGGTAGCCGAGACCGAGGACCGGGTCTACGGCATCGAGCACCGGCACCAGGGCGTACGGGCCGAACCGTTCGAGGAACCGGCGATGCCAGCTCGCCCAGCCCGCCGGCGCCGAAACAGCGAGGCGGGTCAGCGCGGACGCGACCCGGCATGCCTCGGCCGTCACCCCGGCCGGTAGCGCGACGTCGCAGTCCAGCCGCAGATCGACTCCGACCGCCGGCGTATCGGCAACCACGGTGGCGGTGGTCGCGGCGAGGTCACGCCGGTAGGTGGCGGCAGCATCGCCGCTCACGGCATGGTCGTGCTCCTGCTTCTGTTTGACGATGCTCCGCAGCACGTCCACCAGCTCAACCGCACCGCCGTCCCCATCGGCAGTCGAATCCGTGTCCTCGAGAAGCAGACGGTCCAGGACATCCAGCAGGACGGCGAGCGGATCGGTGCAGGTCGTCGAGGGCCGCAGCTCGGTGACAAGCAGCCGCTGCCGGACCAGCTGGGCGAGCAGCCGGTCAACGGCCGCGGACGTCCCGCCACACGCGGCGGCGACCGTCACCGCCAGCTCCCGAAAACGAATCGGCGCGTTGGCGGCGGTGAGGGCAGCGGTGACGGGGGCGGTGGCACGGACCCGGACGTGGACCGGGGCTCCGCCCGGTGCCGTACTGGCGCGGTGCTCCAGGATCAGGTCGCCGCCCCGCTCAACCAGCAGATCGTTCGCGCGGACCCGCAGGTGCCGGCGGATGCTCGGGTCGGCCTCCAACCGATCCAGAACGTGCTCCAGCCATGCGGTTCGGATTCGGGCCACCGGCCGATGAGCCGTACCGAACCGAACCTTGGCCTGGTCCTTGACGGTGGCTGCGGCGACACCGGCGAAAAGTCCGTACGGGGTGGCGCGGGTGGTGGCACGCAGCAGGTAGCGCATGACCGCCAGGACCACCCGTCGGACGTCGCGCTCCGGCGCCCTCCCTGATTGGACAGCGCGGATGCGGCTGGTGAGGTCGGGGCTCGCGTACTGCAGGGCTGCCGCGAATCCGGGGATCTCCAGCGTCCGGGTCAGCCACGGCATCCACGAAGCCGCAGTGCCGTCGATCAGGTCCGGCCACGCGCCGACCTGATCCGGAGTGCAGACTGCCGCTCTGACCAGCACCGCGTCATCCAAGCTCCGGTACACGGCCCCTCCCTCCCGTTCGTTGTGATTCGGCGCAGGTCGGGGTGCCCGGCAACCTGCCCAGGGCACCCCGACAGCTGCTACCGCTTGCCGGTGGTCAGCAGGTGGTGCAGGCGGACTGGCACGTGGTGCCGCAGTTGTCGCCGGTCATCTTGATGATGTGTTGGACGCTGTCGCCGGCCTCGACGAACGTGATGTCCAGGTCGAAGCCGGTCTCCGGCTCGTCGACGTTCGGCGGGACAACGGTGGTGCGTTCGATGGTGGGTGCGGTCACAGCAACCTCCTCTGATCGGGGGGATAGCGGGATCTTCCCGGCCCGCGTGGAAACGGGGCCGGAAACTCTTCAGGACCAGCTGATCGCGAGAATGCCGTGGCGCTTCACCGACCGCCATCCGGCCAGACCGGTGACGTCGGTACCGGCCGGGTAATACACGATGCGGGCGGCACCACGCCGGAAATGGTCGGTGCCCCAGTCCCGGACCAGGGCGAGCATCTGCTCCCCGACCTGCTGCGCCTGCGGCCCGTGCGCCCGGACCCCGGCCTCGTAGCCGCTGGCGAATTTCTCGCTCTCTCGCTTGATCCGGTAGGCGAAGTTGCCGCCTTGGACGAGCACCGGGATGCCATGGCGCACGGCGGGCTCGACGACGCCCTCGTCGACCGCCTTCTGCGCGGCGTGCAGCATCACCATCCCGGAGCCTCCGTTGGTGAGCTGGAACATCGCCAGCTCGTCGGGCATGTCGAACGGGGTTCCGGCCCACAGATCGACCGGCGCACTGCTCAACGCTGCTCGCAGCGCGGGCACGTCGAAGTCGACGTCGTACTGCGGGTCGACGTACAAGCCGAGGTCCGCGGTGATGGGCACCAGCTGCTCGGCGCTGGCCCCGTCCCCCTGCATGGGTACGAAGCCACCGAGCCGGTAGTTGTCGGCCGTCAACGTCTGGCCGGTACGGTCGAACGCGATCATCCGGGTGATCCCGCTGAACCGCAGCGGCACCACGATCCGGCCAGTGTCCGTGAGCTGTTCGAGCCAAGCCTGTGGGACGTCAGCGGCTCCCACGGTGACGATGATCCGGTCATACGGGGCATATTCCGGAACGCCGTACTGGGCATCGGCGAGCACCACGTTGACCCGGTCGTATCCCGTCGCAGTGAGACAGGCACGGGCCCGCTCCACCACGCCGGCGTCGATGTCGACGGTTGTCACCGCGCCGGTCGGGCCGACGACCTCCGCGATCAGCGCCGCGTTGTATCCCCCGGAGCCGATCTCCAGGACCCGCATGCCGGGCTGGACGTCGGCCATCTCCAGCTGGATCGCCTGAATGTGCGTGGCCGAGACGACGCTCGACTGGCTCCCGTCGGCGAACAGCACAGGCTCCAGCGTGGTGTGCGTGTCGTACACCTTGGCAAGGTCGCTCTCCCTAGGGGCGAATGCGTGCCGGGGCACCGTCGCGAGCGCGTCAGCCACCCGTTCGGAGTGCAGTAGGTCCTGCTCACGCAACGAGGCCACCATCGCCGCGCGGAGCACGGCCGGGTCAGGGGTCGGGGTCACTGTCATGATCGCTTCTCATTTCCGGTCATCGGGTCGGTTCTGGTCATGGAAAGGTCTAGCGCCTGGCCCGGGTCGCCTGATGCGGCGCCTCGCGCCGAAGACGGCGTCTCCTCGTATCGAGTGACAGGTGACGCCGGTTTGCTGGCGACACCTGGCCTAGTAGTAGGCGACCTTCGGATCCGTCGGGGCGGTGGGTGGTCGGGGCGCCAGCTCAGGACGGGCACGGGGCCGCGGTCGAGGAGTTGCCAGTCACCGAACAGGGTGGCCGCAGATCGCATCGGCCAACGTGGGGCGACTCGGGCCCGGATTGCGCGTCGGCAACCGCGACGTACGGGAGAAGACAACGACCGCCGTCTCGCGCCGCCAGCAAGGCCCAGAGGATCCACACTTCACGCAGCAGCCCGTCGATTTGGAAGTCGCATGATCGGTGAGAACTGCGCAGGCCGCCACCAATTGCTCGTCAGCGGAGAGCCCGTGGTAGGCATCCCTCGACGGTTCAGATATACCAGCCAGGCTCTTCATCTTCGCTCCTCCTCAGTATAGGTTTGCGAAAAAGTGTGTTCGTTTCGACGATAACTAATTAAGCGCCGGTAGAGGAATGTTGGCTTTCTAGGCTGAGCTTTCAGGTTTGATGGCTACCGCGCCATAAACCGAGACGTCTTCGGCCTTTGGTGTATCGGCAGAGTCACGTCGCCAGTCGCTGACCGCCGTGACGCCGGGGTTGACTAGGTCCAGCCCGTCGAAGAAACGCAGGAACTTCGTACGGCTACGTCCGATGAAGCCCTCAGCCCCCGTAACGCTCTTGGTAGTAAAGGCTCGCGTGACGTCGGCGTCCATAAAGTCGTAGGTGGCGTGCGAGGCGGCGAGGTAGCTGCCGGCGGGTAGCGCCTGCATCAAGGTGTTTACGGCCGTGTACGCCTGCACGTCGTCGGGCAGGAAGTGCAGCACGGCGACGAGCAGCAGACCTACCGGTTCGCGCAGGTCGAGGACGTTTGTAAGGGTTGGGCCGCCGAGAATTTTGGCTGGATCAGTTAGGTCAGCGTCGATGTAGGCGGTGCGACCTGCGGGGTGGCTGGTGAGCAGCGCGCGTGCGTGGCTGAGCACGAGTGGGTCGTTGTCGACGTAGACGATGCGCGCGGCAGGCTCGACAGTCTGGGCGACCTCGTGCGTGTTGGGGGTTAGGGGAAGGCCGGTGCCGATGTCCAAGAACTGCCGGACGCCTGCCTCTTTAGCCAGATACCGGACGGCGCGATGCAGGAACCATCGGTTTTCCCTAGCGGAAAGGCGAATGTATGGATGCAACTTCTCGATGGCGTCGCCGGACTCACGATCGGCGGCGAAATTGTCCTTGCCTCCGAGCCAATATTGGTACCGGCGGGCGGGATGCGCGACGCTAGTATCGATTATCGAATTTTGGTCGACGCCCATCGGCGGAGGCATTTTCTCGGGCTCTCGTTAGGCGGATAAGGCTTCTAGGGTGAGGTGGTGTGCCGTTGCTGGGGGGCTTTCGTGAAACGGCACACCACCTCGGCACCGGCTCGCCAGGCGGGGGCGTTGAGCCGGTCGACCAGATGGTTATCCGGCAGCGCCGGGCCTGGGGGGACGCCACATCGGAAGCGCCTGCGGGCTGTCCTCGGCCAGCAGGTACGGCGGGTGGGGTTGGTAGCCGTGCCGCAGGTAGAGCTGCTGGTTGCGAAGGCCGGTGGCCTCCAGGTACGCCGGGATGGCGTGTTTGTCGAGGTACCGGTGGTGGCACTCCAATAAGGCGCTGCCCAAGCCGTTCCCGCGCAGGCGGGGACGGACGGCGAGGAAGGCGAGGTAGTGATGCGCGCCGGCCGGGTGGTGTTCCTCGAGCGCCGCATCGAGCGCCTGGAAACGCGGCAGCGCTTCCGGGCCGACCGCGTCGGCGAGCCGATGCTGGTAGCGGGGAATCGGCACCGCAGCAATCGGGGCCGAGCCGAGCGTGTGCCAGACTGCCACAGCCTCGCCGTCACCGGCGAGTTCAACCCAGCCGGTGCTCAACGCGTGCTCGGCGAGGATCCGGAAATAGCCCGGGTAAACGGCGGCCCGGGTAGCGGGCTCGGGGATCAGCCAGTCGGCGAAGTCGCCGTCGTGGAAGCCGGTTGCGAGAGTGTCGACGATCGTGTCCAGGTCACCGAGTCCGGCGGTGTGGATCGTCACGTTGGGTGAAGTATGGGTCATGGCCGTGCTCACCGTCGGGCTGCCGCGGGTGCGGGCGGGAGGCCGACGACGGGCGGCTCCGGAGGTCGGCTGGTGCCGATCGCCCGATAGACGTCCGGTTTGGCTAGGCGCAGCCAGGCCGCCCAGATCAGGCCGAGGACAAACAGGACAGCGAAGCTGCCAGGGAAGATCCAGCGCAGCGGGTCATCATCGGCGACACCGAGCAGGGTCTGGAACTGCTGCAACGTCTCAACCAGCACCACCCCGAGCAGCAGCACCGAGACGATCGGGGCTACGACGCCACGTGCGATGCCGATGCCGTAGGACCGGTTGACGACGTGTCGGAAGAATGTAGCGGTCGCGGCGCTGGTGATTACCATCAGCACGAGCACCCCGAAGCCGCCCTCTACGGTCAGTTGGAAGAACAGCTTTGTCAGCGGGTCCCAGCCGTTGATCGCGTACAGGGAGACGATCACCAGGACGATCACGCTCTGCGTGATTGACGCGGAGATGGGCGCGTGGCTACGCGCGCCGGTCTGGGCCAGGCGCCGGGGCAGGACGCCTTCGCGGCCGAGGGTGAACAGGTAGCGCGAGGCCACCGACTGGAACGCGAGCGCGGAGGCGAACAGGCTGGACAGCAGCAGGAAGTGCCCGGTGGTGATCAGCCAGGTCGGCACGTACGGAGCGGCGAGGTTGAACATGGTGTTCGTGCCGTCGCTCGTGCTCTTCGCGACGATGTTGTCGGTGCCGGCCGCGACCACCATCGCGAGGGCGGTCCCTCCGTAGACCAGGCCGACGATGCCGAGCGCGAGATAGGTCGCCAGCGGCACGGTACGGCGCGGGTCTTTCGACTCCTCCGACAGGTTGCCAGTGGCCTCGAAGCCGACGAAACCGGCAATGGCGATTGCGCAGGCGGCACCGAACCCGGCCACGAGGATCTGACCTGGGGAGATCGCGGTGTAGGAGACGTGGCCGCCTGCCGGGTGCGCGAACATCACCACGGCGAGGATCACCGTCACCAGGACCTCGGCACCGAGCAGAACCGCAAGGACCTTTCCGACCACGTCAACGTGCAGCACGCCTAGAACGGCGATGATCACCCAGGCGGCCAGCGCCCACGCCCACCACGGCGTGCCCCAGCCGAGCTGATCGGCCAGCAAGGGCTTAGCGACCGCGCCGAAGCCGCCCAGCAGCCCGGCGCCCATCGTGCTGTACGCGAAGAGCGCGATGGCCCCGGACCCGACTCCGGCGGGCCGGCCCAGCCCCTTCGCCGGGAAGGTGTAGAGCGGCCCGGCGCTGATCGAGCCTCGGCTCATCGCCGTGTATCCGGTACTGAACAGAATCAGCAACGCGGCGATGACCAGATAAGCAAGCGGGATCGCGACGACCCCGGCGACAGCCCATCCGGTCGTCGCGCCACCGGCGACCACCGTCAGCGGGGCGATAGCGCCGCCCACGATCGCCACCACGGTCCACACACCGAGCCGGTTCGCGGCCAGCGCCTGGCTGACCCGGCTCGGTGGCGGTGAGGCTTGCACTGTTGTCACGACAGAAACTCCTTGATGAGGGGAACGACTACGACCCGGCGCGGGCCGCGAGGGGAAATTGAGACGTTCAGTGCAGACGGCTCGCGGAAGCGGCCATCACCGCGTCGAGCCGACGCCACAGCTCAGGAAAGGGCTCCGGCAACCGGTCGGGGGCGCCGAGCAACCTCGCGACCCCGTCCGATGGTTGGCCGTCGAACACCCATCGGTCCGCGCCCGTCGCCCGGCACAGCCCCAGCAACGTCAGATCCAAGTAGTCAAGCTCACCGCCACGTAGCGGATGCAGCAGCCGGATCGCAGGCCACACAGCCTCGTTCGCGTTGGCCGGTCGATAGACGACCGATCTACCGAGCAAACGGCGAGGCCGGCAGACGTGCAGATGCCCGGCATCCACCAGCCTCTGCGAGACCTGATCAGGCGCGAGAGGGGCCAAGTAGGCAAGCCACGTCTCGACCGGCAACAGATCAGGCTCCGAATAGATCACCATCAGGAACTCGTTAGCGATTCGGTCAGGCACCAGCGCAGCGGGTGCACCGCCGGAAATCGCCGCAGCTTGGATGCGGTAGGCCAGGGCCGCACTGACTTCTGAGGCGAGGCGAAGGTGACCCTCCCGATTGAGCACGACCTGGCCGCCGAGCAGCAGTTCGATCATCAACGCCGCGCCCAAACCCAGGCCGATCAACGCGGAGTCCGCCCGTCGGCTCCCCGAGCGGTCGCTGTGTACCACTCGCCAGAAGTCGTCAGCCAGTTGAGGCCATCCTGCAGCCGACCAGGTTCGATCCATCCGGCAGTGGGTTCCGGGCGTGATCAGCCGATGCCGCCACCAGTCATACTCGCCAGGGGCAGGTCTACGTGCCCGGAAGGCGCCGCTGGTCTCCGGCACCGCGGGCTGTGCATACGACGGCGTGGCGGAGACCCCATACCGCCGATCCGGCTGAACGTGGGACGGCGCCATAGGCTGCGAATATGGCCTTGCGCTCGCATCTTCCGCAGGTGACCACGGAGGCCTGGTCGCCATCGCATCCGACGGTGAGTGATGACGGCCGATCATCTCGAACCTCGCCGTCCAGCGTCCGCGCTCAACGGCACAGCCACGGGATTCATTGGACCGCCCTCCCTGGACGACGCACTCATGAAGAGTTCTCAGCCGCCGTCACCGGGTTCTGGGGAGTTCCTGCGAGGTGCGGCAGATTTGTCGGTACCAAGGAGTTTGGTCAACGATGTCGCCTGAAAGTGACACAGATCAGTGTCACTCACCGATCCAGGGCGGCTGCGCAGCGTCGCGCGGCCGCGATGCGTACGAGGCACTACGGTTGAGCGCGCGTCCCTACTAGGCGATGATCGCTCGCCCGAGGCAGCCGTCTCCGACGAGTTTGACGAACTGGCCACGCGGTATGTGGAGTAGATGGGTGTATCGCCAAGTGCAGCTCAAGCCGGGCCGATGACCTGGGCAGGTTAGGAGATCGAACGTGTATGTAGTGGGCGGTCACGGGTACGTCGGTTCTCGCGCTGTCTTCTATGCGGAGGCGGGAGGAGACGACGTAGTCGTTGTGAGCCGAGGCGGAGACACTCGCGGCGGCGTGCCGAGCGTTGCATGGGATGACTTCCTGATCGATCTACGGCAGCGTGCCGGCCAACCATCCTCCATCGTCTGGATCCTCGACGGTGCGAAGCATGACGAGCTAGAGCGGCTCAACGCACTGCTGAGGGTGGTTGACGAATCGACTTACGTAGTTGGGGTGTCATCGTGCACCGTCTACGGCAATCGGCACGGAGAGGTCTGCGTCGAAAGCACACCGCTGAGCCTCGTGACGCCAAACGCTGAGCTCAAAGCCGCTTGCGAGGATTCACTTGAGGCGGCACCGGTCTCCTACGGGATCCTGAGGCTAGGCGCGCTTTACGGAGTTGATGATCGGGGAATCCGCCGTGACCGGGTCGAGAAGTGGGTCACCGAAGCCGCTCAAGTCGGAACGGTGACTGTCCCGGAACCGAGCCATTGGCGCGGTTGGCTGCATCGTGACCAAGCGGCTCGGGCGCTCGTTCGTGCCGCCCGAGACAGAGTTGAGGGGACATTCAATGTCACGTCCTCGAACTATCGCTTCGGCGATGCGGCATCGTTCGCTGCGGACCCGTTCGGCGCAGAAGTAAGGGGCGACGGGAAGGACGATCCTATGGATTACCAGATCGATTCGTCGCTTGCCGTCAAGCAGCAACTCCTTGATCATCAAGAGGGCGAGGACCTCCCCTCGACCGTCGCTGCATTCGCGGCTACCCACAGGCGATAATGGCTGCACAGCGTTGTAGATGTTCTTGCGGAAATTACACGACCGGGTCCGGTGACGAGATGATGGACTACGACGACGATCTAGGAATCGGCAGGCGAATCTCTGAAGCGCGCAAGCTTCGCAGGATGAGCCAGGAGGAACTTGCGGCCAGGATCCCCTTCAGCCTGTCGATGCTGCGGAAGGTCGAGCAGGGAAAGAGAGACGCGACGCCGGCGTTCACTGCGGCAGTAGCAAAGTGCCTTGCTACAGACGTAACCACTCTCACCGGCCAGCCGTACGACCAGCATGGCAGGGGCCGCGACCGTATTCACGCCTCCATGCCCAGCCTTCGGCAGGCGCTGACGTACTGGGACCTGAGCCCCCAGCTCGACAAGCCGATCCGAACCTGGGATGTCCTTCGTGCCGAAACGGTGATGGCGGCGGAGCTGCGTCGCACCGCCCAGCACCAAAAGTTGGTGCAGGTGCTTCCAGACCTGCTCCTAGAGGTCACCGCTGCCACGCACGAGAGCACCGAAATCGAGAAGGAGCGGTACTTCGAGCTCCTGGCAATCCTGCTGTTCGCTGCCCACTCAGTCACGTACAAGACGGGGTATCTCGATTTGTCCAGCGTGGTCGAGGACCGCATCAACTGGGCGGCCTCGCGGTCGTCCGATCCGCTCATGGGAGCGCTCGCGGCTTGGGCTCGTACGACTTCGATGCTTCAGAACGGCTCGTACGACATCGGTCTTCAGTTGTTAGATCGCATGCAAATGGCGATCGACCCGATTCGTACTGACCAAGAGAAGACGGCGCTGCCGGTTTCGGGGTCATTGCATCTACGTTCGGGAATGCTCGCAGCGCGCGCCGGGGACGGTGATACCGCAAACGCGCATTTGAGAGAAGCCAGAAAGATTGCGGCGCACCTTGGCGGCGATGACCACGACGGCGGTTGGCATCAACTCTCGTTCGGCCCGGCGAACGTCAGCATTCACGAAGTTGCGGCCCGCATTGAGCTTGGGGATGGCACCGGCGCGGTGGCTTTAGCGCACGACCTGAAGATCCCGGCCAACCTGCCTCCGATCCGAGCAGGACATCACTTCGTAGACCTATCCAGAGCTCAACTCTGGGAGGGAGAGCGCGAAGCGGCTCTCAAGAGCCTTTACCAGGCAAGGAGACTTGCGCCGCAACAGACTCGGCATCTTCCGACAACGCGCGAGGTACTGCGGATGTTAGTGAGGGCGCATCGGAGAAGTAGCGAACCGTTGGCAAAGATGGTCAGTTGGATAGGCGGTGAGCTGTAGGCATTGATAAGAGAAGCACAAAACCAGACTCGGGCGAATGGCTCCTGCCATCCGCAGTGGAAGGGTGCGGGCGGCGGATCGGGCTGCCTTTATATGTGCGTTCACTCGCGTAATGCGTCGTGGTCTGCAACCTTGGGCTGAGGCCGACGGGCCACGCGAGTAAACGATCGCCTCTATAGCTTTGAGGCAGTACCTAGCGCCCTGTCTCGTTGAATGCCAGAACTTGGCTGGGCAATTCGTTTAGAGATTCGATTCGCATCGTAGGGATACTTTGAGCATCTGTATCGTTCTGCTGAATCGTGGCCCACGGCCCCCTGCGTATAAGTGCTGTCCTGAAGCCGGTCGCTAGGGGCCGGACGGATGTCATTATCCAGCCGATCGCCGACATGCAGAGTCTCTTCGGGCTTGTGTGGTGTGACATTTGCTAGGGCACGAAAGAAGGCCGTGTCCGGCTTCGAGAATCCCCAGTCGTCAGAAGTAGCGACCAGGTCGGCCGGAAGCTTCAATTTCCGCAGGATGCCTCCAGCTCGAATCGTCTGATTGCCAGCGATTCCAACCCAAAGGCCCGCGTCGCGCAGAGCCTTCAGTGCGGGCGAGTCTCGTTCACCAGGCATTCGCCGACATCGAAGACAACTGCGCGGATCATGGGTGCAGCCTATCCGGGGCGTTCAGTATCGGTCGCTATGGGCGTTCGGGGCCCGCTGTCCGGCGACCTGGTCCTTGCTCCGATGTGGTCGGCAAATCACGCGGCCTCGTGACCTCGGATGAAACGCAGAAAGAGCCGGGGTGTGCAGGTGGTGGGGAGGGATAAGCCCTCCCCACCACGCGCATTCAGTTACTGCTCACGGGAACGCGTTCCGCCGTCCCTCTTGGGATTGCCTAGCACTCGGACGGTGGAGCTCAGCTTGATGGGCAGGTCCTCGTCGCCTTTGAGGAACGGTTCGATGTCGATAGTTTTGTGGAGGCTCCAGCCGGGTCCGTGTGCCTGCTGGCGTTCGTGGCCGGAGACCCAGTACCGATGGTCGGGCTTGGCGCGCGTGCGACCTGTTGGCGCTTCGGGCTTCCACGTGCCCGATGTGTCGCTGCGGGGTTTGATCTGCACGATCCGGACGTCGGGGGCTGGGCGTTGACTGCGCTGGTAGGCCTTGGTGGTGCCCTTCGGAAGTGTGGCTGGGACTGATTCGGCCATCTGTTGTTTGATCAGGAGCCAGGTGGTGACGAGCGGTCCGAGTGGATGGCTGCCATCGAGCGCGGCGCGATTGGGAACGTGTTCGGCGTGTATGGGGAGAAGCCAGCCGATCTCGTGTCGCAGGGCGGGCATGAGGTCGTCGTCTAGAGCGCTGCCGATGCTGCGGTAGCCGATGAGTTGCCAGCCGTCGGAGCCGGGTGTCCAGGAGACGGCGGCGAGTTGCCCGGTGCCGCTGACGGGTCCGGGCCAGGCGAGTAGCCCTGCCTGGGCGGGAAGGAGCTCGTCGGTGATCCGGGCGGGTGGTTGGTCGGCGCTGTGTGCCTTCACCCGGCGGGTGAATTCCTCGTTGATCCAGTACATGGGTATGAGGTCGAGTTGGCTGGCCAGAGTCTGGCGTTGTCCGGGGTTGTTGAGGGGTTCGGGGAGATCCGCTGCGCAGCGGAGTAGTCCGGTGAGACGGTCGCGGACCTTCGGCAGCATCTCGACGGTGATCCGGGCGGCCGGCCACGTCGTCGTGGTGAGGAGCGTGCGGCCTTCGCGTCCGAAGACGATGCCGCGGTACAACAGGTCGAGTTGCGTGTACTCGTCACTGCCGGCCTGCCATCCCACGATGCCTGCGCACCGGGCAGTGAGGGCGTCGATGTCGTTGGCCTCGATGTGCTGTGCGCACCGGTAGCAGACGTGCCAGTGGTCGTTGTAGGTCCGGAGGATACCGGCTTCGAGCGCCAAGAACTGGATGAGGCCGGTCCGGTAGTTCCAGACCGGTAGATCGTCGGTGCAGGTGTGGCATCGGTCGAAGGGGCGGCGGACGTGGCCGGCATCCACGGGGACGACTTCGTGCGGTGCTTCGACCACGGGGTGGCGGTATTCGACCTGGTCGCGGTGCCGGTGCTCAGTGAGAACTCTGCGGCAGGTGGCGCAAGCCATGCGGGTCGTGAGGTTCATGCGCCGCCTCCGTTCTGGTGGCGGCGCTGGTCGCGAAGGCGCGGTCCTCGGCGGGGCCGGTGGCCGGGCATAGTCATGCCGGGCCGATGGAAGACGTACCGGTTCCCGCCTTGCTGCTTGGCGTGGTACATGGCCATGTCGGCGTGGTGCAAGGCAACGCCTTCGAGCAGGTCGGTGCTGGAGGCGACGGCGATGCCGAGGCTTGCGGTGATCGTGACGGTGATCGGCCCGTAGTCGGCGCGGACCTCGACCGACTCGGCGATGACGCTGGTGAACAACAGGGCCATATGGGCGAGCCGGGTAGTGTCCAGCGGCGCGATGACGGCGAACTCGTCGCCCGAGAGCCGCGCGGCCTGGCCGCCGTAGAGGGCGGCGAGTCGCCCGATCCGGACGGCGGTCGCCTTGAGCAGGTCGTCTCCGGCGTCGTGGCCGTACGCGTCGTTGACCTCTTTGAACAGGTCGAGGTCGATGAGCACAGCTACGATCTGCCGGTGCTGAACGGACGCGGCGATGGCGGTGTGGATGGCCCGTAGGCCGGTGCGGTTGTGCAAGCCGGTGAGCGGGTCATGGGTGAGCTGCCAAATCTTGTCAGCCAGCTCGTTGCGCAGCCGGGCAATGTTCGGCCGGGTAGCTCTGCGACTGGTGAGGAAGCCGATGGCGGCTCCGACTGTGGCCGCCACGAGGGTGGCGATCACGAGGGGCGTGGTGAACACTGGGTTCCTCCATCTCGATGGAGAAACCCGGGACGCGCGTTTTCGAGGCGAGGCGTCCCGGGTTCCTGATACGACGACGGCCCGCCAATGGCGGGCCGTTTTTGTGCTTCGGGCCGCCATTGGTGGCAGCCCGGGTCAGGCGATCTCGGGCTTCGCGATCGAGCCGTCGAGACTCCAGGTGGCGCCGACGCGAGCCGGGTACCGTCCAGCGGAGCCCTCGATACCGGGGTAGGGCGTCGGGTAGGGCTCGTCGGTGCGGGGCCGCCGGCCGATGACCTGTATGGAGCCGTTCGGAGTTCCTTTGGGACGCAGCTCGTAGCGCTCGGCCACGCTCCTGACGTAGTCGATGTCAGAGGCGTACGGCCGGTAGTCGCCGCGCAGGATGGTGCCGCCGAGACGGTCGCAGCAGCTGACGACGACGGGGTATCGGCCGGTCAGGGCGACGGTGACGGTGTGGCCGCAGGTCAGGTCGAACTCGAACACGCACAGCCGGTACTCCGCGACGTCCTCGGCGGCCGGGTTGTTGGGCGCGGACGGGGCGCAGGACTGGCAGATCGGGCCGAGATCGGCCTGGTATCCGGCGTCGCACTCTTCGCACACGATGCGCAGGCAGGCGCGGCATTCACCGGAGGCGACGTCGTTGAGGTTGGTGCCGCAGAAACCGCAGTCGCCGGTCAGGCATTCGTCGGTGTGCTGGCGGGGCCGGTGTTGGTGGCAAAGGTGGTTACCCACGATGGCCGCGCAGGTGCTGGTGAACCGTCGTGGGGTTCAGCCCACGGCCGGTCCAATCTTCTGGCTCGCTGATGCGTCGCCAGCCAGCGAACTCACACGCCAGCCACGTGATGTCCGCGTTAGGGTCGAGGACAGAGATGACGTCACCGGTCGACAGGGACCTCAGCCTCAGTAGCCGGTAGGTACAGGCGAGGAGGAAATCCATCTCGCCGTGATGAGTCGTTCCCCCGCGGTCGCCCTTTAGCTGGTCGAGGTCCGCGTTCAACACGTGGTACGTGTGCTCGGCGATCTGCTCAGGGCTGGTTTCGGCAGGCAGGTGCCGCCAGTGGGAGATGACCTTCGTGAGGCGGTGGCCGGGCTCGTACTGGAAGAATTGGGTGCCGATGTTGTGGAAGACAGCGATGAAGAACAGCGTCATGATCGGGCCTTTCGGTGTCTGAGCGGAATTCATGCCGGTGCTGCGAGAGCGGCCTGCACGTGGTGGAGGGCTCGGCGTTCCAGGCTGCGGACGGCCGCGACGCTGCGGTCCATGTGCCGGGCGGCAGCGTCGCGCGGGTGGCCGTCGAGGTAGCGCAGCTGGATCGCGCGCCGCTGAGCGGTGGTCAGTCGGGCCATCGCGTGGGCGAAGGCGAGCCGGCCGAGCCGGGCAGGCGCGCCTCCGGTGGCCGGTGCAGCGGGCGCGGGAGCGTGGTCGCGGACGGCGTACGCGGCGCGGACGTACCTGCGCTGGGACCATTCGTGCTGGTTGGATGCCTTCGCGGCGTGCCAGATGAACCAGCCGCGCACGTCGAGCAGTGCGGCGGACAGGTCCGCCAGGGCACCGGTGAACGTTTCCTGCACGAGGTCCGGGATGGCGTCACGGTCGTGGCCCCGTAGGCGCACGCTGACGTAGCGGGTGACCGGTTCCCGGAACATGAGGTACAGCTCCGCGAAGGCGTCGCGGTCACCGAGCTGGGCGCGGTCGAGCAGCGCGAGGACAGCGGGGGCGGCCTCGGGGTGCCGGCGCCGTGAAGCCGCGACGAGGTTTTGACGTGGCGTACCGGGGTGCTGGTACGGCATGGGATTCCTCCGTCCATGAGGGATGGAATCCGGGCACGCCGATCGGCCGTGCCCGGAGGATGCGCGGGTTCGCGCGGTCGGCCGGGCACGGCCGAAGCTGTGGTGCGGGAGCGTTAGGCGGGGTTCATCAGGTCACTCGCGGTTGTGCCGCCGACTGTTGGGCTCACGGCGATAGACGTGGTGCTCGATTATGTCGACTTCCAGCCGCTTGACCAGGTCGTCCGGAATCACGGCGTACGGCTCGACAGCGGCCACGATGACCTGGGGATCAATGACCTGCTCCAGTAGCCCGAGGTCGACGTAGTCCGGCGGGTTGTCGGGATCGGTGTCGGGGTCGTAGTCGAAGTCAGCGACGGTGCAGAACAGGGTGCGGTGGGGGTTCCAACCAACCCGGATGGTGTAGCGCTCGAAGCCGGGCTTCGGGTCGAGGGAGTACAGGCTCATCAGCAGTCCCTTCGGGAAATTTGGCCAGGGTGGTCGCGCTGGCTACGGCTCAAGGCCGCGCAGCTGCAGGTGGGCCTCTTTGAGGTGCCCGGCGAGGAGTTCGCTGTTGGCGCCGGCGGTGCTGAGGCTGTCGGTGATGGCTCCGAGCAACGCGGCGGGCACTTCGGTGGTGCCGGGGTACGCGCAGGCGTAGGTGTTCGAGGCGATGTGCTGAACCGTCTGGGTCAGGTGTGCCTGCAGCAGGTTGAGGCCGTTGATCAGCCGGGCTACCTCGGTGAGGTCGTGGCACCGGGCGTAGTGGCTCATGGCGTCGCTGAGGTAGTCGGCGGCCAGCAGGGCCACGTGCGTCGCGGCGACGGTGAGGGCCGGGTCGGCGGGGAACCGGTGGCTGAGCATGTCGGCGAGCCGGGCGATGAGGGCCTGGCCGTACTTGCCGAGTTTGGGTGCGTAGGGGAGTTGGGCGAACCAGTCGGTGTCGGGCAGGTACCAGCCGGGTTTGAGCATGTTGTGCCTCCTGCGGACAGCAAGAAGGCGGCCACCAGGTGGTGACCGCCGGAGAAATGGGGGTGTGGGTTACCGCGCCCTGTCCGCGCGGGCGGAGGGCGTTAGCGGTATGAGTGCCGGATCCGAGGCTGGCGGCGGCGGCCGACCGTGATGGTGGGCGCTATGCCGTCGCGCGGAGCAGGGGATCAGGGGACAGAAGTAAGGAGAGCCTTCAGCCTAGAGCGCTGAAGGTTCCCGGCGCCGTGCTGTCAGGTCGGCCGGTCTGGCGGCACCTGACAGCGCCGGAGTCCCCGCATCAGCTGTCAGACAGTGGCAGCTTGCGTATATCGATCACCGAAGCAGTTGCTCCGCCCCAGGAGGATGGACACATGGATCAAACCGATCGAGGGCGACGCGGCTTCCAGCTGCTGCGTGACGTCCATGTCAACGTCCTTGCGAACTTGGTCGCAGCAGTGGTGATTTTCCTGCTGGGTGCGGCCGTGGGACTGTTTCCCCGGTCGAGAGAAGCCGTAGTAACCGCAGTACTCGTGCTGTTCATGGTCGTCGTCTACTTGCTATCGATCGTCGGCGAGGTGACCCGGAACTCTCACCATCAGGGCCTGTACACGTCAGGCTCACTCGTTGCTCTCGGTGGTTTCTTTGCAACCGTTGGGATCACACAGGCCAACGGTGATCCGCTCTTTTGGTGGATCTGCGTGCCACTAAGCGCGCCGGCCCTGGCTATCGGCGGCTGGGGAGTCTACCGCGAATATCGGGCGATGAAGGCTGCTCAGGCCGCGGATCGTCGACTCAAGGGTCTGTCCTGGTACGAGCCGCAATGAGCGCCTCGCGCAGGTCAGCCAGCATGGAGCGATCGTCCTCGTGGCCAGTGGCCTTGTCGTACTCCGCGAGCTTGAGGGCGGTGTTTGCGAGCGCCTGGATTGCTGTGGCGATGTCGCGCATGTCGCGGAACGGCGGCTCGTCGGCGGCCTTCTCGTTGTAGTCGTTCTCCTTGCCGGCGAAGTCGTAGACGACGGTGGGGGAGAACATCATGACCCATGAGCTTGCCGGCGGCGCCGAGGGCATCGAGCTGCAGCTGGGCGCGACGTGCGGTGCCGGCTGCCTTTTTCGCCGCGGTGGCGGCCGCTGTGCGGGTGCGTTCGGACGTCAGGTCCAGATCTTCGGCGATCTTCGAGATCGTGCGACCGGACCGGCCGAGTTCGGCGGCGATGGCGTTGCGGGACTTGCCTTTTGCGTGTAGCTCGGCGGTGCGGAGCCGTTCCTCATCGGTGATGGGCCGGTGTCCTTGGGCCATGGTCACCTCACCGGGCTGTCACCTAATGGACCCTACGCTCAGCCAGGGCGATGTCGCCGCGCGGCTCGACTGGTTCGCTTCCAACATGGAACTCAGCAATACACCGCAGGTAGGACTTGTCGTGATCGCTGGCTATGGGCCTTTGGCAGGTCACCACATCCGAAAATACATCCTCAAGATGTGACGTATAGCACCATGTAAAGTCACGGAGTGTAACAATTCAGCCCGCTTAGGCGTCAAAAGCCCGTTAAATTGATAACTCTGAGTAGCTACGGAAAGTCGTGGCCGTCAAGCCCATCAGCGAGGGGTGGTGCTGGCGGACTTAACGTCTTCACCGGGAAGCAGCCCCAATGCGAGACGGCCCGCTGGCAGGCGGGCCGTCGAGTCGCTCTACCCGGCAATGACCGTGCGATCAGGCATCACTAACAAAGGAGCAACTTGACTACCGTAGCCAATACTCCCGGACAGGACCAGCGCGACCCTGCGCACCGGGCAGGAGTCATCAAGGCCGCGCTCAAAACCGGCGGCGGATCGGCTGCTGGCGTTGCGGGGATTCTTGCTGCGGCCGCGTTCGGTGCGGTGTCGACGCCGTTGGCCATCGTGGCGGTTGTCGTCTTCGGTGTGATCATGGTTGGCGCGCTGGTGGTCGCGGCTCGCGGATAGTGCACTGGGGCGGGCCGCCCTCCCAGTAGGTCCGCACCCAACCCTCATTCCGCCACAGTCGCAACTGGTTCGGCCACCAGCACCCCCAACTGGCTGGTGGCCGAACGACCTTCGCATGTGTTGGGGGTGTGTGTAGTGGCGGAGGCAGGATTCGAACCTGCGACCTCGCGGGAGATGAACCCGGCGCGCTGCCGCTGCACTACTCCGCATCTGTTGCTGACGTACGTGCTTCAGCAGTCAAGACAGGTCGGCTACCTTTTGTTGGTGGTGTCGACAGTGTTCGGCTGCCCGGCTTCTTGATCAAGGCAATGAGATCTAAAATTCGCGGATGGACGTGCGGATTCCGATGTTCTGGCAGTCTGTTGATGCTGAAATCGGCATCCAGTCATGCAAATTTGGAGCATTCCGCATTTCTGTCGGCTTCGTGACAGTAATAAATGGGCACACTTATTCGCTCGGTACGCATTGTCGTGCAGCTCGTGCCATCCGTAGGCTCAACTTGACCACCTGAGGTCGGGGCCGCACGTGGGCCTCCGAAGGAAGGTGGTGAGAAGGGATGGAGCCAGATGCCCCGCAGGGGGAAGGCAGTAGTCGTCTGATCCGCATGCTTTACGCGGTCGCGGCCGTTGCGAGTTCGGCGGCAACACTCATTGCTGCCCTGCAAGGCTGCGGGCATTCCTAGCCGCTGGCTAGGAATGCCCGCAGGTTCCGCAAACGGGGTCTCCATCGGTGGTTGCGCAGCCCAGGTGGGGGCCCCGTCCCATCCCTTCAGACGTTACAGCGATTCGGAGGCTTTTCCGATCCCTCTGAGCAGCCAAGCGAAATTGGGCACGTCGATCAAAGTTCTTGATGTGCGCCGCCTGCCCGCCTGGCGACCACTGCCTACAGGTCATCGGCGCGCGGTTCGGCCGGCAGCCTGAGGACCCGCTCTGCCTGAACCAAGCGGTCCGATCGAAGGAAGTCGCGAGCCCTGCATATTGCCGAACTTCCGCGTAGTCACTGCCCACTAGAGTTGGTCCGAACCCGAGTGTCCGGATGGCATGGCGAGCCCACCGGACACCCGCATTCGCCGCGTTGGCACTTGAGTTCGCTGGAACTCGCGGAGTTCTAGCAGCGGCGCAAGACGAGGACATCCTCGTGTGCGATGAGGTGGACGGGGACGCCTTCGGCGCGGGCTCGGCGCACGGCCATGAGCCCGAACATGGAGGCGCGGTGCACGATCTGGCCGTCGCGGACGGCGGCGAGCATCGCCGCGCACCGCTGTACCGGGACCAGTCCCGCTGACTGGGCGACGGCGAGGAGTTCGCCGGGCAGATCGATCAGGTCGTTCCGCTGGCGGCGTACCGGTCGGCAGGTGATCACCACGGTGCCCCCGGGACGCAGCAGTTGATGCGAGGCGGCCAGGATCGTCGCGAACCCGTCGAGCAGGCGGGACCATCCCGCATACGCGAGATTGCCGCGTTCCCGGTCCCCATAGAGGTGGTCCCGCTTGCGCACCCCGGTGCTGTCCGTCCGGACGAGACCGTGAGTCCCGCGCCCGTACGGAGGTGAGGTGAGCACGAGTCCCACCTGACCGACCGCGGATGCCGGGACCAGGTCGAGCAGGCCGGTGGCGTCACCGTTGACGACCTTCGCCGCGCCGGCCGCGCCTTGCGACGAAGCCAGGGCGACGTTCTGCTCGGCCAGCGCGGTGAACCGGGGCTCGATGTCGATGCCGATCGCGTCGCGGCCCAGGTGCATGGCCTCGACCAGGGTGGTGCCGGAACCGCACATCGGATCGAACACCAGGTCACCGGGCGCGGTGAACGAGCTGATCGCGTGCGCGGCCACGGCTGGCAGCATCTTGCCCGGGTGGGTGGAGGTCTCCGGGACGTAGCGGCCCCGGCGCTGGTCACGAGCCGGTTGCTGGCAGGTCAGCCAGACCGAGGTGACCGGCATGGAATCCTCAGCCATCCCGCCCTCCGTCCTGCGCCGAGCTGCGGGTCAGAATCAGCACGTCGGTGTGGATGTCGAGCCGGGTCTGCTCACCCCGGCGAGGCGGCCGGTCGGCCGCCACGATGTGCTGCAGGTACGACAGCCCGGCCTTCTTCGCCGCGGCGATGACGTCGACCGGAAGGACGACATCACCGTGCGGCAGCAGGACGGCGACGCAGCCACCCGGGGTAAGGCTGGCGCGGCAACGATCGAAGAAGTCGCCCGGCTTAGTGGGCTCGGTAGGGGGCCAGCTGGTAACGATCAGCGACGCGGTGTGCCAGTCCCAGCCGACCGTTCGGGTGTCTTGAAGGTGGCTGCGGCGGCGGGCGGCGATGATCGCGCGGGCCAGTTGCGGCCCGGCGGTGAGGTCGGTGATCAGGTCGGCCGGGTGGGTGAGGTTGTGCACGAGCCGCACACCCAGCGCGTTGGACATGGTCTCGCCCGCCCTCGGGGCGGGAACCGCCCACACGGTGATCGGCACGGGCGGGTCGCCGGACACCATGTCCCCGACGGGAACCGGTGCCTGCCGGTGTTTTCTCTCGGTCATCGGCTTGGTGGCCCCCGGACCGGCGGGCGTACTGACGATCCCCAGAGCATCGCTGTCAGGCCGATCGAACTCGACTCCGTCCTGTCAGGACCGGTCACCCCAGCAACCTGACGGGCTCGGGACGCGGGTCGCCGGGGCCGCGAATCTGTCCGGACCGGTCACGACCTGTCGCAAGCTGACAATCGCTTCTGGTGTCAGGCCGGGCTGTCCCAATCAGTGGCCTCGGAGCGTTCGCATCCGGCGAAGCGCTCCCGTCGAGGGGACCACCATGGCGACGACTACCCGCCCCCGTACGGCCGATACCGCTTTGACCAGTGCGGAGAAGGCTTTCGAGTTGCTGACCTGCGAACCGGCTCCGCTGGTGTTCGACGCCCGGCCCGTGCCGGGCCTGCCGGACACGACGATGCCGCTGGACCGGCTGCGCACCCTGCTGGTTTACGAGCGGTACGACAGCGACACCACCGACATCCTGTGGCGGCAGCTCGCCCGCCACGCCCGTGAATGGGGACCGGCCTGGGTCGTCGGCGCGATCGGAGTCGCGCTGCCCGCCCTCACGCACCTGGCCGCGAAGGTCAGCCATGGCCAGCCCCGGCTCGCCGACGACGTCGACTCCGAAGTCCTGGCCGGCTTCCTGCTGGCTCTGCGCACCACCGACCTCGACAAGCCGCGGCTGTGGCTGCGCATGTGCTGGACCGCCTGGCGCGCCGGGGCCGCCGTCATCAAGGACCAGGAGAGCGAGGAACTGCCGCTGGAGCTCTCCAGCGGTTCCCGGACGCCGCGCATGCCCTACGGGCACCCGGACCTGTTGCTCGGCCGGGCTGCCGCTGCCGGCCTGATCAGCGACGAAGCCGCCGAGCTGATCAGCGCGACCCGCTTCGGGGACGCGCTGATCGAGCAGCTCGCCGCCGAGCAAGGAACCACGGCCCCGGCGCTGCGTATGCGGCGCCGCCGCGCCGAGCGGGTCGTGGCGGCCGCAGTAGCCCGCGGCGATCTCTCCGGCCCGTTCCGCTCGTTCACCGAGGGTGAGGCGGCAGCCTGAGAACCCTCGCCGTCGTGGCACGAAGGCCGCACCGTGCGCCACGCCCGGTGCGGCCTTTCGTGTTTCACAACCCCTTCGCGCCGTGCCGTTTCGCCGGCGGCGCGGAGCCGTCACGGATCTTGTCAGGGCGTGACAGGAGTTCGCCGAGTTCGATCGGGCTGACAGCACGGATCTGGGCGGTGCATGTCATCCACGGCATGCCCGCCCGGTGAGGACCATCTCCTGCGGCGAAACCCGATGGTCCGGCATGTCTGGCGCGGCGTACTGACACCGCAGCCCTTCGCCACACGCGAGGAGGAGCGCCCCCAACCGGACCCGCACGGTTCTCGTCCGGTCCTCACCGCGGCGGCCCCGCAGAACTCCTGTGGAGCGCCGCGAATGCACACCACTCTCACCGTCTTGTCCGATCTCGCCGTGGCGGCTGCCGTACAGCCGCTCGCGGCCCCGAAAACCCTGCCGCAGGTCATCGACGGCATCACCGGCTGGATCATGGGCATCATCGCGCTCGTCGCGACGATGTACCTGGTCATCGGTGGCCTTCGCTACATGGCCGCCGGAGGCGATCCCGCCCAGGTCGAGCAGGCCAAGGGCAACTTCAAGTCCGCGTTGATCGGCTACGCCCTCGCCGTGTTGGCCCCGGTGGTCTTGAAGGTGCTCCAGGGAATTCTGGGCGGCTGATCACATGACCGACTGGCTGATGGACGGCCTGGTCGGCTGGCTCGCCGAGAAGGTCGTCGACCTTCTCGGCGCGCTGGTGGCCCTGCTGACCTCGACGGTGTTCATGTCACCGGACGTAACCGTTCTGCCGCAGGTCACGTCGATCGCCGACAAGAGCGCACTGGTGGTCAACGCCTGCTTCATCCTCGCCATCATCGCGGTCGGCATCGCCTCGATGACCGGCGACTCGATTCAGATGCGCTACAGCATCAAAGAACTGATTCCCCGATTGGTCGTCGGGTTCGTGCTGTCCGCGTTCGCGATGCCGCTGACCGCCGAGTTGATCAGCATCGCCAATGCGCTGACCGTGTCCATGACCGGCGTTTCCGCGCCGACGACGGAGACGATCAACTTCGTCCAAGCCCGCCTCCAGGAGGCGTTGTCCGACGACGACAACGCGGTGCTGATGGCCATTATCGGCCTGCTGATCGTCGTGCTGATGTTCATGCTCGCCGTCAGCTGGCTGTTCCGGGTCGGTGTGCTGCTCGTGCTAGCAGGAATCGCCTCCGTTGCGCTGGCCTGCTACGCGACCCCGTGGACGCAAGGAGTCGCCGACCTGTGGTGGCGGTCCCTGCTGGGCTGCTTGGTCACGCCTACCCTGCAAGCCGTTGCCTTCACAGCGGGCATCGATCTTGTTCTGAACCCGAGCGCGAACCTGCCGATCGTCCTCGGCCAGCCCAACTCGGACGTGATGAATCTGCTGCTGGTCATCGTGCTGCTGTGGGTCACGATCAAGATCCCATCACTGATGGGCAAGTACGTGACGCAAAAGGGATCGAACATCGGCGGGATTGTGCTGCGCGCGGTGTTCATCCAGGGCATCGCCCGCCGTGTGCCGCTGTTGCGAGGCATGCGATGACCGGCGAGGACACCACGCCCCGCGCAGCGGTTCCGGCCAACGTCAACGACCCCGACCGGATTGCGTTCGGGCTCACCTTCCGTCAGCTCGCCATCATCGGCGGACCCGGCTTGGCCGGGCTCGGGTGCTACCGCGCCTTCGGCCCGCTGCTGCCACCGGTGGTCTGGATCGTCGCCGGGATGATCCTGTTCGCCGTCACGGTCGTGGTCGCTCTGGGCCGCCGTGACGGCCTGCCGCTGGACGTGTGGCTGCGCCACGGCGTCGCCCTGTCCCGCAGCCCGCGCACCGTGACTCCGGGTCAGCCGCGCGCCAGCTCGGTGGCGGTCGTGGCCGGCCAGCCGAAGATTCCGGCGCCGCTGCGCTCGCCGATCACGAGCATCAGCCCGGCCGGAGTCCTCACCAGCGAGGGCAGCAGCAAACGGCTGATCGCGTGCGGCACCACGAACATTCACCTGCGCACCGGCAGCGAGCAGGCCGCGTTGCTGGAGGGGTTCGGCCGGTTCCTCAACTCGCTGACCGGCCCGGCGCAACTGCTCGTCACGGCACAACGGCATGACCTGAGCGTGTACGCGCAGGCGACCGCCGACTTCGCGCCGCGCCTGCCGCACCCGGCGTTGCAGACCGCCGCCGACGACTACGCGGCGTTTCTGCTCGATCTCGACGCCGAGCGTGATCCGCTGCGCCGCCAGGTCCTCGCGGTCATCACCGGCGAACACGGAGCCGACGCCGCGGTGCGTGCCTTGTCCGGCCTTGGTGTCGAAGCCGTCGCGTTGGACGGGCCGGCCGTTGCCTCGGCTCTGGCCCACGCCGTCGACCCTTTCAACCCTCCGGTGCCCGGCCCGCGTGCGGTGCCCGGCACCCCCATCACTGTGCGGAGCACCCCGTGAACCTGTTGAAGACCAGTAAGAACGTCGCGGCCGGGGAGGGCATGCCCTCCCCGGCCGCGCTGTCGATCACCCCGGCGCACGTGAAGGTCGGCGACGGCTACGCCACGACGGTCGTCGTGTGCGGCTACCCGGCCGAGGTCGGCCCGGCCTGGCTCGACCCGCTGCTGTCCTACCCCGGCCGCGTCGACGTCGCCATCCACATCACCCCGGTCGCGCCGCAACTGGCCGCGCCGATGCTCAAACGCCAGCGGGCCCGGCTCGAATCGTCCCGCCGTCTGGACGCCAACCAGGGCCGCCTCGGCGACCCGATGACCGACGCGGCAGCATCCGACGCAGCCGACCTGGCCGAACGGGTGGCCAGGGGCGCGGCGAAGCTGTTCGAGACCGGCATCTACGTCACCATCCACGCCCGCGACCTCGACGAACTGCGCACGATCACGGCCGGGGTGAAGTCGGCCGCCGCCAGCGTATTGCTGGATCTGCAACCGGCCACGTTCCGCCACCAGCAGGGCTGGATCGCCACCCTGCCCGTCGGGGTGGATTCGCTGCGGATGCGCCGCATCCTCGACACCACCGCGTTGGCCGCGGCGTTCCCGCTCGCCTCAGCGGATCTCGCCGCCCCAGCCCCGGGCGTCGTCGCCGCACCCGACGGCGTGCTCTACGGGCTGAACACCACCAGCAACGGCGTGGTCCTGTGGAACCGGTGGGCGCAGGACAACCACAACTCGGTTGTGCTGGCCCGCTCGGGCGCGGGCAAGAGCTACTTCGTCAAACTGGAAGTCCTGCGCAACCTGTACCAGGGCACTGCGGTGTCGGTCATCGACCCGGAGGACGAGTACACCCCGCTCACCGAACACGTCGGCGGCACGGTCGTGCAGCTCGGCGCGCCGAGCGTGCGGGTCAACCCGCTCGACCTGCCCGCCGACGACCGACCCGACACGCTCACCCGGCGCGGCCTGTTCCTGCATACCCTGATTTCGGTCATGCTCGGCGCGACCCCGCCGCCGGCCGAACGAGCCGCCCTGGACCGGGCGATAACCGCCACCTACGCCCGCGCCGGGATCAATGCCGACCCGGGCACCTGGCGCAGGCCCGCCCCACTGCTGCGCGACCTCGCCGCGACGCTGGCCGACGACGACGACCCCGCCGCTGCCCAGCTCACCGCGCGGCTCGCCCCGTGGACGGTCGGGAACTTCTCCAGCCTCTTCGCCGGCCCGACCACCGCCGCCCCGGGCGCACATCTCGTGGTGTGGTCGCTGCGCCACCTGAGCGACGAGCTGCGCACGGTCGGCACACTGCTCGCCCTCGACGCGATCTGGTCGAGCATCGACGCTCCGACCACCAGCGCACGCCGGCGGCTCGTCGTGGTCGACGAAGCGTGGCTGCTGATGCGCGACGCCGAGGGCGCGAGGTTCTTGTTCCGCATGTCCAAGGCCGCTCGCAAACGCTTGGCCGGGCTGTGCGTGATCACCCAGGACGCCGCCGACGTCCTGTCGACCGATCTCGGCCTGGCCGTGGTCTCCAATGCCGCGACCCAGGTCCTGATGCGCCAATCCACCCAATCGATCGACGCGGTCACCGAGGCATTCGGCCTGACCGCCGGAGAAGCCCGAATGCTCCTCGCCGCGTCGCGCGGGGAGGGCCTGCTCGTCGCCGGGCGGTCGCGGATTCCGTTCCGCAGCGTCGGCTCGGCCACCGAACACCAGATCGCCGTGGATGCTCTGGAGTTCGAGTCAACTTTCCGAGATTCCGCGACGAACTCTGGAGGGGACGGTCCCTACAGAGGTTAGCGAGTGGCTCAAGTTTGCGAACTGCTGACCTCGATTGGCTCCAGGCCGGGTCGACTACGCTGATCGACCCGGCCGCGTGAGGGTTCAAGGGGGTAGCGGCCCCGTGTCGGCGTGCGCGCCTGATACAGCCAGTCGAGGCATCGGCGCCGGACACTCTGGCTCGATGGCGGCCACTCGAGGCGAGGTTCTCGTACCGACCGCATGGGCAGTGTCTTCGCCGGAGGCCAATCAAGCCTGGATCGCGGCATGTGGAGTGTGGGGGGTCATAAACCGAATGGTCTCCATGCTACTTTCCTGCTCCTGCGTTCGGTGCAATCATTAACGCCAGAATGACGCTAATCTTAATCTGCGACCTACTTCGAAGAGCCGGTTATTCGATCGGTTCGAACAGGGCAGTAAACTTTTCATCGGAGAACACCATGAGCTGATCTGCGATTTTGACGAGCCATTGCTGGGGAGCCACCACCAAATCAGGGCCGTCGTTGTAGATGCGCAGGCTGCCTGGATTTATCCCGTCCGCATTGGTAAAGCTTGCGCGGGGACGGGCAGACTTGGCGAAGCTTCCAACTTCCCCGGCGTTTCCTTCAACGAGCTTGATAGCTTCAATGTCATTTCGCAGTCGATACATTTACTTCTTCTCTATTCCGCTGAATTTTCGTTCTTAGAATAACGAGCTGAGTGATCGGATTTCTGAAGTCACCGGCGGAGGAGTGACAACATTATGGCCTCACCGATCGGGCCCCCGCCGTGGCCGTTCGCAAGTGCAGTTATCTTGTGCTACGGCGTGCGGGCCCGAAACTCGGCCTCTTTCGTCCTGCAGGGGTCGCATAAGTTCTTGGCCTTCTCCGAGTCGCCCGGCCACCGCTCGCAAATGTCTTTGACGGTTTTGTCGCATAGTGCGCTAGCGCGCGCGTCTGGATCTGTTGCGTTATGCCAAACGGCGTGCCAGGGCGTAGGGAGCCCTTCTCCCATAAGCGAAGACTTGCCGCGCGTACCGCGGACAACCTTCAAGTTCATATTCGCGGTGCCGAGATGAAGTTCGGTCATTTTCTCATTGTCGCACAGAATGTGCGTACGTTAGCGCGTTATCCGAACCCCTAGCAGAAATGTCGGAGGTGACCGTCGAAACAGGCCGCTACGTAGCTCACGCACATCGGCGCAAACCGCGGGCCAAGCTGGCGAAGTGGCCGTCACGTTCGAGCAGTTCGCAGTAGAAGAGTTCGAGGAATCAACGATCCTCCTCTTCTTCATCCGAATCTTCCTGCGGGACTGCCCAGTCCGGAAGGTCGGCCGCGGCATACCTCAACAAAGCCAAAACGCTCTGGCGCAATTTTGCAGCATGCTTCAGTACCTCCGGCCCGTCTGGGTCGTCGGCCATTGCTGCAACAAACAAGTTGGTGCAACGCGACAAATCCCTTAGTTCTTTGTCTGGGGGCCGATCGAGCAGTGCGGCGGCCTCTTGCTCCAACTGGCGCACAGAAAATGCCATGTCCGCGAGATCTTCTCGGAGCCGAGCGAAAACAAGGAACGACCTTAACCTACCGACTTCAGCCTTGTTGTCCGCGCCCTTCGGCGGCGCGGGCCGGCCAGCGAGTATCTCCAGATATCCGGCGTAGGTTTCCGCATCCATAGCTAAGCCGCCCGGCGCGTTAACGGCAGAAGCGTCGCGTATGACCCAGGGGGAGGGAACCTGTTGCTGATCGCTGGTTTTAAGATCGAGACCTCGCTGGCTTCGACGGAGTAGCCATAGCAGGTCCAGAACATTGCTCGCTTCGCGCCGTATGTTTTCCCTCAAGCTTGCGCATCGGGACAAGCTCAGCCGGATTGATAGCGGTATCTCTGCGCCTAGAATGAGCAGTAAACCCAAAGGTGGTGCAGAAGCCACATTGGTCCAGTATCCGCTCTTAACGACTGGTCCCCAAAGGGATAGCAGCCAACCGGCGAGGGACAGTGCCGTCAGTGCGACGACAAGGATAGAACTTTCTTTTATTCCAGACCTGTAAAGTCGCATGTTCCGGAGTAGGGATCGCACCGTTCCTCCCCAAGGCCATCGTTGATACGGGCCGCTTAAGATCGAATGTGCCTGAAGAAGGACCCCAGGGCAACATCGGTACCTGCGTCGAGCGCGACTTCACCCGAGCAGCGCACTCGTCTCGGCCAGATCCGGATACTGCCTGAGAGAAATCTGCGCACAACGACGGTCCTGGCTGTCGAGCCGGAGCTGGCTGGGCGGGTCATCGTGGGGTCGTGGACGAGGAGACCGTAGTGGCGTAGCGGCTGGCGCCTTCGACGGATAGGCCGAACATGTCCATGAGGCGGCGGATGTCGCCGCTGGTGGCGTGGGCTTCGTCGAGGATCCGGGCGAGGCGGATGTGCTGCCCGGCGATGCTAAGTTGATGCCGAATCCACCAGTGGCTGACCGGGCGAACGTTGATCGCGTTGCGGACGTGGATGAACAGGTGCGGGTTGGCGGTGTGTGGCCATGTGGCTTGTCGGTAGTCGAGCCAGGCGGCCAGGCGGGTGCGGACCGGCGGGGCCAGGGGGATGACCTGTTCGCCCAGATGCAGTCGCCCGTCGTGCAGGTCGGTCAGTTGCAGGTGGCAAAGCTGGATGACGCGCACGGCGTGGAAGGCGAGCAAGGCGGCCAGCGCGGCGGTGGCCGGCTGGCTGGAGTTGAGGTCCGCGCGGACAACCTCCAGATTGACCGACGCGGGCGACTGGGGCTGAGGCGCGCTGAGCCGGGCGGTCGGGTTGACGAAGACGAGCTTGCGGGCCTTGAGGATCCGGAAGATCGATCGCAGGCCCTGGAGCATGGTGTAGCGGGCCAGCGGCGCGCCGGGCAGCACGGCGCGGACCTCGTCGACGCCGATCTCGCGCAGCGACGGATGTGCCGCCGCGAACTGGCGTGAGGCGGGAAGCGCCCAGCGCAGCTGGGTGGTGATCGTGGCGTCATTGCGCGGTTTGCGCCGGGGCGGCTCGGTCGATCCGTGCCGCATCACCTGCAGCCAGACGCCGAGCTCGTCGCGGATCTGCTCGGGCAGATCGGCGGTGTTGACGCTGAACCAAGTTACGATCGCGGGCTGCCGGTCCTCGTCGAGCAGCCCGGCGTCGGCCAGCACGTCGGCGACCACGGCGGCGGAGTGTTTGATTCGCGACAGCAGCGCGACGTCGCTGCGCCGGATCGGCGCGCCCGGGGTGTCCTGGATGCCCGGCAAGATCCGCATGGCGCGGCGGACTCGCTCGATCTTGCTGCGCCGCCAGCCGTAACGTTGCGCGTGCTCGGCGACGAACGCAAGCAGCGCCGCTTCCCGGCCCGGGTGCGGAGGCGGCGGGAACCCGTTGCGCAGTCCCGCTTGCAGATCCCGGGCGGTGTCGAATAGCACGAGCTGGCGGTGCCCGACCGGGGTCAACAGCCGCATGTTCGGCGGCACGGTCTTCTTCACGTACTCGCGTTTGCCGGTGCCGTCCTGGTGCCACAGCCCGGCGATGAACAACTGTTGGCCGTTGCGGTTGGCCTCGGCCAGGCCGACATCACCGACCCGGCGCCCCAGCGCGTGGGCGAACAGGCTGCGCTGGCGGTGACACAATCGGCACGAGCCGTCCTCGTAGAGCGCCACGGTCTGTCCGCAGTTCGCGCACGCGGCGACGGTGCGGGTCGCGGTGCGCGCGGCAGGCCGAACACGTCCAGCCGTAGGTGCGGGTGACACCCCAGGCATGGCAGTCGGGGCAGGCGTCGATGATGACCCGCCGTTGGGCCAGCGGCCCGGCCAGTTTCCAGGCCGGGGAGCGTTGCCCGGGCGCGTGTGGATGACACCGGGCGCACAGGCCCGACATGTAGTAATCCACTGTGGACGCACACCTATAGCACGGCGGGGCGGTGACCGGACCGCCCGGCCAGCAGACGAAGCAGTACGGGATCTCCGGCATCGCCGGTGGCCGTACCCCGCAAACCGTGCACGGCTTCAACCGGCCATTCATGCCGGCGGGATCGAGGTGTGCCGCCCCAGCTGCGGGCTCAGCGTGCTCGAACTCCCGGAGGCGGTGTTGGTCTGCTGCGGACGGCGTGCGGCGACTTTCTCCGGCTCGCAGAGCAGCAGGTCGGCCGGGGTGCAGCCGAGCACCGAGCAAATCACGTCCAGATCGTCCAGCCGGATCGAGGTCGGGGTGCCGGTCCACAACGCTGACATCTTGCCCGCGCTGATCTCCAGACCGGCCTCCGCCAGCCGGCGGCGCATCTCGGTCGACTTCCAGATCCCCGTCTGCGCCGCGCGCATCCGCAGGTTCCACTGCATCCCATCACCCCTCAAGCGGTCCCAGCCGGGCAGCGGTCCGGGCGTTACTGGCGTTCCACGCCTGGGTCACGTGCTCGACCGGAACGTGGATGTACCGGGTCGTCGTCGACAACCACGAGTGGCCCAGGACCTCCTGGATCGCCTTCACATCCAAACCGTTGGCGTACAACGACGACGCGCAAAAATGCCGCAGCACGTGCGGCGTCAACCGGCCGTTCCAGGACGGCAGGCCACGCTGCACCGCAGCGGCCAGGCCGTCGCGCAGCGTCTGCTTGCCTGCCCGCGGGCAGCAGCCGGTCAACGGATCTGGGCTGCGCTCGGCCGGTAGCAGCGGCGCATCTGGGTTGGTGTAGTCCGGTCCGAACTGATGCCGGACCTCGACCATCCACCAGTCCAGCAACTCGCGGACCGAGTTGATGGCCGGGACCAGCCGCGTCTTCACCCCGCGCCCACGGCTGCCCTTGCCGAAGCGGATACCCACACAGCCGTACTCGCCCAGATCCCGGCGCCAGTCCCGGATGTCCAGCATGCAGCTCTCGTTGATGCGCAACCCGATCCGCCGCCACAACGAGGCCGCCAGATAGTCGCGTGCCGCAGGCAGGAACTTGCGCGCCTGCGGCAGCCACAACCGCCACGCCGCGAACAACGTCTCGACCTCGTCCGCCGACGGCGGTACCCGGGCCGAGCCGTAATCGGCCTGCGCCGGCCGGTTGAACTCGTCGATCACCTGCTCGACCACGACATCCGTCAACCGGTGGATGTCGCCCTGATACCGAACGACAAGGAAATCGAAGAAATGCGCCAACGCCCACGCCTTGTGCTGCACCGTCAACCGGGCCAGCCCCGACCGGCGCGCCGCAGCCAGGAACCGGTCCGCGTCACTCGGCCGAGCCGTCCACACCGGACGCCCCAGAAACCGGATGAACTCGAACAACACCGACCGGTCCGACGCCACTGTGCTGTCCACCGACCCGACACCCACCGCCGCGAGCAAGTACTGATCCACCAACTCCTGCTCGAAATCCTCGGCCTCGGTCTGGGACGACAGACGCCGCGGCGCGCCGAGCGACCGCACCACCGCCAGGCCCATAACCACCCCAGATCTCCGAAACCGACCGTTTATCGTGAATCACGGCGGCTATTCAGGAATCCCGACCAACTGTCAACAGTCGATCTCGATGGCAACGCATCGACCTGGTCAGCCACGACGGCCGGGGAACAGAACAAACCCCCGAAGGAACTCCGTGCAGTTCTGATAACCGGGATCGGCGAGGTGACCGCGTGAGCACCGCCCCGACCTGGCCCATCGACCTCGCGCACTGGGTTGTCGCCCGGACGTGGCTCGGCCTGGTGGCCGCCGTGCTGACCGTGGCCGGGGTGTTCGGCAACGACCAACTCCTCACCTGGCGGCACCGCCGCTTCGTCACCGGCGCCCGCTGGGTGACGATCGCCGCACCGCCGGAGGTCACCGCCGAGGCCGCCGCCGCGTTCTGGACCACCCTCGTCGGCGTGCTCACCCCATCGGTGTGGCGGCGCAGGATCTTCGGCTACCCGCACGTCGGCTGGGAGTACACCTGGACCGGCCGCGCCCTGGCCATCCGAGTCTGGGTGCCCGGCACCGTGCCGCCCGGCGCAGTAGAAGCGGCTGTCCGCGCGGCGTGGCCCGCCGCGACCATGACAGTCGAGGACGCGGACGCACCGATCCCGGCGAGGGCAGGCGAGCAGGCGGGCGGGGCACACTGGCCGCAGCACGCCGACGTGCTGCCGCTGCGCGTCGAGCACGACGCGGACCCGTTGCGGGCGCTGCTGTCGGCCGGGGCCGAGGTCTGGCACCGCGAGTACGCGTGCGTGCAAGTCCTGGCCCGGCCCGCGTCCGCCCGCCGGGTGCGGGCGGCCCGCCAGTCGGCAGCCAGCACCACCGGCGGCCACCCGGGCGGGCGGCCCGATCCGGCGACCCGCGCCGCCGCTGGCGCGGCCCGGCTGGCGATCGAGCCGCTGCTCTGGTTCCTCGAGATATTCCTTCCTGGCCCGTCCCGGACCCGCATCCCAGCGCACACCACGGCCGGGCGGGCGGCCGACAGAGATCCCGTGGCCGGGGCCGAGGCCCGCACGGTGGTGGACAAGGCCGTACGGGTACCGCACTTCGAGATCGCGGTCCGGTTCGCCGTCGCCGCCCAGCCGGACCGAACGCCGCCCACACCGGAACGGGCCACGCAGATCCAGCGACGGCTTGCCGGGCTGAGCCACACGATCGCCTCGGCCGCCGCCGCGTACACCGGCCCGAACCGGCTGCGCCGGATGAAGATGGCGCACCCGGTCGCCACCCTCGCCGGACGGCGGCTGCGGCGCGGCTTCCTGGCCACGGTGCCGGAGCTCGCGGCCCTCGCCGCGCTCCCGCAGGACCTGGCGGTGCCGGGCCTGGACCGGGCTCGGGCCAAGGCCGTGCCGGCCCCGGTGCAGGTGCCCGCCGGCGGCCGCGGCGTGAAGATGCTGGGCCGCTCGCAGGTCGGGCACCACAAAGTCGGGCTCAAGGTCACCGACGCGCGGCAGCACATGCACGTGGTCGGCAAGACTGGCGTCGGCAAATCGACGCTGCTGCTGAACCTGATCCTCGGCGACATCAAGGCCGGTCGCGGGACGGTGGTCATCGACCCGCGCGGGGACCTGATCACCGACATCCTCGACCGGCTCCCCGCCTCGGCCGCCGACCGGATCGTCATCATCGACCCTGACCAGGAGAACCCGGCGTGTTTCAACCCCCTCGATGACCAGGGCGATCCCCACCTGGCGGTGGACAACCTGGTCGGGATCTTCGCGAAGATCTTCGCCGGGCAGTGGGGGCCACGCATGGACGACACCATGCGCGTCGCCTGTCTGACGTTGATGCGGCACGCGAAACCCACCCTGAGCCTGGTCCCGTCGTTGCTACAGGACAAACAGTTCAGGGGCCGGTTCACCCACGGCCTCGACGATCCGGACGGGCTCGGCGGGTTCTGGCTCTGGTACGACGGCATCAACGAACAGTTCCGCGGCCAGGTGATCGCACCGGTCCTCGCCAGGTTGAGGGCGTTCCTGCTCAGGGACTTCGTCAGAGGCGTGATCGGCAACGCCCACAGCTCGTTCGACATGGGCAAGATCCTCGATGGCGGAGTGCTGCTGTGCCGGCTACCCAAAGGCCAGCTCGGCGAGGAAACCAGCCGGATCCTGGGCTCGCTGATCGTCGCTCGAGTCTGGCAGGCCGCCATCGCCCGCGCCGCCATCCCTGAGGACCAGCGCCGAGACGCCAGCCTCTACCTCGATGAGGTGCAGAACTTCCTCACGCTGCCCGGCAGCGTCGGGGACATGCTGGCCGAAGCACGTGGGTACCGGCTCGGCCTGATCATGGCTCACCAGGACCTTGCCCAGCTCCCGAAGGACATCGCCGCGGCCGTGTCGGCGAACGCCCGGTCGAAGGTGTTCTTCAACGTCGACCCGGCCGACGCGCGGGAACTGTCGCGGCACACCAAACCCGAGGTGGACGAGCACGACCTCGCCCACCTCGACATGTTCACCGCCACCGCGCGGCTGCTGGTCGGCAACCGTGAGCTTCCCGCGTTCACGTTCATCACCAACCCGCCCGCCGCACCGGACGGAGACCCGACCGCGATCCGGCTGGCGTGCGCCGCCGCGAACACTCCCGCCGGGGAGGAACCGCCGATGCAGCAGCTCGCCCGCACGGTGATGAAGCGGCGGATGGCCGACCGCGACCGCTGACCAGCGGTGCGTTCGGGGGCTCGTCCGGGTGCGGCATCGGGGGCTCGTTTGGGGGTGTCTGCGAAACGAGCCCCCAGACGAGCCCCTGTCCGTGGTCTGTCAGGTCCGTGACCTGCCCGGACACCGGCGGCGGCTGTCCCGCAGCCAAGATCGACATGTCCAGACTCCCTACAGGGTGTCCTCTCCACCAGGGGGTGATCACTATGCCGTTCTCGCGTACGGCCAGTCTGCTGGCCATCTATCCCCACATCACCCCTCGTGATCGTCTGCTTCTTCAGCTCCTGGACGACCACCAGGTTCTGACCACCGGCCAGATCCACCGGATGCTGTTCACCGCCCGACGGACCTGCCAGCTACGCCTCAACGAACTGGCCGCCCTGGATCTGATCGAGCGATTCCGGTTCTCGCGCGTCGGTGGCGGCAGCCAGCCCTGGCACTGGACGCTCGGCCACAACGGGCACCGCTTCCAGGCCGCCGCCCACGAACGGCCGGAGCCCACACCGAGGGCCAGCAACCAGACGGTGCAACGGCTGTCGGCGAACCCGAACCTGCCGCACCTCGTGCTGGCCAACGAATTCTTCGTCCAGCTCACAGGGCACGCCCGCCGGCACCCGGATACGCGGCTCGACCGGTGGTGGTCCGAGCAGGTCACCACCAAGCAGTTCCGGACCATCACCGCCGACGGGCACGGCCTCTGGACCGCCGGCCCCGTCACGATGGGCTTCTTCCTGGAAGCCGACACCGGCAGCGAGCCGCTCGGCCGCCTGGTCGCGAAACTCGACCGGTACGCCAAACTCATCCGCCGCGGCGGCCCGCAATACCCGGTGCTGTTCTGGCTGGGCACCGAGCAACGCGAAGAACATCTGCACCGGCAACTGCCCGGCCAGCACACCACCGTCCCGGTCGCGACCTCCGTACACGCCAGCGCGCCCGCCGCCCGCGTGTGGCTGCCGCGCGGCGCCACCGGCCGAGTCGATCTGGCCGAACTGCCGAGTGACCACGGCCAGCCGGTCGCGGACAACCCCAACTACGACGATGACGGCGTCTTCGTCCTCTGACAGCCGCTGACAGCTCCACGGCCGAACCTGTCAGCCCAGCTCAACGCCATGATCGCGATTCCTGACAGGAGCGACGCTGTCAGGTCACGAAGCTACGGTGCAGCTTCTTCTTTCTTTGTTCGCACCGCCGCCCGTCTGGCCCCTCTGCGGACTGCCCGCGCCCAGCCAGTTCACCCACAGCCCACCGTCCTGGTCGGCTCGTGATCTGCGCCTCGCGCACCTCTCGGCAGCCTTTCCGCCGGCCCAGACGCCGCGATCCGGTGGCACCACTCCCGCATCACCCCAACCCCTGAACCGCTTCGCGAAGGGAGCACCCCCGCCATGCCCACGAACATCCCGCTCACCAACACGATCGTCACCGTCTGCTTCAACCCCGGCGACGACGCCGACTGGTTCGCCGCCAGCGAGAAGGTCAACGACCTGATGCAGGTCAACGGCACCCCGGCCCGCCGGTTCCGGGTCCGGCACCGCCAATTCATCGGCTGGCTGACCCGTTTCTTCGGCTACTACCTGCTAGACGCCGTCCGCAAGTTCGGCGCTATCACCCTCGCCGCCGGAGGCCGCAAGAGCCGGCTCGACCTCCCCGGCATGTCGCAGGTCGCCGCGAACGACGCGATCGCCCGCTGGCGTGCGTGGAACATGCACATCAACGCCACCACTGCGAACGCCCGTACCTGGGAGGACTTCCTCGTCCTGCACCACACCGCCCCGAAGAAGGTCACCCTGGCCGAGGCGCGTCGTCGCTTCGAGCAGCAGCCGCGTGTACTCGCGATGCTCGCCTACGCCGGCGGGGATGTCTTCGACCCTTACGAGTTGTCGCTCTACCAGGCCGGTGAGGCGACCTACGCCGGACTTTACTGGCGCGTCGCGCTCATCGGCGACGCGCTGATCACCACCGACGGACGCGTCATGCAGGCCAATGGGGACTCGGTCGCCGACCGGTTCCGGTTCCTCAATGACGCCTGCGCCTACCTGCGCAGTCTCAACAATCGTGCACGGCTCTGCGCCGTCACCATCGCATAGCCGCACACCCACCCCGCACGCCTCGAAGACCGGTCACAGCCCCGCTGCGACCGGTCTTCGGCGTGCCCGCGACCCCCGGAAGGAGACCCCCATGCAATACCTCGACTTGGTCGAGAAGTGGATCGTCCGGACCACCGGCCGAACCCTCGACCAGCACGCCACCGAACCGATCCCGGCCGCCGCACATCTCCCCGCCGCCGCCGACCAACTGCGCGCCGCACGCGAACACCTCATGACGGACGTGGGCGCCCTGCGCACTGAGCTCATCAACGGCGACGATCTGACCGGCTCGGCCCAGTCAGTGACGAACGCGCTGGCCACGGTGGCCCTCGCCGCCAGCGACTACGAGTGCGCCCGGGTGAACATCGACTACCTCGTCGGCGACCCCGACCGCACGGCGTACGTCGCCACGAACCCGGCACAGCCGGTGCGGCGGCGCTACGTCAATCCCGGCGACACCGTCCTGATCGTGTTGCCCCACAGCGAGTACCTGCGCGGGCGGCAGATCGCCGGACGAACCGTCCGGGCGCAGATCAACAAGACCGATGTCGAACTCGACCTTGATGAGTACCCCGGCCCGATCTGTCTCACCTACCCGCTCGCCGGGATCTATTACGACACCGTCGAGCGCCGCTTCTACCACGTGCGCGCCATCGGCAAGCGGAGGGTCACCCGCAAGAGGAAGGCCTCCCGTAAGCGGTGGGATTCCGGCCGCTGAACGACCGGTGCGGCATTACACCCCGATCACCGGGCCGCGTACGCACATTCGCTGCGACGGCGCTGCTCTGCGCGCTCGTCCGGAAGCCGCTGCTGCTCGTCCCGGCGCACCACCCGCTCAGCACAGTCCGTGCCGGGCTCACCCCTTGTTCCCGAGAAAGGGAAACCCATGGAAAACCTGTCCCTGCCTCCTGCGACGCAGGCTGTCCTGAAGGCGTTAGTCGAAGCCGGCCAGGCCAACGTCCACGAGCTGATGGAACGGTCCCGGCAAGGCCCGCTCGACCACCGACAAGGCAATCAAGACCCTGACCGACGGCGGGCTGATCGTCGCCGTCGACACCGGCACTGACCCGGCCGAGGGCACGCCCACCCGGTGGACCCTGTCGGAGACCGCTGCCGCCGCGCTGGACGCGGCCGACCTCAGTGACCAGGTCACCGCCGGCACTGACGAGCCCGACGACCCGGACCTCGACGCCGCCGACCCGCCGGACGATGGTGACGCCGAACAGACCAGCGGCGAAGACGCCAGCACAACCCCGGAAACTGGCGACCCCGACGACGAGGTCCCCGCCAGGCAGGAGGCGTCCGGCCAGGACGCACCCGACGACGATGACGATGACGACACCGGAGCTCCGGCCAAGGAGCAACCGCGGTCGACCATCGTCACGCCGACCCGTCCCGGCGATCGCAAGGTGATGGCGATCAAAGGAGTCCTGGCCGACTACCCCGACGGCGCGACCATCGAGGTGATCGTCGCCGAAAGCGGCATCAGTGACGCGACGACCATTCGGCTGCTCGCCGCAATGGAGCAGGCCGACGCCGCCCGCCGCAAGCCGGGCATGGGCGCGCGGTGGATCGCCGGACCGACCAAGGCGTCCGAGGTCGACCCGAACCCGGAGCCGCCGCGCTGCGCACTGTGCTTCCAGGTCATCCGCGGCGTCACCACCATCCCGGAGGCTGCGGCGGCGGTGCAGAGCCTGATCCGCCCGGACGGAACCCTGCACATCGTCGGCCCGGACGACGAGGTCCACACCGTGAAACTGCCGACCCGGCTGGCCCCGCGCACGCTGAACAACACCCCGAGCACCATGACGCAGCGCAGCGATGCGACCGCCAACGCCGACGGCAACCAGCCCTTCGGCCGCGGCGAACTGGAGAAGCTGACCGTCGCGGAGCTAGCCGCCAACCCCGGCCGGCCCATGACTCCGCAGGAGATCGCCACCGCGATCAGCGCGCAGCTCAACGGCCGCATCGTGAGCTCCGGCGCGGTCCGCAACAACTGCACCAAGGCCGCCGCCGCGAGCATCATCCTGATGGTCTCCGAGGCGCCGCTGACCTTCGTCTTCCCGAAGCCCATCGTCAGCGAAGACGCGGCAGAGGCAGACGCCGAGCCGTCCGACGGTGACAGCGGCGACGGCGACACCAGCGGCGACGACGGAGCCGAGCAGAGCGCCAGCGACCAGGACGCCAGCGACACCCAGCAGTCCTGACCGTTTCCCATCCTCGCGGGGCCGAGCGCAATGCGCTCGGCCCCGCACCCGTTTGCACCAGGAGTGACAGCTATGACCGACTTCCACGAAGCCGATTCAGGCGCCCCGCCCGACAGACCCGAAGTAGTCAGCAGCACCGGACAACGCCACACGTCGGCGGGCGGCCGCTCGCGGCAGCCGTACGACCAGCTCGACAACGAGTCGGCGCAGCTGATGAGAGCCGTGGCCGAATACGGAACCATCACCCCGGAACAACTGGCCGTACGCACGGGGCTACCGCTGCGCATCGTGCTGCGGCGTTTGCCGCTGCTTGAGGTGGCGGACCTGGTGCACCGCCGCGATGGCGGTGTGGCTCTGACAAGGGGCGACGGCCGGGCTGATACGGCGATGTCCGACCTGGTCAGCGCCTACTGCGCCGCCAACCCCGGCCAGCCGCTGAAGCCGTACGAGATCGCCCGGGGCATCACGGCCGTGACCGGGCGTCACTTCGGCACCATCGCCATCCGCAGCTGCTGCCTGCTGCTGGCATCCGCTGGTCGCCTCGTCCAGGTTGCCGACGCGCCGATCGCGTTCGCCTTCCCGGCCGCCGGCACGCCGGCCGACGAAGACGACATCCCGCAGTCCTGACCACTCACGCATTCCATCGCGGGGCCGAGCGTCTGCTCGGCCCCGCACCTGTATCTGGAAGGAGAACCCCTATGCCACACGAACTCGAGAGGTTCGCCGACGGCACGACCGCGTTCGCCAGTGCCCGCCTGTCGGCCTGGCACCGGCTGGGCACCGTCACCCAAGACACCATGAAGGCCGAAGAGATCATGGCCGCCGCCAAGCTCGGCGACTGGGGCGTGCGGACCATCCGTACGGTCGGCATCGACATCGTCGACGGCGTCGAGGTGCAGATCCCCGCCGACAACAAGCAGATGACCGTGCGCCGCAACCCGGTCACCGGGACCACGGAGTATCTGGGCATCGTCGGCACCGACTACACCGTGGTTCAGAACGAGCAGTGCGCCGAGATGCTCGACCAACTCGTGGACCAGGTCGGCGGCGGCCACTTCGAGACCGCCGGCAGCCTACGGCGCGGCAAGAGCGTGTTTGTCACGCTCAAGCTGCCCGACGCGATGACCATCGCAGGAGTCGACCGGATGGACCTCTATTTGATCGGCACCACCAGCCACGACGGGACCGCGGCGCTGCGGGTGGACGCCAGCCCGATCCGGGTCGTGTGCGCCAACACCCAGCGGGCCGCGTTCGAGCACGCCGTCGGGCACTACACCTTCCGGCACACCTCGAACGTCAACTCCCAGATCAGCCAGGCTCGCGAAGCTCTCGGGCTGATGTGGAAATACATCGACACCTTTGAGAAGGCCGCTGAGCGGATGCTGAACACGACGCTGACCACGCGCGAGTTCGAGAAGATCGTCGGCCAGGTGTTCCCCGTCAAGGACGACGCGTCCGAGACCACACAGCGCAACGCCAAGCAGCGGCTCGGCACGCTGAAGTACCTGATCACTGAGGCCGACACCCAGAAGGCCATCCGCGGCAGCCGGTGGGCCGGATACCAGGCCATCACCGAGTACCTGGACCACTTCCAGCCCGCCAAGGACGACCTGGTTCGCGCCAACCGTGTGGTGACCGGCACCACCGGCGGCCTCAAACTGGTCGCCTTCGACCTGCTGAAGGTCTAGCCACCGCTACCGACTCACCGTGTCGGCTCGTGCCAGAAACGGCAACGAACCGACGAGGCATCACCTCTTACGCCCACGGCCCATTCCCTGCCCGGGTGGTTCCGTCGGTGAGTTCGGGATCCCGGATTTGAACGTCTAGAAGGAGGCATGCGCCTATGTACGACGGAAACAAAATCAATGCCGGTTGGGGAAACGCCTGGCCGACGGGCAACGACGTCACCAATCCCGAGCATGAGTACAGCCCGGTACTGCAAGCACCGGTGGCGAATCTGCTCGGCCACCCCTGGTACCTGGAATGCGGCTCGCCCGCCGGAGACTACGTCACCTGGCTCAACCTGCCGGGCGGCAGCCGCGTCGGAATCAGCCCGCATCCCGCTGAAGACGGCTGCATGCGGTGGGCCATCAGTATCAATGACGAGAACGGCAACGCCATCTACGCGGAGCACGAACTGCTCATCACCACCACGCCTGAGGACGTCGCCTCCCGGGTCCGCGCGGTGATGAACGAGCACGGCATCACCCAGCCCTGACGACACGTCATCCCGCCACGCGAGCCGACCGCGTGCCCACGCAGACCAAGTCCGACCTGCTGAAGGTCTGACCACTCCTACCCATTCACCCGCCCGGGGCATGTTGGCCCGGCGTGGGCCAACATGCCCCGGCTCGCACCGGAACGGACACGAGCCGATGACCACCCCGCACCTGCTCCATCCCCGCGATCCGCGCCAAGCGGTCTGCGGGATAGCCGCCGACCAGGTCCTCCGATGGGAGACCGACGACCCGCCCCGCGGCCACACCTGCGAGGAATGCCTCACTGACTACGAGGAGGCCGCCCGGCCGGACGACGCCAACCACCCGATCGGCGACGCGACCCTCATCGACACCCTCCGGCGCATCGCCGCCGACCGCCAGATACTCAAGGTCGACGGCGTCCTGATCGATGCCTGGTCCGCCAGCGTCACCGTCCTCATCTGGGATCAGCTGCGCGACGACAAACGGCAGCGCCTCCTGACTTTGCCGTCGCACGAACTAATCCTGCGGTGCGTGTGCATCTACACCACGCTCACCGCCAGGGGAAACGCGCGATGACCGACCGGCAGCCGCAGTGGTTCCACTTCGGGCCGTTGGTTTTCGACATCGACGCCGCGCTGGCGCTGATCGCACACGCGCCCCGCGATACCCGTCCCCTCGACGTCACGGCGTGGGCCACCGGGTATGGCCTCAACCGCCTCGACGACCCCGACCGCACCACGGTCAATCTCATCGGCCCCACCTCCGACAGCCTCGACCGGCTCTACGCGATGAGCACCGACCTGACCAACCCGGTACTGCTCGGCCTGGTCCGCATCGGCGACACGCCGCCTGCCGGACTGCTGATCGACGGTGTGCACCGGCTCTACCACGCCTGGCGCAAAGGCGTGCCGCACCTGCAGGCCTATCTGCTCACCGCCGAGGAGACCCTCCACATCCAGCAAGACAGGCTCCTCGGTCCCGGCGGCACCAGCTTCATCCGGCCATTGGCCTGACCCACCGCTCCATCAAGCACCTGCTGCGATCATCGGCGCTCGTCATCGCTAGCCCTCGCATCTGATCTCGACCGCTCATGGTGGGCCGCCCACGTGGGCGGCCCACGCCCTTTTTGTGTTTCACGACCAGAGGAGAACAGCCATGTATCGCACCCCTCGCCCCGCTTACGACCTCGCTTGTGACGGCAATTGCCCAGCCCATCACAGCCAGCCGCGTTCGACCTACAACAATCCCCGCTGCCACTGCCTCGCCACCTGCGCCAGCCAGCCAATGACCCTGCTCGCTCCGCAGATCGACGGCGCCCTGTTCCTCGACCGCGATGACACGCTCTGGTACGTGCCCGGTCTTCAGCCCGGTCACTGGGACTGGCGCCGCGCCGCCCCCGTACCCGCGGGCTTTCCGCTCTGCGAGGCCGGCGACCGGATTACCGATCTCCTCAGCGAAGCGAACACCGGGCTGTTCCCGTTCGCCGACCGCCTCTGACCAACCGCACCCCTTCGCCTCGGCCGGCCGGCTCACGTGCGCAGCCCGGCCTTTTTGTCTTCGCGGAAAGGCATCGCCTATGACTAGAGCAGTCATCGCCATCGTCGCCGTCGCCATCGTCGCCTGTCTCGGGCTGCCCATGCTGCTGATGTCCGCCGTCATGGGCGGGGGCTCCGGCCCCTGCGGCCCCGTTGCCGCCCCGGCCACCGCCGCCTCCGGGCAACCGGCGGCCGCCGGGCAGTGGGACACCGAACAACTCGCCATCGCCGCGACCATCGTCGAGGTCGGGGCCACCAAAGGTGTCGGCGCCTGGGGGCAGGCCATCGCGGTCGCGGTCGCCATGCAGGAATCCCGGCTGCGGAACCTGCCCTACCTCGGGGACGCCAACGATCACGACTCGATCGGCGTTTTCCAGCAGCGCCCGAGCCAAGGATGGGGAACTCCCGAGCAACTGGCCGAACCCGCCTACCAGGCAGGCAAGTTCTACGACAAGCTCAAGACGGTGCCCGGCTGGCAGACAATGCCCCTCACTGAGGCAGCCCAGGCAGTCCAGATCTCGGCGTACCCAGACGCATACGCGAAGTGGACCACCGACGCGATGCGCATCGTCGAGCAGTACGGCACCGAGGAGATCGCGCTCGACTGCTCGACCCTGGCGTTCGGCAGCGCCGAACCGGCGCCCCGCAACCCGGACGGCTCCTGGCCCGAAGAGACCTGCTCCATCATCCCCGACCCGACGACCGGCACTGGCTGCGTGACCCCGCGCCTGCTCCACCTCGTCCAGCAGGCCAGCGCCGCCGGCTTTCCGAAACCCGGGTGCTTCCGCGTCGATGACCACGGCGAACACCCACGAGGCCGCGCCTGCGACTGGATGATGACCTCCGGTGGCGAAGCCACCGGCGCGCAGAGAGCCCGAGGCGACGCGATGGCAGCATGGGCCGTCGCCAACGCGACCCGCCTCGGCATCATTTACGTCATCTGGTTCCGCCTGATCTGGACCCCAGAGCAGGGCTGGCACGCCTACAACAACCCATACGGCGGAAACGACCCCTCCGGCTGGCATACCAACCACGTACATATAAGCGTGTTCTGAACCAGCAACAGTTCACAGTCTTTGACTTACCGAGAAGCGGACGGCCTGATAGATGTCATAATGATATATACAAGGTCACTATCCGGTCTTGACGTAACCGTGCGTGCGAGGGGCGAGTGAGCGGGATTACGCCTTCTTCTTTTTGTTTCTGCTGGCGTACTCATCGCGAGCCTTGGTGATCTGCATTGGCGTAAGATTGTCCAAATACTTGATCATCTCGGACGACCACTTGACCAGTGAGACGTTGTCATCCTTCCAGCAGTATCGAGGATTTTCTTTAAGCTTATGGGAGTGCACCACGGCGTCAAACTCGTAGGCCGACAGTTTCGCTGCCAGCTTCGGCAGCACGTCCTTCCTTCGGAAAGGATGCGATGCATTCGGGTCGACTCGGCGATGAACGATAAAAGCATCGGCGCGATCCTCGGAGGTGACTCCAGCGACAATATCGGCTTTGTCAATCTTTTTGACCGAGTTTAGGGAAACATCGAATACCGTACAGAGGCGCCCCGTATCTACACCGCTTGCGCCAAGCTCGTCCGTCTTCTCCTGCATAAACGTGAGGAAGTCCTGGACCGCGCGGGTCTGGTCCGATGCCGTGCCCTTTCCCCTCATGAATTTCACCGGATCAACCGCCCCCGACATGCCCAATGGCATAATGCGCCAACCCATCTCGTCGCCAATATCGCGACCGAACACGGCTTCAGCGACGTCACGAAAGTTGATGATTGAGGTCTGCGACAGAGAGTAGATGACGGCACCAAAAGATCGGTTGTTATAGAAGTGGATCGCCTGATCTCGGTACACGGAGATCAGTTCGATATTTGCATCAACGGCACCGAAGGGAATCTTCTTGGGCCACAGGGGGGTGTGCGCAGCCCTCCAGAAGGCATCACGGCAGGTCAGAGTTCGATACGGCTCCCCGCGCTTCTTGGGGTAGTAAATGCGACCACCACTCTTGGAGACGATCGCCTTCAGTAGAAGTTCCCAAGAGTTGATCAGCAGAATGACGAACACTTCGTCACGGTAGGCGAAGCGCGGTTTATTGTAGATCTCAATCGCACCCAGCATTGCCGACATGGCGTTGCCGAGTAGTCGACGCCACGAGCCTCGAACGTTCACGACGTAGAAGCCTAGCCGAGGGGCAGATTGTCGGCGTGCCGATTTACGGGCAGGATGCCTCAACGGGGCGGAGTCGAAGATTGTCTATGGCCGGCGTGTGTGGTGACGACATTGGCACCCAGGCGTGCCTGCCTGCGGTGACGGCGCGTTGAGCGGCAGGTGGAGGTCAGCAGGGAGTCGGGCACCAAGCGGCTGAGGTCCAGCCGGGCCACCACGGGAACGACCTCTTGACCGCATCACCGGCGTGAAACGCAAAGTTGACTGTAGCCGGCGCAGACGCCTGCTGCGGCAACATCTATCACCGTGGCCCTCGGTGGCTCAGACGGCTGTTCGCAGGCCCTACCGAGGGCGAGAGCGCGAAGGCCGACGGCCAGTGGAGCCGACCCATTCACGCCATTGGAATATCCGCACTGACCCGGTAAACCGGCAACAATTAACACGCACCTATTTGGCGATTACGGTGCACTTGATCAAGTGTCTGGTCCACTGGCGTTCGCCCGTCAGAATTCAGACTTTGTATACCCGGAATATTGGCATCAAATTGTGTCCCGCCAGACCGGGATCTAACGCGATCGAACCTGATGTGATCCACCCACGCGACTACAGCAACGTTGCAGCTCGTCGACGGCCGCTGATTTCGGGACTGGGCGCTTCTAAGTCCGTTCTGTCGTATCTGTGTCCGGCGCGGTATCTGTGTACTTGGCCGTCTCCGCTCGTTGGCGAGTAATGAAGATTGTGGCGAGGGCAACCAAGTCGACCGTGCCTAGAATAGTACCGCTGATCTCGTGGTTCTGAGATATAAGCCAACCAGAGGTTATAAGGAACGCCAGCGAGAGAAGGAACGCGCTGACGATCCCTGCCCAAGCCAGGTACGCCTCCTGGCGGTCGAGCCACATTATGTGAGCCTCTTGCGGGCTGATGTGGGCAGCATTTGCGGACGCAGGTTGTGCACGCCGGCTGATCCCTTTTTGTGACGGTCTGCTCTCTGCCGCATCCGAGGTTTTGGTCATGAGAACCGCCTGCGCTCAGGGTGTGCAGGGAGTCGATGTGCCCGGAAGCGTATGTTCTGAGATCTTCGCTGCAGGTCTTCCACGGTGGAGCTCCGGCGCAGGCGAAAGGCGGTCGCGGAAAGGTCGAGCGTTCGCGCAGCCCCGCCAAGAATGCCCCACAGCACCCCGCGATACCTTGCTCTCTCGACCTTGCGTAGCGATTCGGCGTTGTTCTCGAAGACATCCGCCAGCGGCGTCGGCCGGTTCGGTTCAACCAGCTCTTCTTCACTTGTGCGGCGGGACCGGAGGGCCAGTGCGCGGGTAAGCAGCGTGTCGGCGAAACGGCGCTGGTCCGCAGTCAGGAGCGGGGCAGCGGCATAGAGATCTGTAATGATTGAGTCGATGTCGACCGTCCGGTCCTCGCTGATCGACACATAATCAAGCCACACGGTCGCCCGGATCCACTGGGCTTCGGCCCGGAGGTCGGGTGGGCTGACCGGGTGTGCGATTAGGTGGCCGGCCGCGGCCACTGTCGCCTTGAGGTCGCCTGGGTCGTGACGCTCATTGAAGCGGCGGTGGTGGGTTGCCGCCACGAGGTAGTGGAAATTCGGCTGGATCGTCGAGGGCAGACCGGCCGCGTCGACCGTGGCTAGTGCCGCGATGGCGGCATCCAGTTCCTCGACCGTCGGCGCGGCGGCGGAGTTGACGGTCGCGTCGGCGTATGAAAGTGCCAGCAGTGGATATCCCGATTCCTCACCCCAGGCGGTGCGCAGGATCTCGAGAGCCCGCCGATGGTGGTGCGCGTCTCCCCCGGCTCGGAACCGCTCCTCATAGAGGGAGCCGAGCCGCAACCACAGTGACGACCGTTCCGGCCAACCGGCCTGGGTTGCGGCCTGGAGGGCCTGCTCGGCCGCAGCGAAGTCGGCGGGCCGGTGGTACTTGATGTAACGGCCGATGAGCCGGTCGCCGAGGCTAACAACGGCAGCAGCCCATTCCGGCGATCCCGACGGGAGGCGCCGGGTCGCCTCGGTCATGATGTCGACGGCGCTATCGAGGTCGCCCGGCGCGTCCCGCAGCTGCAGCGCCTCGGCGACGAGATTGCGCACATTGATCTCCAGGCTGGGGTCGCTTCCCTTTATTCGCCGCAGCCGATCCAGGGCCTGTTGGCCGGCTGCCAGTGCCTGATCCAGGTCGTCGGGCGCGGAAGTACGCCCCGGGATTAGCGTGGACTGGATGTGCCGGAGAAAATGTAGCCACGCTCGGACAAAGAGTGCCGCCGCCTCGCCCTCGCCCTCGTCGAGCGGTGTCAGGTGCTCGATGGCCTCATCGATCACCGCGGGTGGCGTGTCCCGGCCAAGGTTTTCGAGGTTCCTGCCCCAGTCGTAGTCCACGTTAACCCTGGCACAACCCTGGTTGATGTCTCATCCTCACGCTCCGATCGAGGCTTCACCCGTCAGCGACAATTCCCGTTCAGCGTGGCAGTCGAACATTCTAACGCGGCCAACCTCCAGGCCGCGGCTACAGACAGCTCGCTTACGACTACCAGAAGTCTGATCTGACGAGCCGTCGGCCGCCCGGCCCGACCCATTCACAGCGTTGGAATATTTACACTTCCCCGGCAAAAGGACTGAGCCGTAGGTGATGGCCCGTCTGGTTCTGCTTGTGAGTTCTCACGAACATTCGGGCGGGGCGGGCCGACGAGGCGGCAGACTGCCCGGTCAGCGGCAGCGGGACGCGACGAGCCGGCAACGGCTTCGACCGCCCCGGTCCCCAGCGGTCGACCGCAGATGCACGCGGCGTTCCGGTGACGGTCATTTGTCATCCAGGCTAGTGCGCAGTTTGTGGGACAGCTCGATCGTGTCCTCGCGGGGCTCGGCGTCGAGGTCGGCGAGGGCCTTGGTGAGGGCGCGCAACAGAGTGCGGATGCCGTCAGCGTCGCGGAGCGCGTGGCGGGCGTGCATTGCTTTGGTGTAGAGCGCCTCGTTGTAGCGGTCCAGGCCGATGGCCTTGTCGAGCAGCTCGGACGCGGCTTGCGGGTCGCCGTCGATCAGGTCGTCGGCCAGCAGCAGGTGAGCTTCGGTGCCCCAGCGGCGTACGGTCTCGCGGTGGGGTTGGATCCATTCGTAGTCTTGGCCTTCGGCGAGCGGTGCAGAGGATAGATGGCAGGCGGCGGATAGTAGTTGCCGGCGGCGCGGCTCGGTGGCGATGGTGGCTTTGCGCATGAGGTCACGCAGGGTCCACACGTCTACGTCGACGGTTGCTGGATCGAGCCGATATCGTCCGGCCGATTTGACGACGTAGGCGTTCTTCGTCTCCGCGGCGCCGGCGCGGCCGAGGACGTGTCGCAGGTTCGAGGCGTTGGTGTGAACGCGCTGGTCGGCCTGGCTGACGCGGGCGTCGGGTTCGAGGTACTCGCCGATCTCGCGTGTGCTGGCGCCGTCGGGGTGGACGGCGAGGTAAACGGCCAGTTCGAGGGCTTTGGCTCGGAGTGGCCGGCCTTCGGCGGTGATGTCTTCGATGTGGGGTGGGCCGAGTATCCGCAGTCGTGCCCGGCCCTCAGCGGGCGATGCCACCCGGTCGGCGCGAGCAATGGCTTCGGCAGTCTCGGTGTGCTCAGTGGTTTCGGTGCGGCTGGTGTGCAGCGGCACGACGGTGACCAGGTTCGCCGGGGTGGCGATGACGGGCAGTTCGCCGGTCTGGGCTTCGCGCAGCGTGGTCAGGATTTGGATCGTCGGGTCCGGCTCAAGGACGGGCACCCGTGCCGGTACCGGTTCGACGGGCTGCCCGGAGACGAGCGTGGTGTGCCCGTCGTCGGTGATCTCGACGGTGGCGCCGTGAACCCATTCGCCGAGCAGCAGCGCCGACACCTGCAGCCCTTCGCCCAAGGCGAGGGCGACCTTGGCGCGCATTCGGGCACCGGCGGTCGGGGCCTTGGCGATGAGCACGACTGGCGGCAGCGCCTCCTCATCGGGTGCGGTACGCCGTAGTTCGTCGAGGTCGCTGAGGGCGTGCTCGTCGAGGATGCGGCTGCGGTGCAGCAGCCGGGCCTCGATTGCGGTGAGAGCGTCGTCGATCGTGTCGGCCACGTGCAGTCGCGGCCAGGGGCCGAGCTCTATCCCGTCCGGGCCGAGCAGATTAAGCAGCGTGGCGGCGTCGACGATGACCTCGGCCCGGATGTCGGGGTGGTGCGGGTCGCCGGAAGCCAGCACGCTGATGAGGGCGGCGCGGGCGGCTGCGGGTGCACCGGGGCCGACGAGGCCGGTGCCGCCGGGCGGGAGCGGCGCAAGGTCGGGCAGTCCCGGCGGGTCGGTGACGGGCGGCGTGCGCTCAGGGTTACGGTGCAGCTCACGGCTCAGTGTGGCCACCGGCCGGGGAAGCTCGGTTGGCGGGTCGCTATCGGGTTCGCCGGTGAAGCGGCGGCGGCGTTGCCGCCAGACCAGCAGCGAGGCGGAGCTGATCGCAGAGGCTAGCATCCACGAGACCCAGTTCCACGGCGAGAGTTGCACGCCGTGGACGTCGCTCGTTGCGGCCGGCGGTGCGGCCTCCGACGACGGCGGGGCCGCCGCTGATGAGGCCGCCTCGCCGGAGCGGGGCCCGGGCGCCGTAGAAGCCGTAGCGGACGGGCCCGGTGTCGAGGTCGCTGACGGGGCCGGTACCGCGGCGGTCGCCGACTTGCTCGGCGCGGCAGAGGCCGAATTGCCGGGGCCGGCTCCCGGGGCGTGGTTGACCGCGCTCGGCGCGGAGGTCGGTGATCCGGAGGTCGAGCCGGTGGACGGTGACGGCGTCGTTGCCGGGGCGCTCGCAGCCGGTTCCGTGCTGCTAGGCGTGGCTGGTGCGGTCGTTGGCGGCGGCTTCACGGATGGTCGATGGGTCGTTGACCGCGGTTTTGTGGCTTCCGGTTGGCGGGCGTCGGAGGGCAATCTCATTTTCCAGCCGGGGTAGATGAGGTCGCAGTCGGTGAGTTTCGCCCCGTCGGCCTGATGCCGATGCTTATTGAGATGGCAGATCTCGGGCCAGCGATCCGGGTCTCCTAGCCACTGCCGGGAGATCTTGGACAGGGTGTCTCCCCGCTTCACCTGGTACTCGTAGCTGACGTCACCGACCAGGACCGTTACCGTTCCTCCTTGCCGCAAGCTGCTTCCACCCGGCTGCTCAGTACCGGACACGGCTGCGCCCGCCGCTGGAAGGTGTCCGGGTTGGGCGCTGCTGTGGGGAGTCGTGACGAACGCGACCACAGCGGTGCCTGCCAAGCCGAATAGCAGTCGGTGTAGCGGAGCAGGCAGTCGCCACCGCGGGAAGCGACGTCCGGCGACCACCGTGAGAAGGCTGCCGAACAGCAGGATCATCAGAATTGCCCAGAGCAGCCACAGTCCAGCACCGGCCGCTGCGGCGGCGACTTCCGAAGTGCTCTCCGACCGTTGGCTTCCGAAGAATCCGGCCAGAGTGTCCCGTGACGGCATCAGGTCCGCCGGGCTGCCGAAGACGAGCACCAGCAACACCGGCGGCACCAGAGTTAGCGCAAGCACGCCCAGCAATGCACGCAGGACCGTAGCGACGCGCCGGCCACCCCGCTTCGCGGCATTCTGCCGAGGCGCTGCCGGAGTCCACACCGTGGGTTGCCGAGCAATTATGGCTGCTTTGCGCTGTACCGGGTCGAGCCGTTCGCCGTCGTCACTCATAGCCCGCCCTAAAGATCTCACCGAGCATCGATCTCTACCGGTCCGGTAAGGGCCACGGCCATAACTTTTATGAGTGTCTATCACCATCCGAAGAACGTGTCCGCGGGATCACTGTGCGTCGATCACTTTGAGACACTGCCCGGCATGGCCGTGAATGATCTTCATCTGGCTGTAGAGATTGGTGCTTGGTGGACCGCAGCGGTCTACGCGTGTGGCAACACCACACAGCCCCTCTACTTCGACGGACAGCCCCGCCTCCCCAGCGGCATCTACCAGTCGGAAAGTGGCGGACTGCTGACCGGAGTCCCCGCTTTGACGGCCGGCATGAATGATCCCGCCGGGTATCAGCCACATCCCATGGCGACGCTCCAAACTCCCGCCGCGCCCGATGGTGACATCGATCCCCTCGCAGCGGTTGCAGACGTCCTCGCCCACGTGGCAAACCTTGCGGCGGGACAAACCGGAAGCCCGGTCACCGCACTGACGCTCATCACCGACCGCGCCTGGGGTCCCCGCGCTCGGCAACGGCTGCAACAAGCCGCCATCAGCGCTGGCCTGCCCGACCCGCATGTCGTCACCGCAGCGGCAGCAGCCGCAAGCGTGGTCCAATCCGGGACAGAAGGGCCCGGACCGTATGTCGCGGTCGGAACTGGCGGCCTCGAGATGGCGATCTTGGACTGCGTGACCGGATATCACCAACTGGCACACCTGCCGATCCACGACTCCAGCGCCGAGAGCATCGATCGGGCCCTCGCCCAAGTGGCTGCTGAACGTGCTGCGGCAGACTCCGAAGTCCTGTTGGGGGACTGGCGCGTGATGCGCGAGATCCGGCTTGCTCGGAGCAGTCTCGCTGACCAGCCTCGGACGTCGATACTGCTTCCCGAGCCCTACCAAGCCGTGCTGCTGACCCGTTCTGACATTCACGCCGCCGCAGCGCCGTATTTTGACGACATCGAAGAGACGGTAAAACAGCTGGTCGCAGAGGCAGAACTCGAAGTCTCTGAGATAGGTGCCGTAGTGCTGGTCGGTGATGATGCCGTTATCCCTGAGTTGGAAGCGGCTCTCACGACAGCAGGACTTCCGCTTGCTGTCGTACTGCGAGACCCGCATGTGATCTCGTACGGGGCCTTGCAGCTGACACAGCCCTTGTACGCCGCGTCGCGCGGAACCGCTGCCACCGTCCGACTGCCACGAACGCGGCTAACGCTGGCCAACCTCGCTCGCGTTGCCGTTCTCGCCGCCTGCTCGGTCGCCCTGCTATGGCAAACGATCGAAACGGCGATCACCTGGAAGACGGGCAGCACCGTCACCGCCGTCTACCTGCCCCGAGAAAACATCGCCTTCGCGGCAGCTCTCGCGGCGCTAACCGGCTGGGCGGCAGCTCAACTCACGCCAACCACTTGGATTCTCTCCTCGCACGCCGACGACAACATCACCACCGGCGCACTCCTGCGCCGCGGTTACCTCGGCGCTGCCTCCCTCAGCCTTGCCCTCGCCGGCCTGTGGGGTCTCGGCATCGGCATCGGCGTGCACTACACCCCCGATCCCTACATCAAGATCACCATCCTCACCGCCGCCCCCTTCGCCGCTGCCGCCGCCATCATCGCGCTCACCGCGCATCGCATCCCAGCCTCGGCCCTTCCATCATGGCTCCAGCGTGTATCTCCGCCCGCACCGGCGATCGCTTTGGCCGCCGCCGGTGTCTTCGTCGAACAACTGGCTTTCTCTACCTCACCAACATATTTGTTCGATATGGCCGGGCTCTTCCAATCTGCGGGCGCCGCGATGCTCGGCGCGGGAACCGCTTTCACGGCAACCCGCCAACCATTGCTTCGCGGAATTGCAGCCGTTATCCTCGGCAGCGGATATGCCCTGGTTACCGGCTTCTTCACGGCCCGGTACCTAACCATCGCCTATATCGGTGTCCTCATCTGGTGGGCAATCATCACCACCGCCGCCACCGTCATGGCGAGCACCTCGCTCGGCGGATGGCTTAGACGCTGGCTAACTCCACCCGAATAGGCTGCGCTACTGCCGAAATGACGACACCTCGTCGCTAGCACCGAGAGTTGGCTGACCGCCTCACGGAGTATGGCCAAGCCTCTACTTGGGGTGTTTGTAGTAAACATGTCGCCGATGGCCCGGGGTAATCCCCGGGCCATTTTATGCCCAAAGGGCCGCGAGGAGGAAACATGCAAACTGTGATGCCGAAAGAAACGACTGCGGTAGGGGCCTTATTCAATCCCTTCGAATGGGCATGCTGCCTGAAGTGCCGCATCTTTGACCAGCGACAAGTTCTTTATGGCTGAAAGCGAACGTACCCGCCAGCCTGACGGAAGTCGGAAATCGAGCAGGCTTGACGCAAATGATATAAATGAATCGGAATGTCGAAAAACTGCCGGGCTAGATTCCGGCGACCGGGTGCACGTTTTTGTCCCTGATGATTGCCCGGATATTAGTGGTGCTGCAGCACGTGCGTTGCTGTCCTTGTTGGCCAAAGTCCGCCAGTCCGCAGAATCGGAAGAAAGTTTCGGGAGTTGAAAGCTTTATGAATGAATCCAGCGCTGAAACCAGGTTCGCTTTCTATGGCCGTGTCTCAACGGAGGACAACCAAGACCCCACGTCATCACGGGGATGGCAAATGACCCGGGCGAGCGCGCTTATCGATCCTCGCGGCGGCCGAATCGTGAAGGAGTTCTTCGACGTCGGGCAGAGCCGATCCTTGCCTTGGCAACGCCGCGAACAAGCGCAACTGCTGCTGGCTGAACTGCGGAACCCAAACCGTGGCTTCGGCGATGTGGTGATCGGTGAGCCCCAGCGAGCTTTTTATGGCAACCAGTTCGGCATGACCATGCCGGTTTTTGCGCACTTCCAGGTCCAGTTGTGGGTGCCGGAGATCGGCGGGCCCATCGACCCTGACAACGAGGCCCACGAACTGGTCATGCAGGTCTATGGCGGCATGAGCAAGGGGGAGCGCAGCCGCATCAAGCTTCGGGTGCGTACCGCAATGGCCGCACAGACAGAGTTGGAGGGTCGCTACCTCGGTGGTCGGCCGCCGTATGGTTACCAAGTAGTCGACCTTGGTCCTCACCCGAATCCAAGCAAGGCTTCTGTGGGACGCATGCTGCGCGGCCTAGTGCGTGACCCGAACACCGCACCGGTTGTCGAGGCCATCTTCGATTACTTTCTCCGAGGCTACGGGATTTTTGCGATCGCGGAACTCCTGACGGGTTCCGGGTTCCCTTCGCCGTCGGCATACGATCGAGCAAGAAACAAGCACCGGAGCGGTATCGCCTGGTCGAAGCAAGCGGTGCGGACCATTCTTACCAACCCTCGCTACACCGGATATCAGGTGTGGAACAAGCAACGTACAGATGAGGTCTTGCTCGATGTGGACGACGTGGCACTCGGACATAAGAGCATCATGCGCTGGAATCCGAACGATAAATGGGTTTTTTCCAGGAAGCCAAGTCACGAGGCCATAGTCTCCCGCGAAATGTTCGATGAAGTGCACGAGCTCCTCAAATCCAGGGCTCGATACAGCACTCCGCACCAAAAACATCGCACGCGACACCCGTACGTGTTTCGAGGCTGCGTCTATTGCGCGGCGTGCGAGCGCCGAATGCAGGGCCAGCACAGCAACAGTCTGGTGTACTACCGGTGCCGCTTTCCTAAAGAGTATGCAATCGCCAATCGAGTCGATCACCCGGACAACGTCTACCTCCGCGAAGACGTCGTGACCGGGCCGATCGACGCGTGGCTCGCTTCTGCCTTCTCGGCTACTAACTTGAATCACACCGTCAGCGCCCTCGTTGACGCCCAGGCGCCGGATGTCGCGGAGGTGGGCGCCGGTCAGGTTCAGCGGGCAATCGCGGCGTGTGATGCCAAGCTCGGGCAATATCGAGCTGCACTTGAAGCCGGCTCCGACCCTGTGCTTGTCACGGAGTGGATCACGGAGACGCAGACTGAACGTTCTCGCCTTGAGCGGCAGCTGGCGGATGCGGCCGCGCCGACGCGCCGTATGGGGATCGCTGAGGTCCGCGCGCTTGTCGAGTCACTCGGGGACGTCGGGGCCGTCTTGCGGCGGGCCAGCCCGGAGGATAAGGCTCAGGTCTATCGGGAGATGGGTCTGCGGTTGACCTATGCCCCGGAAACCAAAACGGTGCGTGCTGATGTCGATCTCAGCACACACCGTAGGGATTTGGTACGTGTCCGGAGGGGGACTTGAACCCCCACGCCCGATAAAGGGCACTAGCACCTCAAGCTAGCGCGTCTGCCATTCCGCCACCCGGACTTGCTCATACAGCTTAGCGGCACCCGTTCCCCCGCTGTTTGCCGGGGGTTTCGGCTGCCTTGTCGGCCGCACAGGAGAGAACAGTACACGGCCCCCGGAGTGCCCTGCAGCAGGGGTGGGTGGCCGGACATTGCGGGGCATAGCCGGGCGGAAGGGGATCCGGCCTGGTTTTGCGGGGGCGTACCGGGCAGCATGGCGGGGTGTCCCACCCCTCCCCGTTGACCCCGGCCCTGGAAAGGGCGCACTCGCTGGTCGCCGCTGGTGATCTGGCGGGGGCGGCCGAGCTGCTGGAACGTGCGATCGAAATCGGTCAGGCGACGCTCAGTCAGGATGATCCTGATGTGCTTGCCACGCAACGGGAGCTGGCGTCGCTGCGGCAGCAGCTGGGGGATCCGGCGGCGGCGCGCGGGGTGTTGGAGGCGGCGCACGCGGCGGGGCAGTTCAGTCTGGGCGACGATGACCCGCTGATGCTGCAGATCTCCTACGACCTCGGGGTGGTCGCCGAGGAGCTGGGGAATCGGGACGAGGCGCGGATCGCGTTCGGCCGGGTGGCGGATTTCGGGCCGATGATGCTCGGGCCGGGGCACTGGGCGGTCACCAGGGCGCAGGCCTATCTCGGACAGGACCCGACATCTCCGGTACGGATCGAGCCCGCGCACCAGGTGACGCAGAGTGGCCTGACCTTCCCGCCGCCGGACAACCATCCCACCGTCCTGTCGCCGACGATTCCCCAGCCCGGCCGGCAGCTTCCCCCGCCGCCACCGATCAGCCGGCCACCGGTCGCACCGCAGGACAGCCCGCACCGGGGTAACCCGTGGGCGTCACCACAGCGGCCCGCCCCGGTGGAGCAGGTGAATCCCGAGGCCCAACTTCCGCCGCCGCCCGCCGGGCTGTCGGGGCCACTGAACCCGCGGTCCGACGCCGATCCAGCGTCGAGCCCGGCGAAGAACGAGACGCAGGACACGTTCCGCCCGGAGTCCCCCTGGGGCCCGGCGCCGCGGATCGCCAAGGAGCCCGCGGAGACGCCGTTCCACCAGGTCAAGCCGGGAGTCTTCGGCATGCCCGAGCGGCCGGACACCGAGGCGGCCCCCGCGCTCTACCACCGCGGCGCGAACGATTCCGTGGTCGTCCACCGCCCCGACCCGGTGATCATGCCGCTGTCCCCGCCGCAGGCGCCCGCGCCGGAGGCGCGACCGGATTCGATCACCCCAGGCGATCCGGCTGCGGCTCAGACCAATGTCGCCGTACGGCCCGAGCCCACCCCCGTGCCCCGACCAGAATCGGTCACGCCGGGCGTGTCGCCCCCGCTCGAAGAAGCGACCACGACGCTCCCCACGGTCGAGCCCCGAAACGCTCCGCAGCAGCCGGCCGAGTCAGAAATGCCCGCGAACCAGGACCATCCGGAACCCGACGCCTTCACCGCGTGGCCCGATTTCAACCGCTGGCCCGGCGAGCCCCAGCCCACTCCAGTCACCCCGCCGGAACCGCTGTATCAGCCCGTCGAGCAGCCGTATCAGCCCGTCGAGCAGCCGTATCAGCCCGTTGAGCAGCAGGAACATCCGACCGTCTACCGGCAGCCGACGGATTCCGGATACCAGCAGCAGGGCGGAAACGCCGGCGTCTACCAGCGCCCCACCGAGAGCGCGGAGATCGTCCCCCGGACCACCTATCTCCCGACCGAGCACGCCGGCGTCTACCAGCCCCAGCCGCCCGCTCCCCACCCCGGCGTCTACCACCAGGCCACGGACGGAACCTGGCAGGGCACTCCGAACCAGATTTCACCCCAAGACCTTTCACCCCCATCGCCGTACGGCGAAAGCTCGAACCGCAAGCGAGGCATGGCGCTCTTCGCCGTGATCGCCGCCACGCTCGCCGCCGTGGTCGCGGTCGCCGCGATGGTCTTCACCCTGGCGCAACGCACCCATAAGGGTGAGGGCGACGACCCGCAGCCGGGCTCCCCGACGCTCGCCGGCGCCCCGCCCGGCGACGTGAAACTGTCCGATCTGGGCAGCAAGATCGACGTGTCCTGGAGCGACCCGACCGACGCCACGGTGAGCTTCATGGTCACCATGGCGCACCCGGGTGAGCAGTTGAAACCGGTCAGCACGGTGGGCCCGGGCAAGACCTCGCGGCGCATCGAGGGGCTCAGCCCGGCACTCGACTACTGCTTCGCGGTGGTGGCCGTTTACGGCACCAACAAGTTCGCCACGTCCCCGCAGGTGTGCACCGACCGCGGGAAAAAGTGATCTAGCTCGTTGTCCACAGGCGGGAACGGTGGGTATCGACGCTCGCCGCGATCCCGGTATGGTGGCCTGCGTCCTTGGCACGCCAGGCTTCATCAACGGGGAGGACGACCGCTGTGAGCAGCACGGACGTCGCGCCGGAAGGCGCACGTAAGCGTCGGTTACCCAGTCGTGGCTATCTGGTCACGATGGGTACGGTGCTGGCGCTCGCCGGCGGTCTCGGCCTGACCGTGCTCGGTCTCGCGAAGGCGGACGAGGCGGTGGCCAGCTTCGACGCGGCCTCGTGGGTGTGGAGCCGGTCCAAGGGCGAGGTCTCCCGGGTCAACGGCGTGACGGCGAAGATCGACACCCGGGTCGACGTGGGTCAGGCCCGCGGGCACAACCTGGAGGTCAGCCAGAGCGACCGGTTCGTCATCCTGCGCGACGTCAACACCGGCGCGATCGGCTCGATGGACCTGACCGACCTGCAGACGTTCTGGAACCAGCAGTTGTCGCCGGGCATCGGCGTGAGTGTCGCCCTGCACGACAACTCGGCGTTCGTGGTGGATTCGGTGCAGGGCAAGGTGCAGCAGGTCGATCCGGCCAGCCTGCAGGCGATCGGCCAGCCGGTCAGCTTCCCGCCGGGCATCAGCGGCGGCGACTTCGACGGCAAGGGTCGCTTGTGGATCGTGGCGCCGACCGAGGGCACGGTCACCGCGATCGCGCCGGTGGTGGCGCCCAAGACCGGCAGCCCGTCCGGCGACCCGCAGCTGGTCCGCACCGAGCAGGTCGGCGGCGCCAGTCACGACTTCCGGCTGACCACTCTGGACAACGGGGTCGCGATCCTGGACCGGACGACGAACGAGTTGTTCCGGGTCGGTGACACCCCCACCACGCACACGGTCCTCCCGCTGACCGGGCCGGGCACGCTGGCGCCGCACACCGACGGCAGCACCGTCGCGGTCACCGTGCCGGAGACGCGCCAGGTCGTCGGCGTCGACCCGCAGGGCAACATCAAGGCGAAGTTCACCGTCCCCGGTGGCACGTCCCAGCTGCAGCCCGCGGTCTCGTGGGAGGGCTTCTACTACGCGGCGGACGCCGACGGCGGCACGGTGCACGTCTTCGACCAGGCCGGCCAGCCGCAGAAGCCGGTCACCTTCAAGCGTCCCGGCGGCTCGCTCGAGCTCGAGGTCCGGGAGAACTACCTGTTCATCAACGCGCCCGGCTCGCCGATCGCCCAGGTGGTCGACAACCAGCACGGCGTCCGCCCGGTCGACAAGTACGCGGACGACGTGCTCGGCGGTGACCCGCCGGACGTGAAGACGCCGCCGGTCACCCCGCCGAAGAAGCGCAAGCCGAACAAGCCGGTGGTCGCCAAGCCCGGCGCGCCGCGCAACGTGCGGGCCGCGGCCGGCAACGCCGAGGCCCGGGTCACCTGGCAGGCCGCGCCGGACAACGGCGCCCCGATCACGAAGTACGTGGTGACCGGCAACAACCAGACGTTCGACGTCGGGGCGGACCAGCGGGCGCTGACCGTGACCGGGCTGACCAACGGCGAGACGTACACGTTCCAGGTGCACGCGGTGAACGCCAAGGGCAACGGGCCGGACCGGGCGAGCAATCCGGTCAAGCCGACGTCCGAGGTGCCCGATCCGCCGGGTACACCGGTCGCCGAGGCGAAGACCGACGGTACGGTGACGGTGACCTGGCCGGCGGCGAACGGGCAGGGCCTGGCCATCGACCGGTACACGGTGACCGCGGTCAGCGAGGGCGGCAGCGCCCCGATCGGCGACGCGAAGGAGGCGTCGCTGACGATCGCGGCCGGTCAGCTCGAGTTCGGTAAGCAGTACGCGTTCACCGTCGTCTCGATCAACGAGCGCGGCGCCGGGTCGAAGTCGTCCGCGGTCAGCAACAGCGTCGTCCCGTTCACCAAGCCCGACAAGCCGGAGAACGTCAAGGCCACCACGGTCGGCGACAAGGCCGGCGCGATCCACGTGACCTGGACGGCGCCCGCCGAGAACGGCCGGACGATCAGCAAGTACGTGGTGAAGGGCGGCGACAAGTCGGTCGACGTCACCGCCGCCGAGGCCGACCTCACCGGCTTCGGCAACGGGGAGAACGTCGCCGTGCAGGTGGTCGCGGTGAACGAGGGTGGCGAGAGCGACCCCGGGACCGCGACGGCCCGGACCCTGGCCCCGCCCACCATTACTCTCGGAGCGGTCGCCACGACCTTCAACACGGCGAGCCTGACGCCCACCGTGGACGCCGGTGGCGCCGGCACCGCGGATTGCTCGGTGTCCACGTCGGACGGGACCCCGGAGGGGACCTGTAAGGGTCTGAAGGTCACCGAGCTGATGGCGAACACCACCTACAGCTTCAAGGTGACCGCGAAGAACGCGGCCGGCACGGTCACCAAGACCGTCAACGGGAAGACCGACCTGCTCGGCGGCACCGCGACCTGCATCAACGGCAGCAGCGGCGACCAGAAGACGTATTGCGACGCCGACGTCGACGGCCGCAACGGCAACGAGATCTTCAAGGTCACCCGGCAGGTCGACAGTCAGCAGGCGGGCTGGGTGCCCAACGGGCGGCACCTCGACGCCTACTGCAAGGCGACCGGCGAGGAGGTGTACGCGTTCGTCTACAACGACAACAAGCGCAGCACCACCTGGATCCAGGTCAACTACGCGGGGAAGACCTACATCCCGCTGGCGTGGTTCAACCTCGACGGCGGCGACGTCAACCTGAAGTACCTGCCGAGCTGCTGATGAGGATCCCGTGACTCCCGAGCCGCTGCCCCCGTCGTACGTCACCGGCTTCGCCCAGGTCGCCCAGCAGCTCGCCGACCGGATCGGCACGGTCGTGCTCGGCAAGCCGGAGGTGGTCCGGCTGACCCTGACCGCGCTCTTCGCCCAGGGCCACGTGCTGCTCGAGGACGTGCCCGGGGTCGGCAAGACCACCCTGGCCCGGGCGTTGGCGGCGTCGGTCCGCGGCCAGTGGCGGCGCATCCAGTTCACGCCGGACCTGCTGCCCTCGGACGTCTCCGGCGTCACGATCTTCAACCAGGCGAGCCGCGCGTTCGAGTTCCACCCCGGCCCGGTGTTCGCGAACATCGTGATCGCCGACGAGATCAACCGGGCGTCGCCGAAGACCCAGTCGGCGCTGCTCGAGGTGATGGAGGAGCGGCGGGTCACCGTCGACGGCGTGCCGCACCCGGTGCCGCAGCCGTTCCTGGTCGTCGCCACCCAGAACCCGGTCGAGATGGACGGGACGTACCGGCTGCCCGAGGCCCAGCTGGACCGCTTCCTGGTGAAGCTGTCGGTCGGGTACCCGGACGAGGAGGTCGAGATCGAGGTGCTGCGCGGCGCCGCGGGCCGCTCGCCGGACACCCTGGAGCCGGTCACCGACACCGGCACGATCGGCGAGATGGTCAAGATGGCGCTGCAGGTGCACGTCGCCGACCCGCTCTACGCGTACGCGGTGCGCCTCGCCGCCGCGACCCGCAACCACCCGCAGGTCCGGGTCGGGGTCAGCCCGCGTGGCGTGATCGCGCTGACCCGCGCGGCGTGTGCCTACGCGCTGATCAACGGCCGTGGCTACGTCCTCCCGGAGGACCTGAAGACCCTGGTCGAGCCGGTCTTCGCGCACCGCGTCCTGCTGTCCGCCGACGCCCAGCTGCGCGGCGTGACCGCGACCGAGGTGCTCGCCGACGCCATCAACTCGGTGGCGGTGCCGCTGCCGGCGAGCGCGTGACCGCTCGCGGCCTCGGCCTGCTGGTCGCGGCGGCGGGCCTGCTGGCGGCCGGCTTCGCGTACGGCTATCCGGATCTCGCCCTGCTCGGCGCGGTCGCGCTGGTCGCGGCCGGCTGCGCGTTGGTCTTCGCCTACTGGCGCCCGCAGCTGGGCGTGCACCGGATCGCCGAGCCGGACCGGGTGGCCCGCGGCGAGCCGGCCCGGATGCGGCTCACCGTCAGCAACACCAGCCGGCTCCGGGCGGCCAGCATGATCGCCACCGACCGGTGCGGCGGCACGTCGGTGCCGGTCCCGCTGCTGCGCCTGCGCCCCGGCATGGACACCACGGTGGAGTACCCGGTGCCCACCACCCGTCGCGGCATCGTGCCGATCGGCCCGCTGCGGGTCACCCGCGGCGACCCGCTCGGCCTGGTCACCCTGAACCGGACGTACGGCGAGGTCGCCCACGTCTGGGTCCACCCCCGCATCCACCTGCTGCGCGCCACGCCGGCCGGGATGGCGCGCAGCCTCGACGGCCGCACCGACAAGGTCCCGCAGGGCACGATCACGTTCGACGCGCTGCGCGAGTACGTGATCGGCGACGAACTGCGGCGCGTGCACTGGCGCAGCTCGGCGAAGGTCGGCGAGCTGATGGTCCGCGAGCAGCTGGACACCTCCGAGCCGACGATCGTGGTGCTGCTCGACGACCGGGCGCGGGCCTACCCGGACCCGGAGGCGTTCGAGTCGGCGTGCGAGGCGGCCGCGTCGATCGTCGCCGCCGCGGCCCGCGAGGACCTGCCGGTCGGGCTGCACCTGGTCTCGGGCGTGACGACCGGGCCGTACCTGGACGTGCTCACCGAGGCCGGGCTGACCGAGGGGGACCTGGACGCGACGCTGCGGCGGCTGCGGGCGCAGCGGCTCGGCGACACCCTGGTGTTCCTGACCGGCCCGGGCGGGCGCGGTGACCTGGGCACGGTCAGCTCGCTGCGCGGGACGTACCCGGTGGTGCTCGCTGCCCTGCTCGGCGACCGCGACGGCGCCCCGGTCGCGGCCGGCGAACGGCTGATCGTGATCGAGGCCGTCGACGGCGCCGAGTTCGCCGGCGCGTGGGACGGGGTGCGCGGATGGTGAGCCGGCTGCGTGCGGTCGTCGTCCCGGCCGCGCTGATCGGGATGCTCGCGCTGTCCGGCCTGGCGCTGGGCCGGATCTACGCCGACGGCCTGCTGTTCCAACTGGTCGCGGGCGCCGCGATCGGCTCGGTCGGCGCGGGGCTCGCGACCCGGCGGTTGCCGTCCTGGAGCGCGGCCCCGGTCTCCACGGTGCTGCTGATCGCGTACGTCGGAATCGGTCTTGAAATTGCCGCCAGGCACGCCTCGGTGACCACGGCGTTTCCCGCCATGGTCCGGGATGCGCTGGTCAACGGCATTCCGCGGCTGCTCACCGCGATGATCCCGGTGGAGTCCACACCGGACACCGTGGTCGTGCCGGTGATCGCGACCTGGCTGGCCGGGCTGGCCGCGGTCGAGGTCGGCGTGCGCGCCCGGCGGGTGCTGCTCGGCTCGCTGACGCCGGTGCTGCTCTACGCGGGCGCGCTGTACGTGGTCGGGCCGAACGAGGGCGCCGCCGCCGGGGTGACGCTCGGATTCGCCGCGCTGGTGATCATCGCGCTCGCCGTCTCGGTGCCACGAGCCGCGCCGGGTGGCGATGGTCCGGGTCCGGCGACACCTGGGCGGAATCGGGCACTGGTCGGCAGTGCCGCCGGCCTGGTCGCGGTGCTCGGACTGGCCGCCGTGGTCGGGCCGTGGATCAGTGGCCAGGTCGTCGCGGCGCCGGTCGACCCGCGGCAGTACGTCGAGCCTCCGCAGGTCGACAGCCTCGACGAGAGCCCGCTCAACCGGATCTCCGGCTGGCTGCTCGCGCCCCGGCAGCAGCTCTTCGCCTACCGGCCGGAGACACCGCCCGACGGCCGGTCGAAAACGGTCAAGATCCGGCTCGCGGTGCTCTCCGACTACGACGGGGTGACCTGGAAGGTCGGCGGCCTCTACCGCAACGCCGGCCGGGTGCTCCCGGACCAGCCTTCGCTTGCGGGGGCGGCGATTTCCGACGTACGGCAACAGATCGTGATCGCCGGGCTGACCGGTCGCCTGCTGCCGGGCATGGCGACCCCGACCGCGGTGTCCGGGGCGCGCGTGGCCTACGACGCGGGCACCGGCACCCTGATCCGTCCCGAGGGTCTGACCAGCGGATTGACGTACACGGTCACGTCCCGCGTGCAGACCCCGGACCTGAACATGCTGCCCGGCGCGCAGTCCCCGTCCGGCGACGCGGTGGTGCGTTATCTGACCGTCGGCGCCGGCGCGCCCGAGACCGTGCAGCGGCTCGCCGAGCACCTCGCGGACGGTAACGGCGGGTCGTATGATCGGGCGCTCGCGATCCAGGAGTGGCTCGCCGAGCACTACCGGGAGACCGCGGACGCGCCGAGCGGGCACGCGTACCCGAATCTCGCCTTCTTCCTCTTCGGACCGCGCGGCCAGGGTGGGCAGGAGGGCACGTCCGAGCAGTTCGCGGCGTCGTTCGCGCTGCTCGCCCGGCTGACCGGGCTGCCCAGCCGGGTGGTGGTCGGGTTCGACGCGCCGGCCGCCGGTGGGGACGTCCTCGGCGGGAACGCGGTGGCCTGGCCCGAGGTGCTCTTCGACGGTCTGGGCTGGGTGGCGTTCGATCCGACGCCGACCACCGACGACCCGACGCCGGTCGAGCAGGACTTTCAGCCGAAGCCGACCACGCCGCCGACGACCGCGCCGCAGAACAGCACGCCGGCGGAGACGCCCTCGTCGGTGGCGCCGCTCGCCGCCGCGGCCGGGGACAACGGGGGCGGGGTGTCGGCGGGCGTGGTGGCCGGTGGGACGACCGGGGTGCTGCTGGTCCTGCTGGTGGTGGTGGCTTTTGTGGTGGCGCATCTGCGGCGCGGATTGCGACGGCGGCGACTGTACGACGGTGGGCCCGATCAGCGGATCACCGGTGCGTGGCTGGAGTTCACCGACGCGTTGCGGCTGGCCGGGCAGCCGGTGCCGGAGCATCTGTCGGCGACCGAGATGGCGTTGTACGCGGCGGAGCCGCCCGCGCCGCGCCGCAGCGGGTTGTTGCGCCGGGCGATTCCGGGGCAATTCGCACCGGCCGCGCGCTCGCTCTCGACCAGTGCCGATTCGGTGGGCCCGATCGCGGTACTCGAAGCGGGCGAGGCGAAAAGCGGAGCGGGCGCGGCAGGCGCAGAGAAAATGGCGGCGGGCGTGGCGGGCGTGGCGGGCGTGGCGGGCGTGGCGGGCGTGGCGGGCGTGGCGGGCGTGGCGGGCGTGGCGGGCGTGGCGGGCGTGGCGGGCGTGGCGGGCGTGGCGGGCGTGGCGGGCGTGGCGGAAGGCGCGGGCGAACACGCCGCGGCGCCGTTGCCGCCGCTCGACCAGCTGGTTGACGCGCTCAACACCGTCGGGTTCGCGCCGGGTGCGGCCGATGCCGGCCAGGCCGACCGGGCCGGGGCGCAGGCCCTCGCCTACACCGCGGCGCTGCGCGAACGGCGCTCCCGATGGCGCCGGATCTGGTGGAACGTCCACCCCGGACCGCTGCGATGGCACCGCTGACAGCCGGTTAACGACTCGGACCGCCCGACATTCCACCTGGTCACCCTCGGGGTGGGAAGCTGGTGTGTCGAAGATCCGATGTGCGGGCCGCCGCGTCTCGACCTTGGATAGTGATCCACGCCCGGATGCTGATCATGGCGTCCACGTACGGGGAGTGGACCACTCATGCAGAGCGCCGAATCCAAGTCGGTACGCCCGCGCCACATCGGCGCCGCCCTGGGAGCGGCGTTGTTGATCACCGTCGCCGGGTGCACCGGTGACGACGAGAAGCCGTTCGCGGGGGAGCTCCAGCCGCCCGGCGCGATCTGGCCGACCCTGGAGCCGCCGCACCCGGACGTGGCCGACGACGGCGGCCTCCAGCAGGAGCCCGGCACCGACACCCAGCAGGACCAGGCCGGCGCCGGCCAGGCCGGGAACGGTCAGGGCGGAAACAACGGCGCCGGCGGAATCGGCAACGCCCTCGGCGGCACGTCATCCGAAGGCGGCACGTCATCCGAAGGCGGCACCTCGTCCGGAGGCGGCACCTCGTCCGGAGGCGGCACCTCGTCCGGAGGTGGCACCTGGTCCGGTGGCGGCACCTGGTCCGGTGGCGGTTCGTCGACGGGGAACGGCGCGTCGACCGGGAACGGCTCCGCGTCCGGAAACGGTCACGCGGCGCAGGGCGACGGCCCGCGCGCCCTCGGCCCGAGCGGCAACGCCGTCACCGCCCCCGGCACCGGGTCCCACCAGGGCCTCGGGATGAACGGCACCGTGGTCGACACCCCGCGCGTGGTCGGCCCCACCGGCGGCGCCGTCGGCGGCCCGGGTCTCGGTGGCGCCACCCCCGCCCCGGTCCAACCGGCCACCGGCGGCCAAGCGCCCGTGCGGACCCAGCCGATCGTCGCCCACAACCCGCCGGCGCAGAACCCGCCCGCCCAGAACCCGCCGGCCCACACCACCCCGGCGCACAACGCACCGGCCCAGAACGTGCCGGCCCAGAACGCCCCGGCGCAGAACCCGCCGGCCGCCGCGCACAACCCGCCGGCCGACAACCCGCCCCCGGTCGAGCCGCCGGACGCCGCCGACCACTCGGCGACGCAGCCGGACCGCCCCGCGAACTCCCAGGACGACCGCCCGAGCCGGCATCGTCCCGCGTTCCAGCACCACACCACCCGGCACCGCCCGGCCTGGGTCCGCGACCTGGACCGGCCCACGTCCACGAACCACGGCCGGGACCGGTCCACCGCCACCGACCAGGACTGCCGGGACATCACCGACACCACGCTCGCCACCGGTTGGCTCAGCGGCTCGCAGCTCTGCCTCGACACCGACCAGAGCGACCTCGACTCGCAGGTCTACCTGCTCAATCACCCCAGCATGCCGATCGCGATGCCGCGGTCCGCGGACTGGCACGCGCTCCAGGCACTCGACCGGGACTCGTTCCCGTTCGGCGACGGTTCCGGGCGCGGCGACGGCTCCGGACGATGGGGCGACGGCTTCGGGCAGTGGGGTGACGACGGCTTCGAGCCGGGCGACGACGGTCACGAGCAGTGGGGTGACGACGGCTTCGAGGTCGGCAACGGCGGGTTCGGGCTGGGCGACGGCTTCGACGACATCGGCTTCGGCCGTCGCACGGGCGGCGGCCACGAGCGCCCGCGCCACAGGACGACACACCGTCACGAGGCGCAGCGTCACGAGGCGGACCGTCACGAGGCCGACCGTCACGAGACGGACCGTCACGAGGCGCAGCAGACCGCCCGGCACCAGAAGCCCCAGGACCTGGACGAAACAGACGCCCAGGGCAACGCCGACAACAGCGAAGCCCGCGAAAGCGACAAATCGCGAGACAACGTCGAAGCGCAGGACAGCAGCGAAACGCACGAGGAGAACCAGGCCACCGCCGCCACCGACACCCCGGACGACGACGGCGTAGCGATCGACGACGACACCACAGAAGTCTGACCGCTGAGCTGCCGCCCGGAGACCCCGGGCGGCAGCAAAAAACGCAGCAAAACGCAGCAAAAAACGCAGCAAAAATGCGGCAAGAACTCAGGCCAGGTGCGACAGCACCAGCCCGATAGCCCGCTCGATCGCGGCCCGGGACGTGTCGTTGTCGTCCTTCATGTCGAACGAGTGATGCCCGTCCGGCAGGTCCACGATCTCCAGGTTCGCCTTGGCCGCGGCCGCCACGAAGGCCTCCACCGCCCCGGCGAACGCCGGGTTCTCCTGCCCGACCCGGGTCAGCACGATCGGCAGGTCCCCGGCGTCGGCGACGGCCGTGATCGGGTCGAACCGCGGATCCGCCGGCCACCCCGGGAGCGGCGCCAGCACCGGATAGCTCATCGCCACCACCCGCAGCCAGGACGGCGGTTCCCGGAACCAGTCGGCCGCGAACAGCCCGGACCCGGAGTAGAACCAGAGCGCCAGCCGGTTCTCGTCCACCCGCGGGTCACTGCGCAGGGTCTCCAGCGCCGCTTCGACGTTGGCGGCGCCGGTCGCGTACTCCGCGGGGCTGTAGAGACGGTGATCGACGACGGCGCCGATCGCTCCACGGGCGGCGGCGAGCCGGGCGTACCCCTGGAAGACCGGCCAATCGGTCTGGATGGGCCGCACCTCGGCGGGAAGCGGCCCGCCCGGCACGACGAGGATCGCCGGCCGCGGCGCGGCGAGGTCGTCGGGCAGGTACAGATCCAGGAACTCGTGCCGCTCGGGCGTGCGGGCCTCGACGGGAAGAACAAAGGGCTTCAGGAAGTCCATCGACGGATTTTAACGGTTCTCAGTTCTCGGTGGGGGCGGGCGATGAGACAGGGGTGGAGCAGGAGCGTCTGCGGGCGCTGCACGAGTACCGGCTGCGGGACACCCCGCCGGACGACGAGTTGCGTGCCCTGCTCCGGGTCGCGGCGTCGATTGCCGGGGTGGCGTCGGCCAGTCTCAACCTGCTCGACGAGCACCGGCAGTACCAGCTGATCCGGATCGGCGGCGCCCCGGTCGAGTGTGCCCGCGAGGACTCGATGTGCGGCGTGCGGTTCACCGAGGAGACGTTCGTGCACGTGCCGGACGCCCGCGCCGACCCCCGCTACCGGCGCAATCCCTGGGTCACCGGCGAGCTGGGCCGGCTCCGCTTCTACGCCTCGGCGCCGCTGATCACGCCGCGGGGGCACGCGCTCGGCACGCTCTGCGTCTTCGACGAGGAGCCGCACGAGCTGGCCGCCGCCCAGCGGGCCCAGCTCACCGACCTGGCCGGGATCGTGATCGCGTTCTTCGAGCGGCGCCGGCAGGCCTGGCTCACCGCCGAGCTGGCCGAGGCCGCGACCGTGAAGCAGCAGTGGAGCGACACGCTGGTCGACACGATCGACGCCGCGGTGATCGCCTGCGACGCCCGGTACCGGGTGACGTTGTGGAACCGGGCGGCCCGGGAGTGGCACGGGCGCGACGGTGACGGCGACCGGACGTCGCCCGGCATCGCCCGCCGGTTCGGGCTGTTCGAGCCGGACGGCGTCACCCCGATCCCCGACGAGGACCTGCCGCTGCAGGTGGCGCTCCGCGACGGCGTGGTGCTCACCGGCCGGGAGATGGTGATCCGCCGCCCGGTCGGTGACCCGGTGAACGTGCTGGTCAATGCGAGTCCGCTGCGCGGTCCGGACGGCGAGCGGGTGGGCGCGGTCCTGGCCCAGTCCGACGTGACCGCGGACCGCCTGCGCCGCCGGGCGATCGAGGAGGCCCGGGAGCGGCTCGCCGTGGCGAACGCCGAGCTGGAGCGCTCGAACGCGGACCTGACGAACTTCGCCGCCGCGGTCAGCCACGACCTGATCGCCCCGCTCGCCGCGGTCGGCGGCTATCTGGAGCTGCTGGCCGAGGAGGGCTTCGCGGCGGCGGCGGCCGGCTCGGCGGAGGTGATCCGGATGCGTGACCTGATCGACGGGCTCCTGACGGACGCGCTCACCAGGCGTTCTTCAGGATCGGCCGTGGGCCGCCGATAGGGGAGAGGTGAACTCGGTCGCGCAGCTGGTGGACCAGCGGGAGGTGCGGCGCCTCGCCGCGCTGCACGAGTACCGGCTCCTCGACTCGCCGGCCGGCGACGAGCTGGAGGCCGTGGTCCGGGTCGCGGCGACGGTGGCCGGCGTGCCGACCGCCACGCTGAACCTGATCGACGAGAACCGGCAGTGTCAGCTGACCACGGTCGGTTTCGCCGGCGGCGTCTCGGCGCGCTCCGACTCGATGTGCGCGATCCGGTTCCTGACCGGCGAGTTCACCTATGTCCCGGACGCCAGCGCCGACCCGACCTTCCGGGCCAATCCGTGGGTCACCGGCACCCTCGCGAACGTGCGCTTCTACGCCTCGGCGCCGCTGATCACCCCGGACGGCTACGCCCTCGGCTCGCTCTGCGTCTTCCACGACCGGCCCGGGACGCTGAACGACGATCAGATCGACCGGCTCAAGGATCTCGCGCAGGTGATCGTGGCGCTCTTCGAGCGACGCCGCCAGGCCCGGATCAACGCGGAACTGGCCGCGATCTCCGAGGCCCGGCAGCGGTGGACCGACACGCTGCTGGAGACGATCGACGTGGCCGTGGTCGCCTGCGACCGGAGCGGCCATCTCACCCTGTTCAACCGGACCGCGCGGGAGTGGCACGGCCTGGACGCCGACCCGAGCATCGACCCGCGGGACTACTCGGACCGCTACGCGCTGTTCGAGACCGACGACGAGACCCCGCTGACGCCCGACCGGATCCCGCTGATGCGCGCGCTGCACGAGGGCTCGGTCACCAACGCGGAGATCATCATCCGGCGACGCAGCGGCGAGCCGATGCACGTCACCGCCAGCGGCCGGGCGCTGATCTCGCCGGACGGCACCCCGCTCGGAGCGGTCATCGCGATGAACGACGTGACCACCGACCGGGCCCAGCAGCGGGTGATCGAAACCGCCCGCCGCGAGCTGGCCACCGCGAACGAGGACCTGCGCCGCTCGAACGCCGACCTGACCAACTTCGCCGGCGCGGTCAGCCACGACCTGGTCGCCCCGCTCGGCGCGGTCGGCGGTTACCTGGAGCTGCTCGAGGACGTCGTCGACGGCCAGCCCCGGGGCTGGGTCGACGCCGCCTCCCGCGCGGTCACCCGGATGCGCGACCTGATCGGTTCGCTGCTCCGATATGCCCAGGCCGGCAGCGCCCCGATCCGCCGGGTCATGGCCGGCCTCGGCGACATCTTCGACAACGCGGTCGCCGACCTGCACGCCGAGATCACCGCCGCGGGCGCCTCGGTGACCGCGCCGGATCCGCTGCCGGAGGTCTCCTGCGACCCGGTGCTGGCCCGCCAGCTCCTCCAGAACCTGATCGCCAACGCGATCAAATACCGACATCCGGACCGTATTCCGCACGTCGAGGTAACCGCTGCCCGGGACGACAAGGGCTGGGCGATAACGGTCACCGACAACGGCGTGGGCATCCCGCCGGAACAACGCGACCGGGTCTTCGACATGTTCATCCGCGTCGAGGGCACGTCCGCCGCCGGCCACGGCATCGGCCTGTCCAGCTGCATGCGCATCGTCGACCGCCACGGCGGCACCATCCGCGTCGCCGAAAACCCGGCCGGCGGCACCCGCGTCATCTTCACCCTCCCCGACCAAAACCCATAAACCCTATTTGGTACGACCTGGGCCCACGCCCGCCGAGCCCCCCGGCCTCCCGGCCCACTCCGGGCCGACACCCCGCATCCGGGCTGGGTGCGGTGGAGACCTGGCCCGCCCACCGTCGCGGCGCCGGGCTCCGGCCTCCCCACCCGGCCGCCGGAACGGGCCGGGCGCGCTGACCGATCACGGCGCGCGGAGCATCATCGGATGATCGTGACGGCTCAGGCCGTACCGTAATCGGATTTTGAAAAAGATGGCGCCGGGGAAACCCGGCGCCATCGAGCGAGCCTGTGGAACAGCGGACCTAGAAGAGCTGGGTGCGGCCGGCGTAGCCGTTGGCGACGCGGATGCCCGGGTTGAGGCCGGTGCCCTTGCCGCGGTAGAGCCAGAGGCCGCCGGTGCTGGTCTGCACCGCGAGCAGGTCGGGGTAGCCGTCGCGGTCGAAGTCGCCGATGCCGACGAAGTCGCGCAGGCCGGACCCGGAGCCGATCCGGACGCTGGTCTGGAAGCCGCCGGACTTGCCCTTGTACAGCGACAGCGCGCCGGTGCTGGTCACCTTGACCACCAGGTCCTGGTAGCCGTCGCGGTTGAAGTCGCCCACGCCGACGAACTCGCTGCGGTTGTTCCAGTTGCCCTTCGCGACGACCTTGCGGGTGCCGAACTTCGCGCCCTTGGCCCCGGGGTACAGGTACAGGTAGCCGTTGCTGATCTGCTGGGCCAGCAGGTCCGGGTAGCCGTCCTTGTTGAAGTCGCCGATCGCGGTGAACTCGCGCAGCGAGCGCATGTCCTTGTAGAGCAGCTTGCGGGTGCCGAGCTTGCCGGTGCTCTTGCCGGGATAGAAGTAGACCGCGCCGGTCGACTTCTGCCGGGCGATGATGTCCTGGATGCCGTCGCGGTTCAGGTCCATCCGGACGATCTGGTCGTACCCGGAGAAGCTGCCGATCAGCGTCGCGGTGCTGGACACGACCGTGCCGTTGCCGGCGAACGAGTAGAGCTTCGAGCTGCTCTTGGTCTTGGCGAGGACGTCCGACCAGCCGTTGCGGTTCCAGTCGCCCTGCTTGGTCGCCGGCATCACCCGGAAGTCCAGGTAGTCGGTGTCGATGTTGATGGTGACACCGCCGTACGTCTCGGTGTGCCCGCCCTGGTACTGCTTCATCCGGCGGTGCCCGGCCCAGTAGGTCGCCGGGATCGCGGTGTCGTCGACGGTGGCCTTGTTGTCCCAGCGGGCGAAGTCGATGTAGTCCGGCCGCGAGTACCCGGACTTGTTGTAGACCGCGACCTGGTCGGCGATGCCGGAGCCGGCGCTGCTGTAGAAGCCGGACGCGTACCCGAGCGCGTGCAGGCGGTTCGTCCACGCGCCCAGGAACGCGACCACGCCGGCCTGGCAGGTGGCGTCCGAGCTGTCGTACGCCTCCATGTCGTAGATCAGCACGCTGTTCGGCGACAGGCCGAGCGACTTCGCCTGGACGACCGCGTCGGTGGCCGCCGTGACGCCCTGCGAGGCCGCGGACGCGTTGACGATCAGGGTCTTCTTGGTGACCTTGGTGCAGCTGGCCTGCGGACCGACGTAGAGCGGGATCAGGTGCCAGCCCCGGTCGATCTGCTCCTTCACCCACGCCGCGGTCAGGTTCGGCTGGGCGCAGCCGCGGCTCACGCCGCCGATGTAGATGCCGGCCGCGCGGTACGGCGACGACTTCAGCCAGGTGGCCATGGTCGCGCTGGACGGGGCGGTGCAGGCGTCGAAGCCGTACCCGGTGAAGTTGCCCGGCTGCGGGGCCAGGGCCGTCGCCGCGCCGGCGGTGTTCATGAACGCCAGCGGGGTCAGCGACAGCACCAGCACGACCAGGCCGGCCAGGCGCTTGCGGTACTGCACGAACCAACGGGAACTCATCCGGTGACGCCCGGCACGGGGCGCATCGCTCATCGGGAACCTATTCGTCGACGTGGTCGCGCGGCACAGAGAAGTGGCACAGAGCAGTGCCACAGAGAAGTGGCACAGAGAACTTGTGGATCGAATCAGGACGATGCGATCCTGCCAAGATCTGTTCGGCTGATCATGGTCCGGCCGAAGGGATGAGCTCGGTGACCTGTCCCACTTCGCCGCCCCGGCCCGGCCCGCGTCGCCCGCCGCTCAGTTCCGGCGGTGGCTGACCGATCGGGCTGGTGACCAAGCGATCGGCCAGTTGATTCAGGGTGCGCTCATGCCGAGTTTGTCTTTTGTTCACCATCCGCGGCCTACGCTTCGCCGATGACGGCCCCGAGCCTGCTTCCCGCGTCTGGATCTCCGGCTGAAACGTTTCCGGAGGGCCCGCTCAGCACCGCCGCGCGGATGTTCGCCGAATCCCTGATCGGTGGCATGGGCAACCGCTGGCTGCACACCACCGGGGTCGCCGAGCGCGCCGCCGGTCTGGCCGGCCCGCTCGGCGTCGACGGTGACCTGCTCACCGCCGCGGCCTGGCTGCACGACATCGGCTACGCCGAGGCCACCATCGGGACCGGCTTCCACCCGCTGGACGGCGCCGACCACCTGACCCGCAACGGCTGGCCGGTCCGCGTGGCCGGCCTGGTGGCCTACCACTCCGGCGCCCGGTTCATCGCGGCCGCTCGTGGCCTGAGCGAGCTGCTGGCGGCCTACCCGGACGAGCGCACGGTCCTGGCGGACGCCCTGACCTACGCCGACCAGACCGTCGGGCCGGACGGCGCCCGCGTCGACCCGGCCGGACGCTACGCCGAGATGCTGCTGCGGCACGGCCCGTGCTCGTGGAACGCCCGCGTCGACGCCGATCGCGGCCCCTACCTGCGTGGCATCGCCCACCGCATCGAATACCTGCTGTCCTTCGCCGCCTGAACCGGCCTTTCCGGTCCGGCCGGGCGATCAATGGCAGCTCTACCTGCGGGCCGAGGGCCGAGGCTACGTCGGCTTCGACTTCTCCGGCTGAACCGAGGGCTGAGCCCGAGGCTGATCCCGAAGATCATGGAGAAAGAGCGACAGGGCATCGAAGTACGGCTGTAGCGAGCTGATCTCCACATACTCGTCCGCGCCGTGCTGACCGTCGCCGGACGGCCCGAAGATGACCGCGCCGACACCGTGCGGGAAGTAGAAGCGACTGTCCGCCGACCCGTGCTTGCGCAGCAGCTCCCCGGACCCCCCGACCGCCCGCGCCGCCGCCCGCAACGCCACCACCTGCGGACTGTCCGGATCCGCCCGGTGCGGCGTCCCCACCGAGTCGACCACCACCGCCAGCCCGGTGATGCTCCGCAGGTGCGCCGCGATCTCCCCGGCCGACCGGCCGGTCAGGTCCCGGTCCTCGGGCGGATACCGGATGTCCAGCCGGGCGACCGCGTCCGCCGGCACCTGGTTGTCCGCCTCGTTCGACGTCTCCACCCGGGCCAGGTTCACGGTCGTGGTCCAGGCCTCCTCGGCCGGCACCGGGTAGCGGTCCATCAGCCGCTGGATCCCGGCGAGCAGCGTCAGCAGCGCGTTGGACCCCAGCCAGGGGTACGCCGCGTGCGCCGTCTGCCCGGACGCGATCACCCGAGCCCGGACCAGGCCCTTGGACTCGGTCACGACGCGCAGCCCGCTCTGCTCCCCGACGATCACGAAGTCCCCGCGCACGCCCCACCCGACCTGATGACCCGTCCCGTCGAAGCCGCCCACCTCCTCGTCGGTGACCAGCTGCAGCGCGATCGGGTACGGCAGCTCCTCCGCCAGCGTCCGGAACACGGTGGCCAGCACGAGCGCCGCCACCTTCATGTCGTGCGCGCCCCGCCCGTACAGCCGGTCACCCTCCCGGCGCGCCCGGAACTGCTCCGGCGTACCGGGAACGACATCGAGGTGACCGTTCAGGATCACCCGGGGCTGCCCCGGCCGGTCCGGGTGCGTGACCAGTACGCTGGGCTTGCCCCGCGACTCGAACCGGCGGATCTCGAAACCCGGCCCGACCACGTCGAGCGCGAGGCCGAGGGCCCGGTGCAGCTCACCGGGCCGATCGGCGGTGGACCGGATCCCGATCAGCGCTTCGGCCGGCGCGAGCAACTCATCCATGCACGCAAACTAGCGGGGAAGCCGCTCGCCCGCCTCCACGGCGATCGGCAGTCTGTTCCCGGCCGGCGGCAGCGGGCAGGTCGCGAACTCGGTGTACGCGCACGGCAGGTTCGTCGCCCGGTTGAAGTCCAGCACCACGGCCCCGTCCGGGTCCGGCGCCGGGATGGCCAGGCTGCGGTTGGCGGCGTACGTCGTCACCCCGGAAGTCGCGTCGGTGAACAACACGAAGAGTGACCCGGGGGTGCCGCCGTTGAACGCGGTCAGCGCCAGATCCTGCCCGCCGACGCTGAACTCGACCTTCCCCGGTGACTCGTAGACGTGCTCGAGCCCCTCGGAGACCGAGCCGACGGTCACCGGCACGGGCGCCTCGAACGGTAAAAATGTGCCGTTCACCGCCCACTTCTCGGTCGCCGGGTAGGCCGGCGTGCCGGTGTACTGCGCCAGCGTCTCGTGCGACGGGTGCCGCGGCCGCAGCACGTCGAAGCCGCCGCGCCGGGCGATCTCCAGCTTGGCGTCGCCGTAACCCACCGTGATGTCACCGCGCTCCGGGATCGGCTCGAACCGGTGCTCGCCGGCCCCGATGCCGTCCAGCGACTCGCCGTCGGCGAGCGTCACGAGCACGCCCTCCGGCCCGGTGCTCCACTCGCCGGGCGCGTCCGGGAAGCGCTGCGGCGTCGCGTCGAGCCAGTGCAGCCCGGTGATCGCCAGGAACCCGTGCGGATCGGCCCGCCGCTTCTCGTGCCCGTCGTGCCACCGCGCCCACTGCTCTTCAAAGCTGCTCATATATCGACCCTAATCCCTACTCTGGGGATGGGTTATGGCGTGACCATGTGACATCTGCTAATTTCCTTCGCAGGTCATGAGTGTCAGCGCGTAGCCCCGGCTTGCTGACCGGCAACCCTTGCGTTCGCGATGGGGTGCCCCGGGTGAGGACCGGGCCGTCGTCGCTCGACGCCGGCAAGCGCGGGCCCGGTGGGGTCCCTGACCTCAGCGGAGGTATGCCATGTCGGCTCTCGACATCGTCGGCGACGACCTGAAGACCGAACTTCCCACCGGCGAGACGGTACGTTTCGCCCACCTCGACTACGCGGCGTCCGCCCCGTGCGTCGAGGCCGCGGCCCAGGCGGTGGCCGAGCTCCTGCCGCGCTACGGCAGCGTGCACCGGGGGACCGGGGTACGGTCGCAGACCTCGACGGTGGCCTACGAGGTGGCCCGGGACGTGGTGGCCGAGTTCGTCGGCGCCCGCGCGGACGATCAGGTGATCTTCACGCGGAACACCACGGACGCGCTCAACCTGCTGGCCCGGGCCCTGCCGGCGGGCACCACCACGATCCTGTTCGACGGTGAGCACCACGCGAACCTGCTGCCCTGGCCGAATCCGCTCCGCCTGCCGGCCCCGGAATCAGCTTATGAGGCGATAAAGTCCCTCAAAGATGCGCTCAGCGTGACAAAAGGGACGCGGGTCCTGACCGTCACGGGCGCGAGCAACGTCACCGGCGAGATCTGGCCGGTGCGGGAACTCGCCGATATCGCGCACGCTCACGGCGTACGCGTAATTGTCGATGCCGCACAGCTCGCGCCGCACCGGCCGGCGAACCTGGACCACCTCGGCGCTGATTTTCTGGCCTTTTCCGGTCACAAGCTGTACGCGCCGTTCGGCGCCGGCGTCCTCGTCGGTCGCGCCGACTGGTTGGACGCGGCCGAGCCCTACCTGTACGGCGGCGGCGCCAGCGCGACCGTCGGCGACCGCCCCGGCGAGCTGACCTGGGCCACCGGCCCGGCCCGGCACGAGGGCGGCACCCCGAACCTGCTGGGCGCCGCCGCGATCGCCGCGGTGTGCGCGGCCCTGCTGGTCGCCGACCGGGACGCTCTGCACCGCCACGAGCAGGACCTGCTGGCCCGGCTGCGCGGGAGCCTGCCCGACGGCGTACGGGAAATGAGCCTTTTCGGTCCGGACCACCCGCGGGTCGGCATCGTCTCGCTGGCCCTGCCCGGCCATGATCCGGCCCGGGTGGCGCACCGGCTGGGCCGCGAGTTCGGCATCGGCGTCCGCGCCGGCCAGTTCTGCGCCCATCCGCTGGTGCGGCGGCTCACCAAAAGCGACGCGACAGCGACCTGCGAAAGCGGACAAAACGCTCTCTTGAGGGCAAGTTTCGGGCTGGGCAGCACGACCGAGGACGTCGACCGCTTCACCGCGGCCCTCGGCGAAATACTCCGCTCCTGACCGGCAACCACCGGGAACCTGCATCCGCCGCCGAACGATCCGATCAAGCGGATCGTGAGGACCTGGCTGACTTGGCTGCGGGACCGCCTGCCCACCGGCGGCGGCCTGCGCGACGAGGACTGGACGACACGGCATCGACTGCTGACCGTGTTGCTCGGCGTCGTCGTGCTCGTGGTGACCGTGTTCGGCGCGGTTCGCCCGGATCAGGGCACCACCCTGCTCTGGACCGATCTGCTGATCCTGCCCTGCATCGTGGCCGGCACCCTGCTCAGGGGCCGCCGGACGCGCTCGGTGGCGGTCGCGCTCGGCTTCACCGTGGCGTGCGCCGGCTTCGTCTCGCTGAGCAACGGCCTGACCGAGGCGCACTTCTCGTTCTTCGTCGCGGTCGCCGCGCTCGCCCTGTACCGGGACTGGGCGCCGTTCGGCGCGTTCCTGGTCGCCACCACCCTGCACCACGGGGTGTTCGGGCTGCTGACCGGCACGCACACCTACGACCACCACTCGGCGCAGGCGCACCCGCTGGTCTGGGCCGGGCTGCACGGTTTCGCGGTGCTGCTGGCGGCCGGCTTCCAGGTCGTGCAGTGGGGGCTGACCGAGGCCGAGGAGCGGCGCGCCGCCGACAACCTGGAGGAGAGCCAGGCCCAGCTCAGCGTCGCGTTCGACGAGACGCCGGTGCCGATGGCGATGTTCGCGCCGGACGGCCTGGTGCTGCGCTGCAACGCCGCCTACCGGCACTGGCTGCGCCTGCCCGACGAGCTTCCGGCCGGTTTCTCGGTACGGGACGTGCCGCTCGTCGCCGTGGATCCGGCCGAGGGCAGCGCCTTCCCGCGGATGTCGGCGTCGGTCGAGCCGCTCACCCTGACCCGGCAGTACCGGCGCACCGACGACGGCTCGCTGATCTGGGTCGAGCTGCACAGCACCCCGCTCTACGACAAGCAGGGCACCCTGCGGTTCATCTTCGCGCACTGCCTGGACGTCACCGGCGTCCGCAACCACGAGGAGGAGCTGCGCCGCCAGGTCCGGCACGACTCGCTGACCGGGCTGCTGTCCCGCAAGGCGTTCGAGAGCGACCTGTGCGCGCTGCTCCAGGGCCGGACCCCGGTCAGCGTCATCTACCTGGACGTGGACCGGTTCAAGTCGGTCAACGACGGCTCCGGGCACGCCACCGGGGACGACGTGCTGCGCGCGCTGGCCGCCCGGCTGACCCGGGCGGTTCCGGCCGGTGCGCTGCTGGCCCGGATCGGTGGCGACGAGTTCGTCGCCGCGGTGTCCGGCCCGCCCTCCGCCGGCCTGCGGGTCGGCCAGGAGATCCTGGCCTCGATGGGTGAGCCGCTGCTGGTCGGCGGCAACCAGCTGCCGATCTCGGTCAGCATCGGCGTCGCGTCCGAGCACGGCGCCGAGCACTCCGACGACGTGGTGCTGGCCGCGGACACCGCGATGTACACGGCCAAGCGCGCCGGCGGCAACCGGCTCGAGGTGTTCACCGAGGACATGCGGGTGTCGGTGCACGAGCGGCTGGCCGCCGAGGCCCGCCTGCGCCAGGCGCTCGCCGGGCACCTGCCGTGGACGCTGCCGCTCTGGTTCCAGCCGGTGGTCTCGACGGTCACCGGGCAGATCGTCGGGGCCGAGGCGCTGTGCCGGATGCGGACCCCGGACGGGCGGATCCTCAGCCCGTACCACTTCATCGGCGCCGCCGAGGAGACCGGGATGATCGTGCCGCTCGGCGAGCACGTGCTGCGCTCCGCGATCGACCACCTGATCTACTGGTCCGGGCACCTGGGCTACGTGTCGGTCAACGTCAGCCCGCGCCAGCTGGCCGAGCCGGACTTCGTGCCGATGCTGGCCGACCTGCTCGCCGCGCACCCCGGGCTGGACCCGTCCCGCCTGGTCCTGGAGATCACCGAGACCGCGCTGCTGGCCTCGTCGGTCGACGTGTCCGAGCGCCTGGCCACCCTCAAGCGGCTCGGCGTGCGGATCGCGCTGGACGACTTCGGCACCGGCTACAGCTCGCTCACCTGGCTCAAGTCGGTCCCGGCCGACATCGTCAAGCTGGATCGCTCGTTCGTGGCCGGTCTCGCGGTGGACCAGCGCAAGTCGTCGATCATCCAGGCGGTGCTCTGGCTCGCCCAGTCGCTGGGCATGTCCACGATCGCCGAAGGGGTCGAGGAGATCGACGACTGGGCTGCTCTGCAGGCCGCCGGCTGCCCCGCCGTACAGGGCTATTTCTTCAGTGAGCCGCGCCCCCCGGAGGAGTTCCAGGAGATGTTGATCAACCGGAAGTGTGTCACTCCTCTGGCGCAGTTCACCTGATTGAAACCACACGCGGGATCCTGGGCGGTTAGAGTCCCGGAATCCTGGACAACGTTGATCCCTTCATCGGCACCGCGGCGACCGACCTGCCTCGCGCACACGGTCTGGCCGCCACTTGGTGGTGGCCCAAGCCGCAGGTGGGTAACACCCACCCCGGCGCGACCTCGCCCCTGGGCATGGTCTCCGCCTGCGCCTACTCAGGCGCCTACCCCACCGGTTACGGCCGGTACGCGAAGAACACCGAGGGCGTGCCCGAGGAGATGTTCGAGCGGACCGAGGCCTCCGGCTTCACCCACTTCCAGCAGTCCGGGACGGGGGCGATCCGCAAGTACTACAACTACGTGCGGGTCACCCCGATGGTCCAGCCGCTGGACGATCTCGGCCAGTCCTGGGCACTGCACGACGAACGTGCCGAGCCCGGGTACTACGCCGCGAACCTCGACACCGGGGTGCGTTGTGAGATCACCGTGGGGGAGAAGGTCGCCGTCCACCGGTACACCTTCCCGGACCATCACAGCGCCCGGGTCGTCATCGACCTGTCGTGCGGTGGCCTCGCGATAGATCTGGGCCGCACGGTTCCGCTGCGTGCCCAGGTGGAGAGCATGGGCCACGGCACCGCGCAGGGCACCGTGGTGATGGAGGGCGTGCCGCTCTCCGTGCACCTGGAGGCGGACACCCCGGGCTGGCGGCAGATGCTCTGGTACGACCGGCGCCTGATCCCGGGCGGCACCCGGCTCGACTTCGACAGCATCCGGCACACCACGCTGCGCCCGTTCGGCCTGCTGTTCATGGGCTCGGCCCGGGCCGGGCAGACCATCGAGGTCCGGATGGGCTTCTCGCTGCGCGGCTGCGAGCAGGCCAAGCAGAACCTGCACCGGGAGTGCGGCACGTCCGAGCCGGCCTTCGAGAAGGTCCGGGCCGGCACCAAGCACCGGTGGCGCGACCACATCGACCGGGTGCAGGTCGAGGGCGGCACGCCGGCCCGGCGCACGGTGATGTCGACCGCGCTCTACCACTCGCTGATCAAGCCGTGCTTCGCCGACGACGAGAGTCCGTTCTGGCCGAACTCCGGGGCGTACGCGTTCGACATCTGCACCATGTGGGACATCTACAAGACGCAGATCCCGCTGCTGCAGGCGATCGCCCCGGACCGGGCCATGGACCTGCTCGAGTCGCTGATCCGGGTCTGCGAGGAGGAGGGCAACTTCCCGATCGGGTACCGGATGGCCCGCGGCGCCGACCGGTTCTTCCGGCAGGCCTCGGCGCTGGCGCACACCGCGATCGCGGACGCGCACGCGCTCGGCCGGTCCGGCGTGGACTGGGGCTGGGCGCTCGTGCACATGGTCGACGACCTGCGCCGGATGTACGGCGAGGACTTCTTCGAGCACGGCCTGGTGCACCCGATCACGCACACGCTGGACCTCGCGTACGCGCACCACGCCACCGCCAAGGTGGCCCGCGCGCTCAACGACCGCAAGCTCGCCGACGACCTGGAGCGCCGCAGCCACCAGTGGGTGAACGCGTTCGACCCGTCCACCGGCCTGCTGCGCGACTCGGAGTTCTACGAGGGTGGCAAGTGGAACTACTCGTTCCGGCTGCTGCACGACATGGCGGCCCGGATCGAGCTGTCCGGCGGGGACAAGGGCTTCATCGACAAACTGGACCGATTCTTCGGCTATGGCGCCGAACCGGTCAAACAGCCGGGAATCAGTCCGCAACCGGCGGAGATGGCGCTCGGCTACGCCCTGAACCGCTTCGAGGGCCTGAACAACGAGCCGGACATGGAGGCTCCCTGGGCCTACCACTACGCCGGCCGGCCCGACCGCACCGCCGAGATCGTGCACGCGGCGCTCACCTGGCAGTTCGGCACGGGTCCCGGCGGCCTGCCGGGCAACGACGACTCGGGTGGCCTGAGCGCCTGGTACGTCTGGGCGTCCCTGGGCCTGTTCCCGGTCGCCGGGCAGAGCCTCTTCCTGGTGAACGCGCCCGCTTTCGCCCGCTCGGCGCTGCAGGTCGGCGACGAGGAGTTCATCATCGAGACCAGCGGGCACCGCGAGACGCCGATCGGTGTCGACGGTCTCGACCGTGACCCGCCGCCCCAGTACGTTCAATCCGCCACCCTCAACGGCAAACCGCTGCACTCGGCGCACCTCTCCGCGACCGACGTGCACCGCGGGGGCCGGCTGCACCTCAAGCTCGGTCCCGAACCATCGACGTGGGGACACGGGATCCGCCCGCCGTCCCACTCCTTCACCCTCTCCACACCCCCTGCGACATCGAAGGAATGACCATGAGCCGTCCTACACGGAGACTCGTGATCGCGGTCCGCGCCGACCCGGTTATCTGCGGACACTCAGGTGAGGCCCGCAACCTCGCCGAAGTCGCCCTGCTCAGGGGCTTCGACGACGTGCGCCTGCTCACCTGGCCGATCCCCACGCTGCAGGCGGCCGGCCTGCCGCTGAAGCCGCTGGACCGGTTGTTGCCGTACAGCGAAGGAATCACCGTCGAACGCCCGGAGGCGGTCGGCGACTACCGCGTGCCGGACGGCCGGCATCTGGCCGGCCTCACCGGCCGCCTCGTCGAGCTGCTCAGCGACGGCGTCCCGACCGTGTGCCTGTCGATGTACCTGGTCCCGCACACCCAGGTGATCAACGACGCGGTCAACTCGGCCCGCGCCGCCGGGTTCAACCCGCAGGTCCACACGATCGCCAAGGCGGTCGGCTCGGACGTCACCAACGTGATCCGCTCGTGCCTGCGGGAGGGCCGGGTCGGCGCCGCCACCGTCCTGATGACCACGTTCCTGGCCAGCGACGAGGTGGTCGCGGTCTCGGAGTACACCAAGGACGAGATCATCGCGTCGGCCGAGGAGGTCGACCGGCACTGCGGCACGACCTTCGCCGAGCAGTGCCGGGCGCGGGTCGCGGTGAGCTACCCGCCGATCGACTCGTCGGCGTTCCTCGACCTGGACGACGACACCATCGACGCGGCGCTGCAGAAGCGCGGCCTCGAACGCGGGAAGTACATCCTCTTCCTGTCCCGGGTGGCCCGGGCCAAGGGCATCTACGACCTGGTCATCGCGTACGGCCAGATGCGTTGCCGGGACGACGTCCCGCTGGTCATCGCCGGCAACGGCCCCGCGCTGGAGCACGTGCGGGCGATGGCCAAGGAGGACGAGCGGATCATCTTCCTGAACGATGTGGACGACGACGAGAAGCCGCTGCTGATGGCCGGGTGCGCGGCCTACGCGCTGCCGACCAAGCCGGAGCCGGACTTCGTCGAGACGTTCGGCATCGCGCTGGCCGAGAAGATGCTGGCCGGCGGCGGGCCGATCGTGACGACGCTGACCGGCGGCACCGGCGAGGCGGTCGGCGACACCGCGATCATCGTCGAGGCCGGCGACATCAACGCCCTGGCCGAGGCACTCGACCGGGTCATCCTCGACATGCCCGAGGCGGAGAAGCGGGTGATGGAGGCGCGGGCCCGCGAGCACGCGATGTCCTTCGACCGGGTCGCCGTCTTCGACGACCTGTTCTGACCTTTCGAGGAGGGGCGGTGGTCGAGGCCGCCCCTCACTCCCTCTTCGCCGTGCTCACCCTGGGCGATTGCGGAGGTACGGCGTTTCCGACGGCTCCCTTGGTGAGCAGGTCGTCCAGCTTGGCGTAGCCCTCGTTGACGCCCGTCTCCATCCCGCTGCGCAGCCAGGCGTCCCGGCCCTCGAAGCTGTCCACCAGCGACTGCGCGTGCAGCCGGGTGCGGCCGTCGCCGAGGTCCTCGAAGGTCAGCGTCTCCAGGGCGACCCCCAGGGGTGCGCCCTCGAACGTGAACGTCTGCACGATCCGCTCCGGGCCGACCTCGTGGAAGCAGCCCCGGAACCCGAACTCCTCCTCGCCGCGCACGGCGGCGTACCGCCACGAGCCGCCGCTCGTCGCGTCCCAGTGGTCGATCCGGACGGTCGTCGAGTCCGGCCCGCACCACTGGGCGAACAGTTCCGGGTCGGTGTGCGCCCGGAGCAGCTGCTCCGGCGTACCGGTGAAGTCCCGGGTGATCCGGATGATCGGCAGGTCCTTGTCCGCCTCGATCTTCGCCTCGCTCATGGTCCTCAGCTCCTCTGCTCGTTCGGTTCTCCGGTGTCCCGCATGGTCCGCAGCACCGCGTCCAGGCGCTGGTAGCGCTCCTCGGCGCGGCGCCGGTACTGCTCGATCCAGCCACCGACCTCGTCGAACACGTCGGGCTCCAGCCGCACCGACCGCGGTTGCGGCCCCGGCGGGCGGCTCACCAGGCCGGCCTCCTCGAGCACCTTGAGGTGCTTGTAGATCGCCTGGAGCGACATCCGGTACGGCTCGGCGAGCTGGTTGACCGTCGCGTCCCCATCGGCCAGCCGGGCCACCATGTCCCGCCGCGTGGGGTCGGCCAGGGCCGCGAACACCCGCGACAACTCATCCGCCGGCATCGCGTTCCTCGTTTCAACTCATCGGTTGAAAGAAACGGTAGGCGGACCGCGCGAGGATGTCAACCAATTCGTTGAAAGAGCAGGTCAATGCTCGGACAGTACCGCCACCATGGCGGCGCGGGTGGAGACGTCCAGCTTGGCGAAGATCCGTCGCAGATGGGTGGAGACGGTCCACGGGCTGACCGCGAGCTTGCCGGCGATCGCGCTGGTGGTGAGCCCCATCGCGACCATGTGCGCCACCTCCCGCTCCCGGGTGGTCAGCCGGGACACGCCCTTGTTGCCCTGCGTGCCGCGGCGGGTGAGCAGGCACCGCACGCCGTCGATCTCCAGGTCGAGCAGCACCTGCCGGTCCGGCGTGTCCCCGGCCGGCGGCTCCTGGCACTGCCGCAGCAGATGGGCGCCCTCGGCCAGCCGGCGCACCAGGCGGCGCAGCTCGAACTGGATCTCGGACGGCGCCAGCAGCACGAGCTCGGGACTCGGATCCGCCTCTGGCCCCGCCTTCCCATCAAGTGTTTCGCCGATCGGATCGTCCGTGGTTTCAACGGCAGTCATCTGGGTATACCCCCTCACCTGGCGAGCCGGATAGGAGCGGCGGAGCGGGACGGAGCCCGTGCCCGCAGCGTATTCCCGGTACGCCCCAGGGGTGTCGCACGATCGAGCGACCCTTGTCAGCGCTCCCCTCATGTGGGTGCCCTTGACGGGCGACCTCGTCACGGGCAGCACCGCCGCGGACGCCGCCACGGGTGACTGTCCGGAGTCGTCCGGCGCGCCGAGACTGCCGGTACATGACCACTCTGACGACCACCCTCAGTCCGTCCCTGCATGCCGAGCACCGCGTCACGCACGCCCTGGTCGAGTACTCCGAGCTGCTGATATGTCCGCTGGACGAGATCCAGCGGCGGGTCGCGCGGGAGCTGGAGCGCAACCCCGCCCTGGACGCCCCGGACCCGGGAGGGCCCGCGCGCGGCGGCCGGAGCCCGGTGACCGCCGCCGGCGGGGCCCGTCCGCCCGGCCCGGCAAGTGACCGGTATCTGTCAATGGACGTGGTTGATCCGGGATCGGTCGCCGACGCCGTCGTACTGACCGACGCCGCCGCGCGCCTCGACGAGCCGGACCGGGCGCTGGCCGCCTGGATCCTCGGCGATCTCGACTCGCGCGGGTTCCTGGAGGGCGGCGCCGCCGGGGTGGCCGACCGGCTGGGCCTCCCGGCGGAACGGGTCACCCGGGTCGTCGAGGCGCTGCGCGCGGCCGGCCCGCCCGGGCTGTGCGCCGCCGACGCCGTCGAATGCCTGCTGCTGCAGCTGGCCCGGTACGAGCGGGCCGGGCAGGCGCCGCCGCTGGCCCGGCGGCTCATCCGCGAGCACCTGGCCGACCTGGGCGGCGACTCGGTCCGGCGGCTGGCCGCCACGGTCGGCGCCCCGGTGCCGGAGGTGCGGGCGGCGCGGGACTTCATCCGGACCCGGCTGCGGCCGTGGGCGGCCCTCGACGACCCGGCGCCCGCGGTGACCGTGGCCGCCACCGACCTGGTGGTGCGGTTCGCCGGCGACGGCACCGACGAGCTCGAGGTGGAGATCGTCGGCGATCCGGCGAGCCGGCTGCGCGTCGACCCGCTCTGGGCCCGGCTGGCCGAGGGGCCGGTGCTGCCCGCGCCGCAACGCCGGACCGTGCGCGAGCACGCCCGGCAGGCCCGGTCGTTCCTGGCCGCGCTGCAGGAGCGCGCCGACACCCTGCGGCGCATCGCCGGGTACGCCGCCGGGCGACAGCGCCGCTACCTGCGCGAGGGCGCCGCCGCACACCTGCCGCTGACCCGGGCCGAGGTGGCCGACGCCCTGAATCTGCACGAGTCCACGGTGAGCCGGGCGGTGAGCGGCAAGCGACTGCGACTGCCGGACGGCCGGGTCGTGCCGTTCAGCGCGCTGTTCGGCGCGACCGGGTCGGTGCACACCGTCCTGAAAGCGGTGATCGCCGCCGAGCAGCGCCCGCTCTCCGACGCCGATCTCGCCGCTGAGCTGCACCGGCGCGGCCATCCGGTGGCCCGCCGCACGGTCGCCAAGTACCGGCGGGAACTGGGCATCCCGGCCCACGGCCGCCGAAGCTGACTTCGCCGGCGGCCGCCGCGGCACGAAGCGCGGTTCGCGTCCCGGCGCCCGCGACCGGCCCGTCACCAGGCCCGCACCGGCTGGCACGGAACTTGCCACGGAGTGGCGAGAGACATCCACCCCGCACAGGCGAGGAGACCGCCGATGCACAACCTGGACCGCACACTCTTCGAGACCGGTGCGCAGGAGACCGGTGAGTACGAGTCGGAGCAAGAGGACTTCTTCGGCATCCTCGGATCGATGCTCAAGGGCGAGAGCGCCCCGACGGGCGAGTACGAGTACGGCTACGAGAGCGAGGACGAGGGGGAGCTCGAGTCGGCCGCCCGGCTGCTGGAGGTTCGTGACGAGGCCGAACTGGACCGCTTCCTCGGAGATCTGTTCAACCGCGCGGTGGGCGCGGCCAAGAGCGCGGCGGGCGCGGCCCGCAACTTCGCCGGCTCGCCGACCGGGAAGGCGCTCGGCGGCATCGTCAAGAAGGCGACCAAGGAAGCCCTGCCGGTGATCGGTGGTGGCATCGGTGGCTGGCTGTCGCCGGACTACGCCGGCGCCGGCACCCGGGCCGGCACGGCCATCGGCGACCTGCTCGGGCTGGAGCTCGAGGGACTGTCGAACGAGGACCGCGAGTTCGAGACCGCGCGCGCCCTGATCCGGTTCGCGCAGGCCGCCTGCCGCAACGCGGCGCAGGCCCCGCCCGGCGCGCAGCCCCGCGAGGTCGCCCACAAGGCCGCGGTCGCCGCCGCCCGTCAGCACGCTCCCGGCCTGCTGGCGAACGCTCCCGCCACCGCTGGCTCGACCACCTCCACCCCCACTGCCGCCAACGGCGGCCGCCCGGCGCAGCCCGGCGCGAAACGATCGGCGGCCCGCTCCGGGCGCTGGATCCGGCAAGGCAACTCGATCCTGATCCTCGAGAACTGAAAGGCGAGAAGACCATGACCACGTACGAGACGAGCAGCGAGTGGGAGACGCCGGAGCTGGAGTTCGGCGAGGCCGAGGGGGAGTCCCAGTACGAGTCGGAGAGTCAGTCCGAGGGCTTCCTGGGCGGCCTGCTGAGCTCGGTGCTGGGCGGTGAGATGGCCGAGTCGGAGAGCCCGCTCTCCGAGATCCAGGAGATGGAGGCGGCCAACGCGCTGCTGGAGACGCAGAGCGAGGAGGAGCTGGAGCAGTTCCTGGGCAGCCTGGTCAAGAAGGTCGCCTCGGGCGTCGGCGGCTTCCTGCGCTCGGGCACCGGCCAGGCGCTGACCGGCGCGCTCAAGAACGTCGCGAAGAAGGCGCTGCCGATGGTCGGCGGGGCGCTCGGCTCGTTCGTCGCCCCCGGCGTCGGCACCGCGATCGGCTCGAAGCTCGGCGGCCTGGCCTCGAACCTGTTCGAGACCGAGTTCGAGAACATGAGCGAGCAGGAGGCCGAGTTCGAGGCCGCCCGCCGGTACGTGCGCTTCGCCAGCTCCGCCGCCGCGAACGCCGCCAAGGCCCCGCGCAACGCACCGCCGCAGGCCGTGGCCCGGGCCGCCGTGGTCACCGCGGCCCGCAAACACGCGCCCGGCCTGGTGCGGGGCACGCCCTACCAGTCCGCCCAGTCCGCCCAGTCGTCGCGGCAGTCCGGCAGCGGCTCGGCGCGGCGGTCCGGCGGCCAGGGCGGGCAGGGCGGCCAGAGCGGACGGGGCCACGGCGGCCGGCGGCGCTCGACCAGCTCGACTAGTTCGGCCTACGGCTACTCGGTGGAGGGCCCGTCCTTCGTCTTCGACGACGGTTACCAGTCCGGCGACGACGGCTACGGCGAGGACCAGGGTTACTACGACGAGCCGGTGCGTCGCCGCCGCCGGGCGCAGAGCGGCCGCTGGGTCCGCCGCGGCCACAAGATCATGATTCTCGGGTCCTGACCATGAGCGGCATGGCCATCGCCTCAGGGCTCATCGAACAGGAGGCCCGTGCGCTGCTGACGCGGCTGGCCCGGGTGCGCCCGTTCGCCCTGCACGAGACGATGGTGCCGGCGGCCGCCCTGGCCCCGGCCGCCCAGGTGCGCATCGAGCGGTTCCTCATCGACGGCCGCGCGGATCTCGGGTGCCAGGTCGTGAACTTCCTGCGGTGGATGCGCGGACCGGGCCGGCAGGCGCCGGTGCCCGAGAAGCAGCGGCGCCTGACGCTCATCCGGTTGCGTTTCAACGACGTACTGTCGCAATTTGATCTTTTTACCGAAGTGATCACCCAACGCAGCGAGCACGAGACCGGAGTCTGGCTGTCCGGGCTGGACGTGCTGGCCCGGGACGCGCTCGGCCTGCCCGGCGACTACTTCGAGCCGCCGCCGGTGATCTGCTACCTGGCCCGCGGGCCGGGCGCGGCGATCCGGCGGGCCCGGACCCGCCTGCCCGGCGGCGACGAGAACCCGGTGGCCATCATCCGGGTGCCCCGCGAACGCATGGTCGGCCACGGCATCGGCGCGTCGCTCGTGCACGAGGTCGGGCACCAGGGGGCGGCCCTGCTGGACCTGGTCACGTCGCTGCGGCCGGCCCTGGCAAGTGCCCGCGACACCGGCCGTGGCCCGCACCGGGCGGCCTGGCCGTGGTTCGAACGCTGGATCTCCGAGGTGGTCGCCGACCTCTGGGCGGTGTCCCAGCTGGGCATCGGCGCGCCGCTGGGACTGATCGGCGTGGTCAGCCTGCCCCGCTGGTTCGTCTTCCGGTTCGGCGGCGAGGACCCGCACCCGGTGCCGTGGATCCGGGTGCTGCTGAGCTGCGCGCTCGGCGACGCGCTCTACCCGGACCCGCAGTGGCGGGCGCTCGCCGAGGGCTGGCGGGCGATGTATCCGATCGACGGCGTGGAGGCCGGGCAGCGGACGACGCTGGACCAGCTGACCGCCGCGCTGCCCGCCTTCGCCGACGTGCTGCTCGGGCACCGGCCGGCGGCGCTGCACGGGGCCCGCCTGGGTGACGTCCTGCGCCGCCCGGACCGTGGCGCCGGCGCGCTGCTGCACACCTTCGACACCTGGCGCGCCGATCCCGGTCTGCTGTACACGACGGCGCCGTCGATCACCTTCGCCGTGCTGGGCCAGGCCCGCGCGGCCGGCCGGCTGACCCCGGAACGCGAGAGCCGGATGGTCGGTGAGCTGCTCACCCAGTGGGCGCTGCGCAGCACTCTCGACACGTCGGCGATCTGCGCCGACCGCAACCTGACCCCCGCGCTTCCGGCGCGGGTACCCCTGTCCATCACCTGACCCGCCGGAGGCGCGGACGCCATGGCGTACCAAGGAACCTACGACTACCACACCATCTGCGAACACAAGCGTCCGGTCGTGGCCGGCACGGTGGTGAACTTCGCCATCGACCCCGAACCGGACTCCCGCAACTTCACCTTCGAGTGGCAGGTCGAGGGGCCGTTCACCGGCATGGTGCAGCGGTACCCGGGCCGCCGGACCTTCGACTGGGACACCGACGGGCTGCGGGCCGGCACGTACCGGATCTCCGCCCGGCTCTCCCCGGTCCTCACCGAGACGAGCTCCGAGAACGGCGCCGGTGACGGCGTCACCGGCACCTACGGCCTGTCCGGCTCGACCGGCAGCCGCGGCTTCTCGGCCGTGTCGGTGTCCACCCCGCCGACCGGGACCACGACGCCGCCCGGCGACTCGGAGACCGAGCCGTGGAGCATCCAGCTGACCCCGGCGCCGGCCGGCCAGGACGGGCCGCTGCCGGTCAGCCTGCAGCGCACCGCCAACGTCGAGACCATCGACCAGGCGCTGTGGGTGATCATCCGGGACCGGACCAACGCGATCGGCTTCCGGCCCTACAAGTCGTTCATCGACGACGTGATGGGCGCCGACAAGGTCAGCGCCAACGGCTTCGAGGTCGGCCCGCTGCCGTTCCGTGGCGGCGACGCCTACGCGCTGCTGAAGTTCGCCACCGACGCGTTCATCATGCAGGAGGTCGGCGTGCTCGACCCGCTCGGCGTGGTCCGGGCCGGCCTGGTCCAGCCCTCGGCGCTGGCCCGGCTCAACTCCGACCTGGCCCTGGAGAGCCTCTCGGACCAGCTCGACGACCCCACCCAGGCCGAGGCGCTGCGGACCCAGGAGGAGCGCCGGCTCGGCCGGCCGTTCAACCTCAACGAGCTGCGCCGGCTGCGGGACAGCTACTTCGTGGCGCTCAAGGACGAGATCCCGGACCCGCGGGTGCTGCCGTACCTGCGGATCATCCGGGAGCGGCTGGCCGACATCCCGCTCAAGCCGCCGGGATCGGTGCCGGACCGGTCGTACGGCATCCTGCGGTCGCACCTGACCGCGCCGCTGGCGATCGAGCTGTTCTGGTCGTACTGGCTGGAAGAGGGCATGCTCGCGCAGACCATGAACGCGGTCCTCGCCCGGTTCGAGAACCGCCGGATCCGCGCCGACGGCCGGCCGGACCCGCTCACCCGCTACGACATCGACCCGCTGCGGCCACTGTCCAACATCTTCTGGGGCTTCGCGCAGGACGAGGTGCACCGGCTCACCGTCCGGCGGCGGCATCTCGAGTACGAGCACGAGTACGGCCTGCCGCTGCACGGTCGCGCGCTGCGGGACGCGCCCCGGCCGGTGGACCGCCGGTCGCGGTTCCTGGAGTCGCTGCACAACCTGCTCTACCTGTGCCACGACTACTTCCGCCAGGACGACGACACCACGATCATCGCCGACGGGTTCCCGATCCTCAACGCGCTGCGCGAGACCCACCTGCTGCTGGCCGAGGGGGCACACAACCAGTTCGGCGACCTGCCGTCGACCGCGCGCTCCGAGATGATGGTCATGCAGTGGCTGCTGGCCCGGCCGGAGATGCGCGACTTCCTCGGCGGGCGGACCATGGTGCCGTACGAGGAGGCGTGGATGGACCGCGTCGACTCGATGAAGTCCATGCAGGACTGGACGGACGTGAGCATCACCCACTTCCGGGACATGGCGGTCTTCGGCGAACAGCTGCTGGTCTCCATCCGGTACGGCAACTGGAGCGTCGAGAACGACCCGCAGACCGCCGCGAACTGGGCCCGCTACTGGCGCGCCGAGATCCAGCGGTACGTGCACGCGTACCGGGCCGCGACCAGCGTGGACCTGACCGAGGAGATCGACGCCACCCCGCCGGCCGTGCTACTGCGCCGGCGCCTGGGTGACGGCGACCGCCCGCAGTTGGACGGCTCGCGCCGCCCGGCCCTGGACGGCTCCCGGCGCCCCGCGCTGCCGAGCCGGCGGCAAGGCGACCAGATGGCCTCGCGGGTGCGCTCGTCGGCGGGCGAACTGGAGCACGGGTGAACGTCGTCGACTTCACGTCGGCGCTCTACCTGGACCTGCGGCACCCGAGCCGCTGCCTGGCACCCTGGCAGCGGCTCACCACCGGGGTCCCGGCCGCGCTGGCGGAGGCCCCGGCCGTCGCGGCACTGTCGGCCGGGCTGGCCCGCCTGCTCGGCCGGCCGGCCGCCACTCCGGCCCGGTCCAGCCTGCATGCGCTGGTGGATGTGGTGGGGGCGCTCGGGGACGGGGCCACGGTCTGGTGTGACTCGGGCGCGTATCCGATCGCCGGGTGGGCGGCGCGGGCGGCTGGGCACGTGCCGCGCCGATTCGCCCACCACGACCCGACCGACCTGGCCCGGCAGCTTGCCGACCTTGCCCGGTCGGCCCCCGGTCGGCCGGCGGCCCTCAACCAGCCGGCGGCCCCCGACCAGCCGGCGGCCCTCAACCAGCCGCCGGACCCCGACCGGCCGGCGGCCTCCAACCAGCCGCTGGCCGCCGGCCTCGCCCGGCCCGGGGCCCCCGACCAGCCGCTGGCTGACGACCTTGCCTGGCCGTGGGGCGCCGGCCTCGCTGACCCTGCCCAGTCGTTGGCCGTCGGCCTCCGTCGGCAGCCCGCCGCCGGTGGCGGCCGGCCGCTTGTGCTGTGCGACGGCTACTGTCCCGGCTGCGGGCGGGTCGCGCCGATCGACGAATACCTGCGGGTGGTCCGCCAGGCCGGGGGCCTGGTGATCGTCGACGACACCCAGGCGGTCGGCGTACTCGGCCGGCCCGGCGGCGCCGGCACCCCCGCCTGGCTGGGCATTTCCGGGCCCGGCCTGGTGACGGTGGCGTCGCTGGCCAAAGGCTTGGGCGTGCCGATGGCGGTGGTGGGCGGCGACCCGCACGTCATCGCCCGGATCCGCGCCCGGGGCCCGGCCCGGCAGCACGGCAGCGCGCCGTCGGCGGCCGATCTGGCGGCCACGGCGTACGCCCTGAAGTGCAATGCCGCCGAGGGCGACCGCCGCCGGGAACGGCTGACGACCTCGGTGCGCCGCCTGCGCTCGACGCTGGCCGCTCGGGGCATCCGGCTCACCGGCGGTCTCTTCCCGGTGCAGTCCACCCCGGCGGGATCCCCGGCGGCCGCCGCGGCGCTCACCTCGGCGCTGCTCAGACGCGGTGTCCGGGCCGTCGCGCACCGACCGCAGTGCCGCCCCGGCACAGCCGCGGTCAGCCTGCTGATCACCGCGGCCCACACCACCGCGGACATCGACCGCGCCGCCACCGCCCTCGCCGCCGAACTACCCGCAGTCCGTAACGGACACAGCGGCCTCCTGGCGGGGGTCCGCTCATGAACACCGACCGAGCGGTGCACTCCGGCGCGGGCACCGATCAGGCCGCCGTCGCCCTTGCCGCTGAACTGCCCGCAGTCCGTAACGGACTCAGCGGCCTCCTGGCGGGAGCACGCTCATGAACGCCGGTCGGGAGGCGCTGCGGCGCCGGGTGTGCGCCGCGGTCGACGCGCACGCCCGCGAGCTGATCGCCTTCTCCCATGAGTTGCACGACCACCCGGAGACGGCCTACCGGGAGCATCGCGCGGCGGCGGCGCTGGCCGACCGGCTGCGCCGCGGCGGCCTGGCCGTCACCGCGCCGGCCTACCGGCTGCCCACGGCGGTGGCCGGGCACGCCGGCTCGCACGGGCCCCGGGTCGTGATCTGCTGCGAATACGACGCGCTGCCCGGCCTGGGTCACGCGTGCGGTCACAACGTGGTCGCCGCCGCCGGCCTCGGCGCGGGTCTGGCACTCGCGCCACTGGCCGCCGCCATCGGTGGACGGATCACCGTGCTGGGCACCCCGGCCGAGGAGGGCGGCGGCGGCAAGATCCTGATGGCCGGCCGCGGCGCGTTCGACGACGCCGCAGCCGCGATGCTGGTGCACCCCGGCCCGTACGAGACGGTCCGGCCACACATCAGCGCGATGACCGGCCTGCAGGCGGTCCTGCTCGGCCGCCCCGCGCACGCGAGCATGTTTCCCGAGCTCGGCGTCAACGCCCTCGACGCGCTGGTGCTGGGCTATCTCGGCGTATCCGCGCTGCGTCAGCACCTGAGCGGCACCGAGCGGGTGCACGGCGTGATCCGCGACGGCGGCCGCACGCCCAGTGTCGTACCGTCCCGCGCCTCGGCGGTATTCCTGGCCCGGGCCGCCACGATCGAGCAGGCCCACGCGCTGCGGCAGCGGGTGATCGCCTGCCTGGAGGGCGGCGCGCACGCCGTCGGCGCCCGGCTGGCCGTACGCACGCTATGGCCCGAGTACCGGGAGATGTGGCACAACCTCCCACTGGCCGCCGCGTTCACCGCCAACCTGCACCGGCTCGGCCGCTCACCGCTCCCGCCGGAACAGGTCCCGGCCAGCCGGTCCGGCTCGACCGACCTCGGCGACGTCAGCCAGTTGGTGCCGGCGGTGCACCCCAAACTCGCCATCAGCCCTCCGAACATCGCACAGCACACCCCCGAGTTCGCCCGCTGGGCAATCGCGCCGACAGCCGACCGAGCCGTACTCGACGGCGCCAAGGCCCTGGCCCTGACCGCCGTCGACATCTGGCTCGACGCACGCCTGCGCGCAGCCATGCACACCGCCTTCGGCCCAGAGCCGGCAAGCGCTCCCGACCCGGGTCCGGTCGGGGCTTTCGGCCCGGGGCTGGTCAGCGCTTTCGGCCCGGGGCCGGTCGACGACTTCATGCCGGGGCCGGTCGGCGTCTTCGCGTCGGCGTCGGTCAGCCCGAGTCCGCGACCGCTGACAGTGCCGCCCGGGCGTCGCGCCATCCCGCGCGGCGCAGTTGCAGCGCCCGCTCCGTGACGCCGAGGCGGGCGGCGGCCTGGCGCAGGTTCCCGCCCGCCTCGTCCAGCGCCACCCGCACGGCCGCGTCCGCGACCGCCTCGCGCAACTCCCGCAGGCCCATCCCGGATCCCAGCGCCCGCTGCACCACGTCGTCGAGGCCCCGCCCGCCGCTCTCGTCCGGCCCGTCCAGCGGCCGTTCCTCCTCCGGAACGTCACCGGCGGTGATCGGGCCCGGCCCGACGTGGCGGCTGCTGAGCCGATGCGCCAGCTGCCGCAGATCCCGCACGTTGCCCGGATAATCGCGGTGCACGAGCAGGTCACGCACCAGCGGATCCAGGCCCGGCGGCGTACCGTCCGGATTCAGCTCGGCCAGGAAGTGCTCGGCCAGCGGCAGCGTGTCGCCGGGCCGTTCCCGCAACGCCGGCAGGCGCAGCGTGGTCGCCGCGATCCGGTAGTAGAAGTCGCGGCGGAACCGACCGGCCGCCTGCTCGGCGACGAGATCCCGGTTCGTGGCGCAGACCAGCCGGAACCGGGTCGGCTGCCAGCGATTGCTGCCGACCCGTTTGAAGGTGCCCTCCTGCACGACCCGCAGCAGCTCCGACTGCAACTCCAGCGGCAGCTCACCGACCTCGTCGAGAAACAACGTCCCACCGTTGGCCAGCGCGAAGGCTCCGTCGCGAGCCACCGCCGCCCCGGTGAACGCGCCGCGCTCGTGGCCGAAGAACTCACTGCCCGACAGCGTCGGCACCACCGTGGTGCAGTCCACGATGACCAGCGCGGCGCGGCCCGGCCTCGGGTCCAGCTCGTGCACCAGCCGGGCCAGCAGCTCCTTGCCGGTGCCGCTCTCGCCGATCAGCAGCACCGGCGCGGTCGTGTACCGCGCCACCTCCACCACCCGGCGCAACACGGCCCGCCACGAGCGGCTACGCCCGATCAGCCGCCCGGCGATGGCCGGGCTGTCGAGCAGCGTGTCGACCTCGGCCCAGCGGGTGAGGCGCGCGACGACGTCGTCCGCCCGGTCGGGGTGCCAGCCGAGCACGTCCGCGGCGCCCGCGTGCAGCATCCGCCAGGCGTCGCCGGCGGCCGGCTCATGTCCGGGAGCCGACAGCACGAGCAACCGGGTCCGGCCGCCGTCGCTGAGCCGGGTCACCGCCGCGACCGCCTCGGTCATCGGCGCGGACGGGTCCAGCACCAGCACCCCGGGTATGCCGTCGCCCGGCTCGGTCCGCGTCACACCGCTCGCCACCAGGGCACTCTCGATGTCCGCCGGAACCGCGCCGCCGGCGACGGCGAACCACGCGCTGACCCCCACCAGGCCAGTCTCGTCCGGGCGGCGTGGGCCGGGAAGTGACGCCTTCACGCGTCCGCGTACATGCGTCGCACATTCTGACGACTGGTGGGGGTGACACGAACGGGTTACACCGGATGAGAGACCGGCGGCGCGGGCCGCTCGGCGCTCGGTGCCGGGGCGATGTCTCCCGGGCCGGCGCCGATGGGGGTCCACGCGGGCCGGCCGGTCCAGGCGAGGGGATGCCCTCGTGACCGGCCCTGGTGGAGGGCGGTCGGCCGGAGCGCTCCAGGGCGCCTCGAACCCGACGACCAACCAACCGGAGCAATGATCATGAATATTTTCGTCACCGAACCCCGAGATGTCACCTATAGGGAGGTGAAAGCAGCCGAGGAGATCGAGGCCGACTCGTTCGGCTCCGGCCCGCTGCCGGCGGACGTCATCAACGACTCCGGCAACGACCTGAGTGAGCGCGAGGTGAGCAAGATCGCGACCCGGCTGGACGATCCGGGGCTGGCGCCCCGGGTCCAGCTGCTGCTGAGCCGGGAGCGCATCTTCGGCACGTTCCTGACCAGCCTCGTCGCGGCGTTCCCCACCGCCGGCAAACGCAGCGTCGAGGAGAGCGCGGACTATGTGCTCGACCAGCTGGAGAACAGCGAACTGCTGGAGGAACTGGACAACAAGGTGTCCTACGCGGCGCCGGTCATTCCGGGCTCGCCCTGCGACGTCGGCGACATCGAACGGGGCAACCTGAAGGTCCCGCAGATCAGCACCGGCATCGACCGGGCGCTGATCGACGCCGCGGCGGACCTGGCCGACATCACCACGGTCGGCGACGCCATGGGCGTCTTCGCGGCTCGCACGGCGCTGGTCGACCGGTGGGCGGCCGGCGACTTCCGCTTCGCCGGCAAGGAGGTCAACCGATTCCTCTACTGCTTCCTGCGTGATCGGACGGACCTGACCGACGACACGCGGCACCGCGTGCAGGCCAGAGTCTTCGGCACACCGGGCGTGCCGGCGGGCACCGACGTCAACACGGCGTTCCCGGTGGCTTTCCAGCGGTTGCTGTCCGCCCTGGTGCGTTTCGACCAGGACAGCCGCACCAGCCAGTCCGGCAAGGAGCCGAGCCGGGCGCAGGCCAACATCGCGGCCGAGGAGGTTCGTTACAACCTCGATCAGGCGGTGACCGGGGTGACCGAACTCGAGATCAGCGACCTGCGCGCCGAGCTGACCCGGGCGCTGTTCGTGCTCGAGGACGACGAGGTGATCCAACAGGTCGCCGGCGGCGACCCGGACGGCATCTGGGCGGTGGTGAACCGGCTGCTCGACCGGAGCGGCTCCACCTCCCGTGACCTGGTCGCGCAGTTCGCGGCGCTGAAGGCCCGCCGGGACATCTTCGCCTTCCTCCGGTACGAGCCGGGCGGCGGCGGGCCGGGGGAGAACGCGGCCTTCGCCGCCGCGGTCGAGGCCGCCGTGACGCTGGAGACCATCGAGTCGGTCCCACGCCCCGCGCAGCTCGCCGGGGCGATGAACGGCCAGTCCGATTACACGGTCGACCGGCTCACCACGATGAGCCACTGACCCGAGCCGGTCCGGCGGCGGTTGCCGTCGGACCGGTGGCCCGACGCGCCGGCTTTGAACGGGCAGCTGGCCTACCGGCCACACGGGCTCGGTGAGGCCGGCCCTAGACACGGAGCACCAGCTTGCCGCCGGCGTGACCGGTCGCGCTCCGCTCCTGTGCCCGGCCCGCCTCGGCGAGCGGGAACGCCTCCGCCACGGTGAGCCGCAGTGTGCCCGCGGCAGCCAGCCCGGCCAGCTCACTCAGCGCGCCGGCACTCGGCTGCGACCCGCCGGAGAAGGTAACGCCCAGCTCCCCGGCGGTCGGGTCGGCGATCGTGACGATCCGCTCCGTCGTGCCACCGCGCACCTCGATCGAAGCGGGCAGCGCGCCGTGGCCGGCCGCGTCGAAGACCGCGTCCACCCCCTGCGGCGCGAGCTCGCGGACCCGGGCGACGAGACCGTCCCCATACGCCACCGGGGTTACGCCCAGCGATCGCAGGAAGTCGTGGTTGGCCGGAGCGGCGGTGCCGATGACGGTCACGCCCGCTGCCACGGCGAGCTGCACGGCGACGCTCGCGACCGCGCCAGCGGCCCCGTGCACGAGCAGGGTCTCGCCCGCCTTGACGCCGAGCAGCTCCAGCACCCGCTGCGACGTCTCGCCGGCGACCGGGAGCGCCGCCGCCTCGTCCCAACCCAGGCTCGCGGGCTTGCGCGCGGCCACGGTGGCCAGCGCATACTCCGCATACGCCCCGGTGTCGGTGAGGGCGACCACCTCGTCGCCGGCGCGCAGGCCGGTGACGCCCGGCCCCACCCGGTCGACCACGCCCGCCGCCTCCAGACCGGGGACGGCCGGGAACGTGACCGGGAACGCCTGCCGCATCACCCCGCTCCGGATCTTGAAGTCGAGCTGATTCAGCCCGGCGGTGCGCACCCGGATCCGCACCTGACCCGGGCCCGGCTCCGGAGTTTCGACCTCGGCGACCCGCAGCACCTCGGGCCCGCCGTAGTTCTCGAAGACGATCGCCTTCATGATCCCCACCTCTTCCGTTCGGCTCGTACAGCCAGATTGCCCCGGCCGGCGGGCGCTGTGGAGAGGACTGCTTTGTCTAGGATCGCCACTCCCTGGTTACGCCCGAAGCCGGCCGTTCTGCCTAGGATCGGCAGTCCCTGGCTACGCCCGGCGGCGCGAGCCACGATGGGTGCCATGGACCGACGCGAGCTCGCTGACTTCATCCGCCGCTCCCGGCAACGGCTCCGGCCGCAGGATGTCGGGCTGACCGCCGGGCCGCGCCGCCGCACGCCCGGGCTGAGGCGCGAGGAGACGGCGCAGCTGGCCGGCATGTCCGCCGACTATCTGATGCGCCTCGAACAGGCGCGCAGCCCCCAGCCCTCCACCCAGCTGCTCGGCGCGCTCGCCCACGCGCTGCGGCTCGACGAGGACGAGCGCGACCATCTATACCTGCTGGCCGGCCACCGCCCACCGGCCGGCCGTCTCGCCGGCAATCTGATCCGCCCGGCCCTGCGCACTCTGCTCGATCAACTGGTCGCCTCCCCCGCGCAGATCGTCACCGACCTCGGCGACGTGCTGGCGCAGAATCCGCTGGCCGACACCCTGTTCGGCGACATCTGCCCGGTCGGCCCGCACGACCACGAGCAGGATCACAACATCGTCTGGCGCTGGTTCAACGACCCGCGGATGCGCGCCTCGATCCCGGCCGAGGACCACGAATACTGCAGTCGGCTCTATGTCGCCGACCTGCGCGCCACGGTCGCCCGCCGTGGCACCGATCCGGTCGCCGCCGCCCTGGTCCAGCGCCTGCGCGACAGCAGCACCGAGTTTGCCGAGGTGTGGGACCGGCACGAGGTCGCCGTCCGCCGCAACAGCCGCATACGCCTGCAGCATCCGACCGTCGGCATCCTGGAGCTCGACTTCGAGATGCTGCTGACCCCGACCGACGACCAGCGCCTGATCCTGCTCACCGCCCCACCCGGCACCCCCACCGCGGAATATCTGGACCTGCTCAGAGTGGTCGGCCATGAGACCTTCCAACTCTCCTGAAAACCGTCCGCCCGGTGCGAGGCCGCTGCCGGCCAATCTCAACCCCTTCGCCGGTACGGCGGAAGAAAGATCCCCACCCGCACCAGTCCCGCGCCCCAACGGCAGGCCCACATCGGGCCCGGCCCGAGACGGGCCGCGCATGCCGTAACGGCCGCGCCGCCCCGGGTCGCGCCGCGCTGGGCTGCGCCGGGCCGGGTCGCGCCGCGCTGCGCCGGGCCGGGTCGCGCCGCGCCGCGCCGGGCCGCGCCGCGCCGCGCCGCGCCGGGCCGCGCCGCGCCGCGCCGCGCCGGGCCGGGCCGGGCCGGGCCGCGCCGGGCCGCGCCGGGCCGCGGTGCGCCGGGTCGCGTCGGGCTGGGCCGGGCCGGGCCGCGGTGCGCCGGGTCGCGCCGGGCTGGGCCGGGCCGGGCTGCGGTGCGCCGGGTCGCGCCGGGCTGGGCCGGGCTGGGCAGGTTGGTGTGGGGTGTTCGGGGTGGGAGGAGAGGGGTCTGGAGAGGACGGTGGGGGCTGTTAGGGTGACGGCAAGGTCATGAGTGCCAGCGTCAAGCCCCGGCTTGCTGGCCGGCAACCCTCCAGTTCGTGGGTGGGGTGCCCCGGGTGATGACCGGACCTGGCGCGCCGTGTGCCGGGTAAGCCGCGGAAGGGGTTCCTGCTGTGCTGCTCAACAAACTCGACGCGCCGGTTCTGGACGGGCGCCTGGTGCGCCTTGAGCCGTTGGAGCGACGGCACGCCGAGGATCTCGCCGTCGCGGCGGAGGAGGATCGTGCCGGCTACCGGTTCACCTGGGTGCCCACGGCGGGTGAGATGGACGGTTACCTCGACGCGCAGCTTGCCCGGGCCGCGGCGGGCGTGCTCCGGCCGTATGCGCAGATCTTGAAAGAGAGTGGCCGGGCGGTGGGCGTTACCGCGTTCTGGGAGCCGCGGCCCTGGCCGGACCGGGCAGAGCTCTACGCGGTCGAGGTCGGGTTCACCTGGCTGGGGGCGTCGGCGCAGGGTACCGGGGTCAACACCGAGGCGAAGTTTCTGCTGTTCCGGCATGCGTTCGAGCAGTGGAACGCGATCCGCGTCGATCTGAAGACCGACGCCCGCAATGCTCGCTCGCGGGCGGCGATCGAGCGCGTCGGGGCCCGTTTCGAGGGGGTGCTGCGGTGCTGGTCGCGGTCCTGGGCCCCGGGTGAGGACGGCCTGCTGCGGGACTCCGCGATCTTTTCGATCATCGCCTCGGAGTGGCCGCACGCTCGTGCCCACCTGGAGTCCCGCCTGCACCGCTGGTGAGGCCATCGCCACGCTGAGCTACCTGGAGGGCCCCGCGATCGCTTGCGCCGAGCCGCGTCGGGCTGCGCCGAGCCGGGCTGCGCCGCGCCGAGCCGGGCTGCGCCGCGCCGCGCCGGGCTGCGCCGCGCCGCGCCGGGCTGCGCCGCGCCGCGCCGGGCTGCGCCGGGCTGCGCCGGGCTGCGCCGGGCTGCGCCGGGCTGCGCCGGGCTGCGCCGGGCTGCGCCGGGCTGCGCCGGGCTGCGCCGGGCTGCGCCGGGCTGCGCCGGGCTGCGCCGGGCTGCGCCGGGCTGCGCCGGGCTGCGCCGGGCTGCGCCGGGCTGCGCCGGGCTGCGCCGGGCTGCGCCGGGCTGCGCCGGGCTGCGCCGGGCCGGGCTGGGCTGGGCCGCGCCGGGCTCGGCCGGGCTGCGCCGCGCCGGGCTCGGCCGGGCTGCGCCGCGCCGGGCTGGGCCGGGCTGGGCTGGGCCGGGCTGGGCTGGGCTGGGCCGGGCTGCGCTGCGCCGGGCTGGTCCGGCTGGGTCGCACCGCGCCGGGCCGGGGCGCCGGGGCGATGGCAGGACCCTCGGCGGCGCGGGCTACAGCGGCTTGAGATAGATCCGGTAGTCGGCCGGGCCGGCCAGCAACGGTGCGAGCTGGGGATACTGCTCCTCCAGGTGCCCGACCCGGTCCACCCGGTACCCGAGCCGCGTGTACCACTCGTGCAGGAACTCCTTGGCCGGCAGCACCCACCCCCGCGGCACCAGCAGCTCCAGCCGCATCGTCCGATCGCCGGCGGAGCGGCAGAAGTCCTCCGCCCAGCGGATCAGCCCGCCCCCGATGCCTTCCCCGCGACGCCCCGGGTCGGCGGCCAGCATCCCGAACTCGCCGATCCCGCCGGGCATCCGCCGCACCCGCACGACGCCGGCGAGCCGCCCGTCCCGGACATCGGCGGCCAGTTCCCCGGCCTGGGCGAGCGCGGTCACCTCGGCAAGGCTGGTCCGGCTGGCCCCGTCCTGCCACAGGCCCCGCTCGGACTCCCGGTAGACGAGATTGACCAGTTCGGTGGCATCGCCGAGATGTTCGGCACTGAGCGGCAAGATCACCCGCCCACAGTACGTCCGAGCGGCAGGCGCCTCCATTCGATCGGCACCCATTGATCAGCCAGGGCGGCGATAGGGTTGCCGCATGCGCATCTCCATCTGGCCCGGTGCAGGTCAGCCCTGGTCCGACATCGTCGAGGCCGCCCGTCACGCGGAAGTGTCCGGCTGGGACGGCGTCTGGATCGCCGACCACTTCATGCCGAACGCCGGCCCCGGCCGGGACGTCACGGCGCCGACCCTGGAGGCCGGTTCGCTGGTCGCCGGGCTCGCCGCCGCGGTCCCGCGGGTCCGGATCGGCACGCTGGTCTACGGCAACACCTACCGGCATCCGGCCGTCGTCGCCAACATGGCCGCCACCGTCGACCAGATCAGCGGCGGCCGCTTCACGCTCGGCGTCGGCGCCGGCTGGCAGGTCAACGAGCATCAGCAATACGGCATCGACCTGCCCCCGACCAGGCAGTTGCTGGACCGGTTCGTCGAGGCGCTCCAGGTCCTGCACGGCCTGCTCCGCACCCCGAAGACCACGTTCGACGGCGAGTATTACCAGCTCACCGACGCGCTCTGCGAGCCGAAGCCGATCCAGGACCCGCTGCCCATCATGATCGGCGCGAAGGGCGAGAAACGGATGCTCGGCGTCGTCGCGGAATATGCCGACCAGTGGAACACCTGGGGCCTGCCCGAGGTCATCGCCCACAAATCCGCGGTCCTCGACCGCTTCTGCGCCGAGCGCGGCCGCGACCCGAAGTCGATTGCCCGCACCGCCCAGGCCCTCGTCGTCGTCGACGGCCCGCTGCCGGAGGGCCTGCCGATGCCGATCATCGGCGGCACCCCGGCCAAGCTCGCCGACGCCATCGCCGAGTACCGCGCCGTCGGCCTCGACGAGCTGATCATCCCGGACGGTCTGCTCGGCACCGGCGCGGAAAAACTCAAGCACATGGACACGATCCTCAGCCTGGTCCGCGCCTAGCCGATCAAGATCAAATTCATCATTGCCTCGGCTGCGGCCAATAACTGATCGTCGCTCCCGCGGGGACCCTTCCGGGTCTCGCAAGGGCGCGGGGCGCCCAGAACACGAGACCCGCAAGGGCGACGTCCGAGGGTGGTTGCGGTTTCAAAGGACCCGAACCCCGGGCGCGGGGCTATGTCCGTACCAAAGCGGATCTTGAAGTTTGGGGTTGATGGTTTCAGGTTCGGAGCGGGGCGCTCCGGATCGCAACTCGAGGACCCTCACGTCGCCGGAGCCCGCGCCGACTTTGTCTTTCGACCCGCGAGGTGCGGGCCCCGGCGACGTGAAAGGCCGACAGTGATGGATCTGCCCGAGATCGGTTCCCCGATGTTCCTGGCGCTCGGGGACGGCGTGAACTTCCGGTCGCGGCTGGAGTCCGTGGAGGAGGACACCTTCAGCGTGGCCGCCCCGCTGGAGACCACCGGCCCCGAAGGCTTCCTCCCCGGGTACGAGTTCGACGTCTTCTGGGTCCCGCCGCGCAGCCGGATCGTGATGCCGGTCCTGCTCAAGGGCGTCAGCGACAACTCGCCGTTCCGCTGGACACTGTTCCCGACCGCCGAGCCGGTGATCAGCAACCGCCGGGAGTACGCCCGCGGCGGCGCCGGCGCCCCGATCCGCGTCTTCGGCGACTTCGGTCCGCAGTACCTGCAGGGCCGGATGCTCGACATCAGCGAGGGTGGCCTGCGGTTCTGGCTGCCGGACGCGAAGATGCTGCGGGAGGGCGACCAGATGCGCGCCCTGGTCTGGCTGGGCAACGGCGAGGCCGAGCTCAAGGGCAAGGTGTACGCGGTCCGCCCGGCCGGCGACGAGCCCGGTCACCACGTCGTGATGATCTTCAAGACCGTCGACCCGCTGGCCCAGATGATCAGGCAGTACGTGATCGCGTGGGAGCTGACCGAGCGCCGCCGGGCCCGTCAGCAGCACTGACCGCGGCCAGCGCCCGGATCCGGGCGCGAATGACCAGCAACGGGACGACGCCGAACACCCCGAACGAGATGTCGATCAGCTCCCACCAGAGCGGGAGCCCGCGGATCGGCCCGGCGATCAGGGCGAGCGGCACGATCGCCGCGCAGCAGACCATGCCCCACTCGATCACCCACAGGTTGCGTACGGGGTCCCGCCAGGGACCCCAGAACGCCGCCGCGATCATCAGGTGCGCGAAGGCCAGCCAGTCCGTCCCGTACGCGAGGAACGGATACCGCTCGCCGGTCACCGCCAGGCCCTCGTGCACCCGATCCACCCAGGCGACGAGCCCGTCCGGCGCGGGCAGCGCGTGCAGCAGCTCGGACAGCAACCGTGTCTCGGTGACCAGGGGAAAGGCCGTGATGCCGCTCAGTGTCAGCCCGATCAGGAACACCAGCAGCCAGGCGCGGATCGCTCTCATGATCGCAACCTAGGCGGCCACCTCATCACCACCAGCCGTGTGCACGGGACCTTCACAGGTCCCGCACCACACCTCCCTGAACCGACGCCAGCTTGTCCGGGTTGGCGGTGTTCAGGATCGCCGTCACCCGGCCGGCCGGGTCCAGGTCCAGGGTGATCGTGCCGAGCACCCGGCCGGCGCCGCTGATCACCAGGCCGGGCTCGCCGTTCAGGTCGACCAGCGCGGCCGCCATCTCGTCCGGCCGGACCCCCTGGTACGGCCGTGACCCCACCCCGGCCAGCCACGCCGCGACCCGCTCGGCGCCCTGCACCGGCCGCATCGCCTGGCGCACCTTCCCGCCCCCGTCGGTCCACAGCGTCACGTCCGGCGCGAGCAGCTCCATCAGCGTGTTGATGTCCCCGCCGGCCGCCGCCGCGAAGAACCGTTCGGTCACCGCCCGCTGCCGGTCCCGGTCCGCGGTGAACCGGGCCCGCTTCGACCGGACGTGCTCCCGCGCCCGGTGGGCGGCCTGCCGCACACTGTCCGGCGACCGGTCCACCGCCTCGGCGATCTCCTCGTAGCTGAAGGCGAACGCCTCCTTGAGGACGAACACCGCCCGTTCCAGCGGCGTCAGGTTCTCCAGCACCAGCAGCAGCGCGGGCGCCACGTCCGGCGCGTCGCCGCTGGTCAGGACCGGCTCGGGCAGCCACGGCCCGATGTAGGCCGCGCGCTTGGCGGACCGCAGCCGGTCCATCGCCACGTTCGTCACGATCCGCACCAGGTACGCCTTCGGGTCGGCGACCCTGGACCGGTCCGCCGCCGACCACTTCAGCCAGGTGTCCTGCACCGCGTCCTCGGCGTCCGCGGCACTGCCGAGGATCCGGTAGGCCACCGAGAACAGCAGGTTCCGGTAGTCGTCGAAGACGCTCATCGGGTGTAGCCGCCGCCGCGGCGCCAGCCGAGCAGCCCGATCCCGGGCGAGCGCAGGATCCGTCCGTAGGTCGTCCAGGGCGCCGAGCTCACCGTCTCCTTGTACCAGACCGCGGCGCGGCCGGACAGGTACATCCGCTTGGGCGTCTCGTCGGGGTGCACGAACTGGATCACCGCGTCCCGGCGTCCGAGACTGACCGGCTCGTGGAGGTACCCGAACCGGAACGGCCTCGGCGCCTTGCCGTCCAGCTCCCGGACGATCTGGGCGGCGGCGTGCGCCCCGGTCGGCATCCCGCTCTGGCAGGTCCCGTGCATCACGCCGTAGCGCTGGGTGATCGCGGCGGCGTCACCGACCGCGTACACGTCCGGGTGCGAGACCGAGCGCAGGGTGGCGTCGGTGACGATCCGGCCGCGATCGTCAACGGTCAGCCCGGCGGCCGCGGCCAGCGGCGACACGCGCACGCCGCTGGTCCACAGCAGCACGTCGGCCGGCGCGAAACCGCCGTCGGCCAGGTCGGCGCCGTCCGGCCGGAGCTTGACTATCTCGGCGGTCCGGACCGTGACGCCCAGCCGGCGCAGCGCGGCGTCCAGGTATTTCCGCGCCTTCGGCCCGAGGGCGCGCCCGGGCGCCTCCCGGCCGAGCAGCGTCACCGCCAGGCGCGGGTACCGTTCGGCGATCTCGGTGGCCGCTTCCAGGCCGGTCAGCCCGCTGCCGCAGACCAGCACGCGGCCTTCGCCGAGCTCATCGAGGCGGCGCGCGAACAGGCCCGCCTCGCTTGCGGAGTCCAAGGTGTACGCGTGGTCGGCCGCACCCGGAACGGCCGAGGTGTCCGCCGTGGCGCCGAGCGCGTAGACCAGCGTGTCGAATCCGAGCTCCCGCTCGTCGTCGATCCGCACCGTCTTCGCGGCGAGATCGATCCCGGTCACCCAGCCGATCTCCAGATGGTCCACGAAGCGCGCGATCGGAAGCTCCGCCAGCTGCTGCCCGGTGGCGGTCTGGTGCAGTCGCAGACGCTCGGTGAACCGCCCGGTCCCGTTGACGACGGTGACCTCGACGTCGGCGCGCCGCCGGGTCCGCCCGATCAGGCTGACCGCCGCGAGCATGCCCGCGTATCCCGCGCCGAGAACCATGATCCTGTGCATCGCCGTACCCCTTTTCCCGTGGTGTTTACCGCGAGACGACCGGGCGTACGGCGAGCGTGAAGTGCTGTGTTCCAGGTCACTACCCGGCCGCCCGTGGTGGCGGGCGGCCGGTCAGCGGGTGTTACTTCTTGACCATCGATCCGGTCCAGGTGCCCTTCTCGGGCACCGCGATGCAGGTGACGATGCGGTCCTCGGACCACGACTCGTCGGACGGGTAGACGTACCAGTACTCCGCGTCGGCGAACTTGCCCTTCGCGAACTTGTCGAGCGCGGCGTCGCAGCGCTTCTGCGCCTCGGCCTCGACCTTCTTCTCGCCCGGGTAGGCGCCCTTCGGGAAGCTCCAGACGTAGTACACCTCGCCGGCGTGCGGCTTGCTGCACAGGATCGTCGGGAACTCGCTCGCGCTGCCGTTCTCGTCGATCTCCGAGATGCAGTCGCCGGCGACCAGCTTCTCGGTCTGGACGGTGCCCAGGTCGTACGCGTTCTTCAGGCTCGACGCGCTCGGCGACGGGGTCGCCTCGGTGGTCTCCTCGATCGTCGGCCCGGTCCCGGACGCGAAGTCCGAGTCGGTCGTCGACGTGGTGCTCTGGGCGAACGAGCCGATCACGATCGCCGCGGCGATGCCGGCGATCCAGAGGCCGGACAGGCTCAGCCCCGCGATGGCCAGTCCCTTGCCCTTGTCACCGCGCTTCGGGATCTGGGTGAGGGCGACGATGCCGAAGATGACGCTGAACAGGACACCACCGAGGACCCCGAAGATCAGTGAGGCGATGGCGAAGCCGTTGGTCTTGACCGGCTGCCCGTAGCCCGGGTAACCGACCGGGTAGCCGGGCGGCGGCGGATACGCGCCGGGCTGCGGATATCCGGGCGGCGGCGGGTAGGCGCCGGCCGGCGGGTAGACACCGGGCGGCGGGAAGGCCCCGGCCGGCTGGTACGGCGCCGGTGGCGGGAAGCCCGCGGCCTGATCCGGCGGCGGCGGGAAGGCGGCCGGCGGGGGAAACGCCGCGGGCGGGGGGAAGCCACCGGGCGGGGGGAAGCCACCGGGCGGGGGGAAACCGCCGGGCGGCGGGAAAGCAGCCGTCGGGGGGACGTCCGCGGGTGGCGGATACATCGGAGCGGTGGGCGGCGCGGCCAGCGGGTCGCTGGGCGCCGGGCCGGCAGCCAGCGGATCGACCGGCTGCGGCTGCCCGGGAATTTCCTCGTTCACGCGGGGACGCTAACCCAGGAAACGATCTTTTCTGAGCCCGTGACGGTGTCGATTCCGTATCGACGAACGGGTGGGACCGGCGCGGCAACGCCGGTCCCACCCGTTCGATCGGACGACGCGGGTCAGCGCAGCAGATCCCGGTCGGCGTGCAGACGCGCCGGCAGCTCGATGGTGATCCACTCGTTGTTGTCCGCCTGGCCCTCGGTACGGCCGCTGGAGAACGGGAAGTTGTTGTCGTTCAGCACCGCGAGGTGGGTGTCGTCCAGGATCACCACGTCCTCGATGGTCTGGAACGGGAAGGTGAACGTGGTCCCGAAGCCGCCCAGTTTGCGGGGGTTGGCGATGTTCATCAGGTCCACCAGCAGCGTCTTGTCGAGCAGGCCGTCGTGGTTCCGGTCCCGCTTGTCGGCCAGGTAGAGCCGCTTGAACTTCGCGGTCGCGCCCTGCCCGCCGTCCCGCTCGATGACCAGGAAGCGGTTGTCGTCCACCGCGATGGCGTCGCCGATCGCGTTCGACGTCGACTCCAGCTGGTAGCGGTAGCGCTTGCCGGTGTACGTCTGCTTCCGGGTGTCGAACTCGTTCAGCCGCAGCTGACCGGGGGTGTCCCCGTTCACCGTGCCCTCCAGCAGGCCGTAGACGTAGCGCCCGCTCGGCGACGAGGCGAGACCCTCGAAGCCCTTGCTGCTGTTGGTGGTCGCCGGCACGCCGGTGCGCGCGGCGGTCTCCGGCGCGATCACGCCGTCCAGCGGGATCGGGGCGGTGAGCAGCCGGCCGGCCCGGTCGAAGTGCAGCAGGTACGGCCCGAACTCGTCACCGATCCAGAACGTGCCGTCCGTGGCCTTGACGATCGACTCGACGTCGAAGTCGGCGCCGGTCAGCACCCGGTCATCGCGGACCAGCTTCCACGGGACCTGCTCGTTCGGGTCGGTCAGGTTCAGGCCGCCGACCACGTCCACGGTGCCGGTCGCGAAGGCCGGGGCGAGCCGCTGGATGCGCAGCAGGAAGTCGGCCGAGTTGGCCTGGTTGCCGTACCCGTTGTCGGAGAGCACGTCGAACGTGCCGTCGTGGTTGTCGACGATGCCGGAGAAGCCCTGCACCGGCTGGTCCGCGAACGGCGCGGGGAACCCGTGCAGGTCGCCGGTGACCAGGGCGCCGGACGGCTCACTGCCGGGGACGAACGTGCCGGCCGGCAGCGCGGCCCAGCCGGTCAGGGTCGGGGCGGTGACCTTCGGGTGGCCGCCCGCGTGCGACGCGGTGCCGGCCAGAGTCACGGCGAGGACCAGCGCACCGGCGCCGGCGAGCGTGCGATTGACGATCATTCCCATGTGGCCGGACGTTAGGGAGGCCGGGTGAATGACCGGCAACACCCCGATGTCCATCGATCAGCGGGGGATGGACTTCAGCGGACCTTACCGGCGGCTCGGTCGAGCAGGTCGTCGGCGGGGCAGCGGCCCCGGTTCACATACATGTCGGTGAAGTCGGCGACCGCGTCCCGCAACTCCCGGCCGGCGCCCTGCCGGGCCAGCGCGCCGTACGCCGCCAGGAAGCAGGCGCGCGCCGCGTCGGCCAGGACCGGGTCGGTGAGCGCGTCGCGGGCGGCCCGCTCCCACAGCCCGGGCTCGGCGGCCAGGTGCGCGGTGGCGGCGTACGCCTCCTCGGCCGCGCGCGGGTCGTCGAGCAGCGCGACGATCACCGCGACCGGGACCCGCCAGCCGTGGCCGGCCTGCCGGTCGGCCACGTCGATCTCCAGGTGACCACGGGCGGCGACCGGCGGGCGCAGGCCGGTCAGGTGGCGGTCGAGATCGGTTTCGGTCAGGCGGGCGCCGGCACGGAACCGGTCGCGGAGACTGCGGCCGGTGACCGTGGTGGCGTCCATGACGTGCGTGGTCCACGACGTACGCGAATCGATCGTGAAGCCGAAGCCCGCCGCGAGTGAATCCGGAATCCGCTGCACCGGAAGGTGTTGATCTTGACCGGGCAGGACCGGGAGGTCGCGGCGCGCCGCCTGGCGGACGCTGCGCCAGCCGGTCGGGCGGCCGTCGCGCAGCGGCGCGTTGGCGAACGCCGCGGCCAGCACCGGGGCGACGGTGTGCGCGAGGACCCAGCGGCGCGCGAGGCCGAGCGGGCCGTTCTCGTCCAGTCCGGCCTCCAGGCCGACGCGGATCCCGGCAGTTTCCGAGATCTCCGCGGTCGCCTGCGCCGTGGCGAACGGGAGCACGGTGAGTCCGTGCTGGTCCATCACCCGGGTCGCGGCGGCGAGGTCGTCGGACGTCCGGCGGAGCGCGACCTCCAGGCCGGGCGACGGGGGAGCGCTGACCGCGACCACCCGCGGTGACCGGGGATCGAGGAAGCCGTGCCGCAGCGGGCGGCGGCCGGCCGGCGCGGACGCCGGATCGAGCAGCAGGTCGACGGCGATCCCGACGAACCCCGGCATTCCGGGAGCGAACGCCCGCGCCGCGATGAGCTCCTCGGCGGCCTGCTCGGTCAGGATTGTCACGCGATGCCTCCGCTGGCGCTCGAGAAGTACGGCCCGAACAGATATCGGCGGGCCGGGGCGTTTCTTCAGTTGCCGGGGCGGCGCCGGATGCGGTCGGAGCGCCTCTCGGCGTCTCCGCTGCTCCGGCCACCGGCCCCGTGGTGGCGAGCATAGCATTCCTATCTGCGTGATAGGAATAGCGCAGCGGACCCTTTCGGGATAGCCTCCTAGGATGCCTTAGGGGTGGAATCAGGGCCATCTCCGGGGAAGTGCCGGTGCTCCGCCCGTCCCGCCGGTCATAGCGTCAGCCCATGGCATCGAACTCGGTCATCGTCCGCCGCACCGCCCTCGCCGCGCCGCTCCTGCTCCTGCTCTACGGCGTCCTCCGCTTCGCCGACGGCCTCGACGGCCACCGCGGCTCCGGCTTCCTGTGGAACGCCGGTCACCTGGCGTTCTTCGCCGGCATGGTGCTGTTCGGCGTGCTCGCCGTCGCGGTCCGCGGCACCTTCCCGAAAAATCATCGGCTCGCCACCGCGGCCACCGGCCTCAACCTGGCCGGCGTCCTCTGCTTCCTCTGGGTGATCACCGGCGACCTGTTCCCGGCATTCGGCGACGCGGCCCCGCTGCCCGGCCCGCTCGAGGTCGCCGGCCCGATGCTCTTCCCGCTCGGCACCCTGATCCTTTTCGGCCTGATGGTCGCCGCCCGCCGCCTGCCGGTGTGGACCCCGCTGCTGTTCGGCGCCGGCATCGCCGCGATCACCGTCGACCTGGACCTGCTCCCGTTCGCCGCGCTGACGATCCTGCTCGCGCTGGCTCCGCTCCGCCGCCCCGCGCGCCCGCGCCACCTGCGCCCCAGCCCGGCCATGCTCCTCTGACCTCCCGGTCGGCCGGGCTTGCGGTCGGTTGGGTTTGCGGTCGGCCGGGCTTGCGGTCGGCCGGGCTTGCGCCATAAAACACCTATTTGGTACGGACATTGCCGCCGTTTTCGCCAGCTTTTTGATCGCCCGAAGGTGGGGCCTACCGTCGATCGCTACCGTCCGTCGCGTGAAATTCGCGCTGTGTCATGGTTCGGCAGGTCGAAATTGTCGTACGTGAGTGGGAGCATCCGCAGCATGGAGATTCTGCCCGGCAGGGGCGTCGCAATGGTGCGGGTCGGCGAGACACGAGCCGAGGTGGAGGCGCGCCTCGGTCCGCCCGCCCATCCGGGCATCCCGGCCCGCTCGGTCTACGACACCGAGCCGTCGCTGGTGGTCGACTACGACGGCGACGTGGTGGAGCTCGTCGAACTGGGCTGCTCCGGCGACGGCGGCGAGCAGGCCACGGTGGACGGTGTCCAGCTGACGTATCGATTCATGGACGAGGTCGTCGCCGAGCTGACCGAGCTCGGTCACCGTCCCGAGCCGTGCGACTCCGGCTACGCGTTCCGCGCCGGCTTCACCATCTTCTCGACCGGCTCGCGCCACGCCGCCGACCTCGACCCGCTCGCCACCCCGGACGATCCCCGCGAGATCGTCGAGGGCGTCGGCATCGCCCCCGCTGCCTTCTGGCTGGGCTGACCCGAGCCCGCCGCCTTCTGGCTGGGCTGACTTCGGGCCTGCCGCCTTCTGGGTGGGCTGACCTCGGGCCCGCCTCCGCCGCCGCCCTGGCTGGTGGCCGGGCGGCCCCGAGCCCGCCGGCCCCTGGCTCGGCCGGTGGCTGACCCCGAGCCCGCCGGGCCGTGGATCAGAAGTTGATGGTGACGCCGGCGGCCTGGCAGGCGGTGGTGAGGTTGCCGCTGAGCTGCGCGAATCCGGCGTCCGCGGCGGCGCTGATCGGGTCCGCGGCGGTCGCGGCCTTGGCCACCTCGTCGGCGACCGCCCGCGCGGCGACGGTCACCTCGGTGGCCTCGGCGAACACGAGCGACTCGTTCACCGTGGCGTGAAACGCCGTGAAAGCCTTCTTCGCGTCGGCCACCTCGACGTGGCCGTCCGCCTTCTGCGCCTGCGAGAGGCCGTTCTTCATCGTGCTCCCGGCCTTGTTGACCGTGTCGCAGAGCTCCTTGTCACCGGTCACCTTCCCGCCGGTGCCGGTGCCGCCGCCCGACGCGGACGGGGCAGCGGCGATCGCCGACGTCTTCGGGGCGGCGCTCTCCGTGTTCGAGTCGCCGCAGGCGGCGAGGCTCGCCAGACAGGCGCAGAGCAGGGCGACGGGAACGATCCGGGAACGCATCACGGCCACGGACGGTAGCCGACGTTCCTGAGAGCCCACCCGCGGGACCGGTCCGTCAGGGAAATAGTCGGCACTGCTCCCGCTTCTGCCCTTGGCAGATGAATGGCGGATCGGGCCCGGGAGCTTTCTATCCTGGGCGGGTGAGCGCGGAAGATCCCATGAGCGAGCTGTTGGCCGCGGAGCGACGCCTGCAACAGGCACAGCGAAACGGGGACGTCGACGAGCTGGATCGGCTGCTCGATGACCGGCTGATCGCCATCGGTCCGGACGGCGGCCGCCACACGAAGGACGACGACCTCAACGCCTACCGTTCCGGTACCTCGGTGATCGACACCCTGACCCAGGAGAGCCTGGAGTCGCTGATCGTCGACACCACCGGCGTGACGTTCGTCGTCTGCTCGGTGACAGGCACCTACGGCGGAAAGCCGGTCAGCGCCCACCTCCGCTACACGCGGACCTGGTCGTACAGCGAAAATGTCGGCTGGCGCATCGTAGCCGCCCACATCGCCACTCTCTGACCTCCCGGCCGAAGGTCTGTGCCATCAGACCCAAGAAGCCACCAAATCCCCGTGCCACCAACAGCCCGGCCCTGCCCGGCCCTGCCCGGCCCTGCCCGGCCCTGCCCGGCCCTGCCCGGCCCTGCTCGGCCCTGCCCTGCTCGGCCCTGCCCTGCCCTGCTCGGCCCTGCTCGGCCGATGCCGCTCTGTGGCCGGTGTTCATGAGGGCTTCGTGGCCGGGGTAGGGCACCCGGCTCGCGTTTTCTGTGGGACCGTCGTTGCCAGGTAGCGCGCGCTTCCGGATCATGACCCCCGGCTCGAACGCGGCACGGGCCAGCTCATATGCCGGAAATCCAAGGCAATGTCGGGTTCCGTGCTTCATTTTGGGAGTAACCGCCCGCCCACATCGCCTGCGGGCCAGCCGGTTGAAATGTTTCATTCACGGTGCGATGCTGACATTCCCGGATGGGAGCGCTCACCCTAGAATGCGTTTCAATCCATCGTTCAATTGAGGGGGCACGGGGTTGGCTCTGCAGCCGCGCAACGGGCGCGCGCCGTCGGTCAAGGACGTGGCGGCAGCCGCCGGCGTCTCCCTCGGCACGGTGTCCAACGTGCTCAACCGGCCCGCCGTGGTCAGCACCGCCACCCGCGAGCGGGTCGAGCGCGCCATGGCCGACCTCGGGTTCGTCCGCAACGAGTCGGCCCGTCAGCTGCGCGCCGGCACCAGCCGCGCCCTGGCGTACGTGATGCTCGACGGCGGCAACCCGTTCTTCCAGGACGTCGCCGAGGGCATCGAGAACGCCGCCGACGCCGCCGACCTGTCACTGTTCGTCTGCAACAGCGGTGGCCGCGCCGAGCGCGAGTCCAAGCACCTCGACCGCCTGGTCCAGCAGCGGGTCCAGGGCATCCTGATCACCCCGGTCGACCCGGACGCGGGACACCTGGTCGAGATCGCCCGTCGCGGCATCCCGTTCGTGATGGTCGACCGGCTCAGCAGCGCCGGCGGCCACTGCTCGGTCGCCGTCGACGACGTGCTGGGCGGCCGGATCGCCGTCGAGCACCTGATCGATCGGGGACACGATCGGGTGGCGTTCGTCGGCGGGCCGGGCACCATCGGCCAGGTCCGCGAGCGGTACCAGGGGGCCCGCGAGGTGTGGGAGGAGTTCGGCAAGCCCGCCGAGGACCTGATCCACCTGCCGACCGAGGCGCTGACCGTGAGCGAGGGCCGGTCCGCGGGCGAGCGGCTGGCCGGGCTGCCGTCCCGGCGGCGGCCGACCGCGGCGTTCTGCGCCAACGACCTGCTCGCACTGGGACTGCTGCAGCATGCCGTGACCGCCGGCCTGCGAGTGCCGGACGACCTGGCCATCGTCGGCTTCGACGACATCGACTTCGCGGCCGCCGCGGCCGTGCCGTTGACCTCGGTCCGCCAGCCCCGGCAGGAGCTGGGCCGGACGGCGGCCCGCCTGGTCCTGGACGAGGCGACCAATCCGGACCACGAGCACGAGCAGGCCACGTTCGTGCCGGCACTGGTGGCGCGAGCCTCTACGGGAACGATTCGTCGCTGATCAGTGACCTCCCCAGGCTTGGTCCGAAGTTGAGCTGAGCCGCCTCGCCCGGCTTGGCCCGGCGTTGAGCTCAGCCGCCTCGCCCGGCTTGGCCCGAAGCTGAGCCCAGCCGCCCCGCCCGGCTTGGCCCGAAGCTGAGCCCAGCCGCCCCGCCCGGGTCGGTCCGGCGTTGAGCTCAGCCGCCTCGCCGCGGCTTCACGCGGGCAATTCTAGGTCCGTTCCGCCGGCGGTTCGAGTTATCCACACCAATGGCTTGTCCACAGGCCCCCTCCCAAGATCACGCCATTCCGGGATAATGGAGCAGGGCAGGCCCCCGTGGTGGGTGGGGAATCTGCCGGGGTGGGCGGGGCCGCGGCGGGGCGATGATCGAAGTGGCCGGGATCCCGGCTGGCGGAGGTGTTTCGGGAGCTGGCAAGCTGACCGGCTGTGGAAGCACTCCGGTTGATCCTGCTCTTCGTGCACCTTGTCGGCTTCGCCCTGTTGCTGGGTGGGGCGATCTCGCAGTTCCTCTCCGGCACGTTCCGGATCACTCCCGCGGTCCTGTGGGGATCGATCATCCAGCTGGTCAGCGGGCTCGGCCTGGCGGCGCCGCTGCGCGGTGGCGGGGACCACGAGCCAGATCCGGCCAAGCTCGTGGTCAAACTGGTCATCGCCGTGCTGATCTTCATCATGGTGTTCATCCCGCGTAAGCGGGAAGCGGTCAACAAGGGCCACTACATCGGCATCATCACGCTGACCCTGGCGAACGCGGCAGTCGCGGTCTTCTGGCACTGAGAAAGCCGGCACCGCGCCCCGGGAAGTCGACAAACGAGGCCGCCGACCGGCCCCGGGAAACCGGCGCCCGGAGCCGGCGATCCGAGCAGAGACGCCGGCGGCCGAGTGGAAAGGCCGCCGGCGCCCCCTACCGGAACAGCGTCAGGAATGCGGGCAGGTGTCCCGGTACTCCTGGATCGCGGACCCCGACGGCGCCGGGCAGAGGAACTGCTCATACCGCGTGTCATTGTCGATGAAGCGCTTCAACCAGGAGATGCTGTACTTCGCGATGGTCACGTTCGCCGACGTAGGCGCCGAGTGGGTCGCGTTGTTCAGTTCCAGGTACGCCTTGTCCAGCGTGCTCGGCAGGCTGGTGTAGAACGCCTCCGCGTGCGACGCCACCGGCGCCGTGGTGTCGTTCTCCGCGCCGATGATCAGGGTCGGGACCTGGTCGGTGGTCCAGCTCTTGGTGGTGTGCCAGGGCGTGAGCGGAACCGCCGCCTGCAGGGACGGCCGGGTCTTGGATGCGGACAGGCTGCCGCCGCCACCCATCGAGTAGCCCATCACGCCGAGCCGGGTGGCGTCGATGCGGGTGCGGACCGTGCTGGTGCCGGTCAGGTAGTCCAGGGCGGCGAGCAGTTGCGTGCCCCGGCTGTCCGGGAAGTCGTAGACGCTGAGCGTGTCGATGACGATCACGACGAAGCCCTGCGAGGCGATCCGCGGCCCGAGCCAGGCGACCGCGGACTTCGAGTTGGTGTAGCCGGGTGCGATGGAGACCGCCCCGAACGTCCCGGCGCTGGTGTCGGTCGGGTAGTAGATCGTGCCGCCGCCGAAGCTGCTGGTCCGGGCGACGGTCGTGGAGGCGGTGGCGAACGGGCCGGTGGTGGCCTCGATGCTGGCGGTGGTCGGGGCCGGGCCCCGCTCGTACGGATTGGCCGCCTGCGCCGGCGCCGGCGCGAGCGTGACGACGACCGCCAGGACGGAGGCGGCCAGTAATGATCGGACGGACATGAGGACTCCCAACATCGGACGGGATGGGGAGACCGATCTAGATCGATACTAGTGAATATTATTAACGAGATCCTTACTCGCCGGTAATCCCGGCGGGTACCTGTCGCCGCGGTATGTCAGCGCACCGACCCGAGCTGCTTCACGTGCTTCAGGACCGGCGAGGACTCGATCCGCTCCACCCCGTCGAGCAGGCTGAGCCGCTCCGTCACGTACCGGTAGAACGACGGCATGTCCCGGCAGATCGCGGTGGCCTGCACATTCGTCGGCCCGGTGGTGGCGGCCGCGAAGACGATCTCCTCGTGCGCGCTCAGCGCGGCGCCGACCGACGCGACGCGGGCCGGCGCGACCGACAGCCACAGCATCACCACCGCGCGGAACCCGAACAGCTCCGGCTCGATCTCCACGTCGGTGTAGAGCGACCCCGACCCGAACAGCTCGGTGACCCGGCGGCGCACCGTCGACTCCGGCCAGCCGGTCGAGCCGGCCAGCTCGGCGTAGCTGAGCCGCCCATCCCAGGCGAGCGCCTCGATCAGCGGGGCGTCGGCCGCGGTCAGATGCGCGGCCGGGCCGGAGCCGGCCGGCCGCTCCGGGGTCAGCGCCGCGATCTGGTCCGCGGTCAGCGAGTCGTCGCGCAGGTCCGGCCCGACCGCGCCGCCGACGTAGTGGTGGATCACGCAGTGCGCGCTCACCGAGACCAGGCGCGGGGTCCGTGGCAGCTTCTGCAGCAGTAGCGACTCCCGGTCGGCGGACGCCGGCACGTGCACGCTCCCGGCGATCTCGGTGCCGCCGGACGTGATCGAGACCCAGGTGGTGTCCGGGCGGCGGGACAGGGCCAGGGCGATCGGCAGCGCCGCGTCGGGAGCGGCGCGCAGGCGGAGCGTCCAGGTCTCGTACCCAAGCTCGATGGGGTTTGGCAGACCGACCACCCGCAGCCGCGCCTCCTCGCGCAAGCGGCGATAACGTCGCGCGACGGTCTGATCGGAGACGCCGAGGACCGTGCCGATCTCGCGGTAGCCCGCGCGGCCGTTGATCCGCAGCGCGTGCGTGACCAGCCGGTCCAGCGTGTCGATTTCCACCATACGACGGTATCGGATGTCGAGATCCGCAAGGTAGAGCGATCTGATGCCGTCTCCGGGGAGAAAAACCGGCATCCTGCTGTGCATGCGCAAATGGTCACCACTGATCGCCGTCTGCCTCGGCACCTTCCTGCTGCTGGTGGACGTCACCATCGTCGTCGTGGCGCTGCCGTCGATCGCCGACAAGTTCGGGGCGGACTACTCCGACCTGCAGTGGGTGCTCGACGGATACGCCCTCGCCCTCGCCGCGCTGCTGCTCGGCGCCGGCTCCCTCGCCGACCGCTACGGCCGCCGCCGCACCTACCTGGTCGGCATCGGCGTCTTCGCGGTCTCCTCCCTGCTCTGCGCGATCGCGCCGAACGAGCAGGCCCTGATCGCCGCCCGGGTCCTGCAGGGCGCCGGCGGCGCGGCCATGTTCGCCTGCACCGCGGCCCTGCTCAACGTGACCTATCGCGGTCACGACCGGGGTATCGCGTTCGGCATCTGGGGCGCCGTCAACGGGGCCGCCGCGGCCGCCGGACCGCTCGCCGGCGGCCTGCTCACCGAGCACTTCGGCTGGCGCTGGGTGTTCCTGGTCAACCTGCCGATCTGCCTGATCGCGGTCTGGTTCACGCTCCGTGGCGTCGCCGAGTCGAAGGCGCCCTGGGGCGGCCGCTTCGACCTGCCCGGCACGATCACGTTCACGCTTGCGGCCGGGGCCGTGACGTACGGCCTGATCCGCGCCGGCGACGCCGGCTGGACCGACGGGATCGCCCTGACCTCGTTCGCCGTCGGCCTGGTCGCGCTGGTCGCGTTCATCGCCGTGGAACTCCGCTCCGACCACCCGATGCTGGACCTCGCCCTGTTCAAGCGGCCCGCGTTCGCGGCGCTGATCGTGGCGGCGTTCCTGACCCAGGCCGCGGCGTTCGGCTACCTGCCGTTCGGGACCGTGTGGCTGCAGCAGGTGCTCGGCTACGGGCCGGTCGACGCCGGCCTGTACGGCGCGCTGCCGATGGCCGCCGCCTCGCTGGTCGTCGGCGCGGCCGCCGGCAAGTTCCTGCAGAAGGTCTCGCCGCGCTGGACGGTCGGCCTGGGCCTGCTGCTGATCGCGGCCGGTGACCTGCTCCAGGCCCGCCTGCACGCGGACAGCAGCGGCTCGATCCTGATCCCCGGCCTGATCGTCGTCGGTCTCGGCGTCGGCTGCGTGCTGCCGTCGCTGTCGTCCGCGGTGCTCGCCGAGGTGCCCCGGGAGCGCAGCGGCATGGCCGGCGGCGCGCTGAACACGTTCCGCCAGCTCGGCTTCGCCCTCGGCGTCGCGGTCTTCGGCACGATCTTCGCCGACCGGATCGCCGACGCGCACGGGCAGCCGGCCGGCTTCGCCGACGGGCTCAACGCCACGCTCTACGTGGCGGGCGGAACCGCCCTGGTCGCGGCCGTGATCGTGCTGGCCCTGGTCCGGCGCCGGGCCACCGCGCACACCGGCGAGGGGGACCTTCGGCCCGCACAGTCAGGTGATCTGACCCGGGCATGACGACCGGAGAACGAGGAGTGTCTGAGGCAGAGAGATTGATGGAGGAGGAAGCGATGACCACCGTCGCAGCTCACCGCCTCGAGCACGTCGAGGCCCCGGGCGCCATGCTCACCAAGGCCGCTGCCAAGACACTCGCCGTTCTCCGGTTCGCGACCGGATTCGTCTTCCTCTGGGCATTCCTGGACAAGACGTTCGGCTTCGGCTACGCCACCCCGTCCGCCAAGGCCTGGATCAACGGCGGTTCACCCACCAAGGGCTTCCTGTCGAGCGTCGAGGCCGGCCCGTTCCAGAGCCTGTTCCACAACCTGGCCGGCAACGTCGTCGTCGACTGGGCGTTCATGCTCGGCCTGCTCGGCATCGGACTCGCCCTGATCCTCGGCATCGGCCTGCGGGTCGCCGCGGGTGCCACGACCGCCATGATGGCCATGATGTGGCTCGCCGAATGGCCCCTGGCCAGCGGCTCCAGCAACCCGATCGTCGACTACCACGTGATCTACGCCCTGGGCGCGGTGATCATCGCCCTCACCTACGCCGGCCACACCTGGGGCCTGGGCCGCCTCTGGGCCCGCCTCCCGCTGATCCAGAAGAACCGCTGGCTCATCTGAAAACCATCCCGCAAGCCCGGGCCGCTTCGGCCCGGGCTTCACTTCTTGCTTCGGTACGGCCGGTGCCCCGTCCCCAGCCCACCCGCCTTGACACACCTCCCCGCCGCGCGAAGGGTGGTCGCCATCGGCAGACAGGATGCGCACCCGTGAATCAGGAACGCCTGGGCGAGCGCGCCCGTGAGCTGTCCGACCTCGACGAGCTGCGCCGCCTGGCCGCCGCCGGCCACGACGCCGCCGCCGCGGTCCTGGCCGACCTCGCCGACTGACGGTCGGGTCGCTGAGCAGCGAGGAACGTAGGCGCCGTCCGTGGCTGACGCGAATGGCCCAAGGACAGCCTTGACCTCAGGCAGAACCGCTGCGTAATCTGTCGGTAATTCTGAAACGTTTCATAGAGCTGCCGGACTGACCTGAGGGACGCCATGACGAATGCCGCCGTCGCCGCGCTCATCGCGCGATCGAATCGCCTCGGTGCGGATCCGCGCACCACGAACTACGCCGGGGGGAACACGTCCGTCAAGGGCAGCGCCCTCGACCCGGTCACCGGTGCGGACGTGGACCTGCTCTGGGTCAAGGGCTCCGGCGGCGACCTGGGCACCCTGACCGAGAAGGGCCTGGCCGTGCTGCGGCTGGACCGGCTGCGCGCGCTGACCGGCGTCTACCCGGGGATCGAGCGCGAGGACGAGATGGTCGCCGCGTTCGACTACTGCCTGCACGGGCGGGGCGGCGCGGCGCCGAGCATCGACACCGCCATGCACGGCCTGGTCGACGCGCCGCACGTGGACCACCTGCACCCGGACGCCGGCATCGCGATCGCGACCGCCGCCGACGGCCCGGCGCTGACCAAGGAGATCTTCGGCGACCGGGTGCTCTGGGTGGACTGGCGCCGCCCGGGCTTCCAGCTCGGGCTGGACATCGCCGCCGTGCAGAAGGCGAACCCGCAGGCGATCGGCGTGATCCTGGGCGGGCACGGGATCACCGCGTGGGGCGCGACCAGCGACGAGTGCGAGGCCAACTCGCAGGAGATCATCACCACGGCCGCGGCGTACATCGAGGCGCACGGCCGCCCCCAGCCCTTCGGAATTTCCAAGATCAGCGCCCTCGTCACCACAGCCCGCCACCAACGCGCTGCCGAACTCTTTCCGATCATTCGCGGCCTGGCCTCTACCGACCGCCCTCAGGTCGGCCACTACACCGACAACGACGTCGTCCTGGACTTCGTCGGCAGCGAGCGCCTGGCCGAACTCGCCGCCCTCGGCACCTCCTGCCCGGACCACTTCCTGCGTACCAAGGTCAAACCCCTGGTTCTGGACACCGCCCCGGACGCGCCGCTGGACGAGGTCACGACCCGGCTCAAGGAACTCCACGAGGCCTACCGCGAGGACTACCGCGCCTACTACGACCGGCACGCCACCGCGGAGAGCCCGGCGATCCGCGGCGCCGACCCGGCGATCGTGCTGGTCCCGGGCGTGGGCATGTTCTCGTTCGGGGCGAACAAGCAGACCGCCCGGGTCGCCGGCGAGTTCTACGTCAACGCGATCAACGTGATGCGCGGCGCCGAGGCGATCTCCCGCTACGCCCCGATCGACGAGTCGGAGAAGTTCCGCATCGAGTACTGGTCCCTGGAGGAGGCCAAGCTCCAGCGGATGCCGAAGCCGAAGCCCCTGGCCACCCGGGTGGCGTTCGTGACCGGCGGTGGCTCCGGCATCGGCCGGGCGATCGCGCTGCGACTTGCCGCCGAGGGCGCCTGTGTGGTCGTCGCCGACCGCGACGAGCAGACCGCGGAGACCGTCGCCCGCGAGATCGGCGGCACCGACCTGGCGATCTCCACGAAAGCCGACGTCACCGACGCCGCCGCGGTCGAGGCCGCCCTGGACGCCGCGGTGCTCGCCTTCGGCGGGGTGGACCTGGTGGTCAACAACGCCGGGCTGTCCATCTCGAAGCCGTTGCTGGAGACCACCGAGCAGGACTGGGACCTGCAGCACGACGTGATGGCCAAGGGCTCGTTCCTGGTCGCGAAGGCCGCCGCGCGGATCCTGATCGCGCAGGGCATGGGCGGCGACATCGTCTACATCTCCAGCAAGAACTCGCTGTTCGCGGGCCCGAACAACGTCGCCTACGGCGCCGCCAAGGCCGACCAGGCGCATCAGGTGCGGTTGCTGGCGGCCGAGCTGGGCGCTTTCGGGGTACGCGTGAACGGCATCAACCCGGACGGCGTCGTCCGTGGCTCGGGCATCTTCGCGGCCGGCTGGGGCGCGCAGCGGGCCGCCGTCTACGGCGTGCCGGAGGAGAAGCTGGGCGAGTTCTACGCGCAGCGCACCCTGCTCAAGCGGGAGGTGCTGCCGGAGCACGTGGCGAACGCGGTCTTCGTGCTGACCGCCGGCGAGCTGTCGCACACCACCGGCCTGCACGTCCCCGTCGACGCGGGTGTCGCAGCGGCCTTTCTCCGATGACAAAGGTGACGCACCGGTTCGCCGCGGTCGACCTCGGCGCGTCCAGCGGGCGCGTCGTGGTCGGCACGTTCCGGGACGGCACGCTGGAGCTCGACGTCGTGCACCGGTTCCCGAACGAGCCGGTGCGCGCGGGCGGCACCCTGCACTGGGACATCCTCGGCCTGTACCGGGGGATGCTCGACGGCCTGCGCAAGGCCGGCCCGGTGGACGGCATCGGCATCGACTCGTGGGCGGTCGACTACGGCCTGCTCGACGCGGACGGGGCGCTGCTCGGCAACCCGGTGCACTACCGGGACTCGCGGACCGACGGGGTCGCCGCGCGGACCCGGGACCTCTACCAGGTCAACGGGCTGCAGACGCTGCCGTTCAACACGGTCTACCAGCTGCTGGCGGCGGCCGGCACCCGGCAGTACGCGGCCGCGCAGACCATGCTGCTGGTGCCGGACCTGCTCGGGTACTGGCTGACCGGGAACGTCGGCGCGGAGTTCACCAACGCGTCGACCACGGGGCTGCTCGACGTCCGTACCGGAAACTGGGCCTGGTCCTTGATTGAAGATCTTGGATTGCGGGCGGAGCTCTTCCCGCCGATCCGGCGGCCCGGCGATCTCATCGGACATTTCGAGGGCACGCCGGTGGTCGCGGTGGGCTCGCACGACACGGCGTCCGCGGTGGTCGCGGTCCCGGCAGAGCACAAGAATTTCGCGTACGTCAGCTCGGGCACCTGGTCCCTGGTGGGCCTGGAGCTGGACGAGCCGGTGCTGAGCGACGCCTCGCGGGCGGCGAACTTCACCAACGAGGGCGGCGTCGACGGCACCGTCCGCTATCTGCGCAATGTGATGGGTCTGTGGCCGCTGCAGGAGTGCATGCGGGAGTGGGGCTCGCCGGATATTTCCGACCTGCTCCGCGCGGCGGCCGCGGAACCACTGCTCGCCCACGTGGTGGACCTCGACGATCCGATCTTCCTGCCGCCCGGTGACATGGCGGGCCGGGTCACCCGATCGGCCGGTCTGCCGGCGGGCACCGACGTTTCCACGATCGTCAGATGCATCCTGGACAGCCTGGCGCTCGCGCAACGGCGCGCGGTGCGCCAGGCCCAGGAGCTGGCCGGATCCACCCCGGCCGCCCTGCACCTGGTCGGCGGCGGCGCCCGCAACGAGCTGCTCTGCCGGCTGACCGCCGACGCCACCGGCCTGCCGGTGCTGGCCGGGCCGGTCGAGGCCACCGCGCTCGGTAATCTGCTGGTGCAGGCGCGCGCCGCCGGAGTGGTATCCGGCGGGATCGATGCGATGCGCGCGCTGGTGCGGCAGACTCAACAGATCGTGCGCTACGAGCCGCGCGGCGACGACGCCCCCTGGCGGGCCGCCGCCGACCGGGTGAGGAGGTGACCGTGCGGATCGCGCTGTTCGCGACGTGCCTCGCCGACACCCTGTTCCCGGAGGCGGCCAAGGCCACCGTCCGGCTGCTGGAGCGGCTCGGGCACGAGGTGGTCTTCCCGTTCGAGCAGACCTGCTGCGGGCAGATGCACGTCAACACCGGTTACCAGCGGGACGCGCTCCCGCTGATTCGCAGGTATGTGTCGGTTTTTTCGCCCTTTGACGTTATTGTCGCTCCCTCGGGATCGTGCGTCGGGTCGATTCGGCACCAGCACTCCCTCGTTGCCGCCAAAGCGGGTGACGCCGGTCTGGCTTCCCGTGCCGCGGATCTGGGCGCGCGCACCTACGAGCTGTCCGAGCTGCTCATCGACGTGCTCAAGGTGGAGGACGTGGGGGCGTACTACCCGCACCGGGTGACCTACCACCCGACGTGCCACAGCCTGCGGATGACCCGGGTCGGCGACAAGCCGCTGCGGCTGCTGCGCAACGTGCGCGGCCTGGAACTGCTGGAGCTGCCCGCGGCCGAGCAGTGCTGCGGCTTCGGCGGCACCTTCTCGATCAAGAACGCCGAGACGTCCGCGGCCATGCTCGCCGACAAGATGACCAACATCGTGTCCACCGGCGCCGAGGTCTGCTCGGCCGGGGACGCGTCCTGCCTGATGCACATCGGCGGTGGCCTGCGTCGAAGGGATTCCGGAGTGAAGACCGTGCACCTGGCCGAGATCCTGGCCGCGACATGACGACGTTCCTCGGCATGCCGGCGACCGCGCCGCGCGGCGTCGGGCACCTGCGCGGCGACGAGTCGTTCCCGGCGGCGGCCCACAAGGCGCTCGCCGACGACCAGCTGCGGCGCAACCTGCGGCACGCGACCACCACCATCCGCGGCAAGTCCGGCCGGGTGATCGCCGAGCTGCCGGACTGGCAGGAGCTGCGCTCGGCCGGCTCGGCGATCAAGGCCGACGTGATGTCCCGGCTGCCGGAGCTGCTGGAGGAGCTGGAGGCCCGGGTCACCGAGCGCGGCGGGGTCGTGCACTGGGCCGCGGACGCGAACGAGGCCAACGCGATCGTGGTCGACCTGGTGCGGCGGACCGGCTCCGAGCGGGTCATCAAGGTCAAGTCGATGGCGACCCAGGAGATCGCGCTCAACGAGGCCCTGGAGGCGGCCGGGATCCAGCCGGTCGAGACCGACCTGGCCGAGCTGATCGTGCAGCTCGGCAACGACAAGCCCAGTCACATCCTGGTGCCGGCGATCCACCGGAACCGGTCCGAGATCCGGGAGATCTTCCTCGCGGCGATGCCCGGGGTCGACCCGGACCTGACCGACGACCCGCCGGTGCTGGCCGCCGCCGCGCGGAAATACCTGCGCGAGACGTTCCTGTCCACCAAGGTCGCGATCAGCGGGGCCAACTTCGGCATCGCGGAGACCGGCACGCTCGCCGTCGTCGAGTCCGAGGGCAACGGGCGGATGTGCCTGACCCTCCCGGAGACGCTGATCACGGTGATGGGCATCGAGAAGATCGTGCCGACCTGGCAGGACCTCGAAGTGTTCCTGCAACTGCTGCCGCGGGCGTCGACCGGGGAGCGGATGAACCCGTACACGACGATGTGGACCGGGGTGACGCCCGGCGACGGGCCGCAGAACTTCCACCTGGTGCTGCTCGACAACGGGCGCAGCGCGGTCCTCGCCGACCCGGCGGGCCGGTCGGCGCTGCACTGCATCCGGTGCTCGGCCTGCCTGAACGTGTGCCCGGTCTACGAGCGGACCGGCGGGCACGCGTACGGGTCGGTCTACCCCGGCCCGATCGGCGCGATCCTGTCGCCGCAGCTCACCGGCATCGAGGACAACGCGTCGCTGCCGTTCGCCTCGTCGCTCTGCGGGGCCTGCTTCGACGCCTGCCCGGTGAAGATCGACATCCCGGCGATCCTGGTGCACCTGCGGAACCAGGCGCCGCATCCACGGTCGGAGCGGGCCGCGATGCGCGCGGCGGCGTACACGATGGACCGGCCCAAGCTGTACGCGAGCGCCCAGCGCGCGGCCAAGCTGGCCCGGATCGCCGGGCGGCGCGGGCGCGGCCTGCCGCTGGGCGGCTGGACCGACGCGCGCGATCTGCCGGAGTTCCCGCAGCAGACCTTCCGGGATTGGTGGGCGTCGCGATGAGCTCGAAGGACGTGATCCTGGGCCGGGTCCGGGCGGCGCTGCGGGACGCGCCTGCGCCGGGCGAGGCGCCCCGGGAGTACCGGCGGGTGTTCCCGGCCGCGGATCTGGACGTGCTGGTGGACCGGCTGGTCGACTACAAGGCCACGGTGCGGCGGATCGCCGAGGACGCCGTCGCGGCGACCGTCGCGGAGATCGCGGGCGGGGTGGTGGTCGTACCGGAAGGGTTGCCCTTGAATTGGCGCCCCGAAGGGGCCCTGCCGGACGACGACCTGTCGCCGGACCGCATCGCCGGCGCCGACGCGGTCCTGACGGCGGCGGCCGTGGCCGTGGCCGAGACCGGGACGATCGTGCTGGACGCGTCGCCGGACCAGGGCCGGCGGATCATCACGCTGCTGCCGGACGTGCACATCGTGGTGCTGCGCCCGGAGCAGGTGGTGGCCTCGGTCCCGGAGGCGGTCGCGCGCCTGGACCCGCGGCGGCCGCTGACCTGGATCAGCGGGCCGTCGGCGACCAGCGACATCGAGCTGAACCGGGTCGAGGGCGTGCACGGCCCCCGCCACCTGCACGTCCTGATCCTGGAACCGGTCTGATCACGAACGGCCCGAACCTAGAGTGTTCGGCATGGCGACTGAGGGTGATCGGATCACCCGGTGGACCGTGGGGCGGATGCTGTCCGCCGGCTTCCTCCTCGCGCTGCTGGCCCTGGCGGTGGTCGGCACCAGCGCCTCGGTCCGGATCGGGGACCTGCTCAACGACCAGGACTCGATGGACCACTCGCACGAGCTGCTCGGCTACTTCGGTGGCCTGGGCAACGCGATCGACTACCTGAGCCGGGTCACCCGGGGCTACCAGCAGCCGATCGACCGGCACTGGGCGCAGGCCTTCGACGAGAACGCCGGCGACGTCGAGGGGCGGATCATCCAGCTGCGGGAGAAGTCGGCCCACGATCCGAGCTACCAGGATCACCTGAACCGGCTGCAGCCGATGATCGAGGACCGGATCGCCGCGGTCGAACGGGCGATGGAGACCGGCGCGCGTACCACCGACGCGAACTTCGACCCGGTGATCGACGCGCACCACACCATGCACAGCGCCGAGGACCGGCTGCTGTCCAGCCGGATCAAGCAGATCAAGGCCCGCGCCGAGCGCACCCGGCAGCTGATCCTCTGGGTCTCGCTGGGCACCGCCGCGCTGGTCGCGATCGGCGCGCGCAGCCTGACCCTGCGGATCACCACGCCGGCCCGGAACGTGACCGCGGCCGCCCAGCGGGTCCTGGAGGGCGATCTGAGCCGGCGCGCCGAGGTCACCGGCCCGCAGGAGCTGGCCCTGATGGCCCGCGCGGTGAACGCCTCGATGACCGCGATGGTCACCGCGCACGACGAGGCGGTGGCGGCGACCGCGGCCAAGTCGGCGTTCCTGGCGACGATGAGCCACGAGATCCGGACGCCGATGAACGCCGTGATCGGGATGACCGGCCTGCTGCTCGACACCGACCTCGACGACCGGCAGCGCGAGCTGGTCGGGACCGTGCACGCGAGCGGCGGCGCCCTGCTCGTGATCATCAACGACGTCCTGGACTTCTCCAAGATCGAGGCCGGCGAGCTGACCCTGGACGAGCGGCCGTTCGACCTGCGCTCGTGCGTCGAGCAGGCGACCAGTCTGGTGGCGCTGACCGCGGACGCCAAGGGCCTGCACCTGTCCAGCCACCTCGCGCCGGGCTGTCCGGAAGTGGTCACCGGGGACGCGGGCCGGATCCGGCAGATCCTGGTGAACCTGCTCGGCAACGCGGTCAAGTTCACCGACCACGGCGCGGTCACCGTGCACGTCACCGCGGACGGGCCGGCGGTGCGGATCGCCGTCCGGGACACCGGGGTCGGCATCCCGGCCGACCGGCTGGACCTGCTGTTCCGCCCGTTCTCGCAGGTGGACGCGTCGATCGCGCGCAGTTACGAGGGCACCGGGCTGGGCCTGGCGATCAGTCAGCGGCTGGCCGGGGCGATGGGCGGCGGCATCACCGTGGACAGCCAGCCGGGGCAGGGCTCGACGTTCACGGTCACGCTGCTGCTGCGCCCGGCCCTGTTACCGCGCGCCGCGCCGTCCGCCGCGCCGTCCGCCGCGCCGTCCGCCGCGTCGTCCGCCGCGCCGGACGCGCCGGTGGTCGCGGGCGGCCGGCCGCTCCGGGTGCTGGTCGCCGAGGACAATCCGGTCAACCAGCGGGTCGCCGAGCTGATGCTGGAACGCCGCGGCCACCGGGTGGCGATCGTCGCCGACGGCGCGGCCGCGGTCGCCGCGGTCCACCGGGACCGCTACGACCTGGTCCTGATGGACGTGCAGATGCCGGTCCTGGACGGGCTCGCCGCCACCGAGCGGATCCGCGCCGATCCGCCCCCGCACGGCGCGCCCCGGATCGTCGCCCTGACCGCCAACGTGATGGTCGACGATCAGGCCGCGGCCGCGCGCGCCGGCATGGACGGCTTCCTCGCCAAGCCGATCCAGGAGCCGGAACTCGACGCCGTCCTGTCCGACGCGGCCCGCCACGCCCCGCCGTTCCCCCTGCCCGAGGCGGGTCGCGTCGCCCCGCCGTTCCCCCTGCTCGAGGCGGGTCGCGAGGCCCCACCGTTTCCCCTGATCGAGGCGGGTCGCGACGCCACGCCGATCCGCCCGTCCGACGCCGCCCGCGCGGGCCTCGCCGCCGATGCCGCCCGGGCCGCGGCCGCCGCCGACGTGGCCGGCGCGATCGTGGTGCGGTCCTCCGGAGGCGTGACCGAAACTGACAGCATCCGCGCGTGCGTCGACGGCATCGCCGGATCCGCCTCCGCCGACCGGGCCCGCCTCGCCGAGATCCTGCACAACTTCGCCGACCGCCTACCCGGCACCCTCGACCGCATGGAACGCGCCGCCGCCACCGGCGACACCCGCAACCTGGCCCGCCTCGCCCACGGCCTGAAGGGCTCCTCGGCCACCCTGGGCGCCAGCCGCTTCGCCGCCCTCTGCGCCGACGTCGAAAGCCTCGCCCACCAGCACCCGGTCTACTCCATCGACCTCCTCCGCGACCTCCACCACCAGGGCCGCGAGGTCTCCACGGTGATGGAGACGATCTCCACGGAGCTCGCGTTTCAAAGCTGAAATTCTTCATTTCCGACGCTGCGGCCAATAACTGATCGTCGCTCCCGCGGGGACCCTTCCGGGCCTCGCAGGGCGCTGGCGCGCCCAGAACGCGAGACCCTCCAGGGCGACGTCCGAGGGTGGTTGCGGTTTCAAAGAACCCACGCGACCCGGTCACCGGGTCAGGGCCCAGCCGCGGCTCGCGGTCCCGGCTGGTGCTGAGGGCTGTCTCCAGGCCCAGGAAGAGCCATGAGCGCCAGCCGGAAGCGCGAGCCGCGGCTGGGCGCGGGGTCGCGGCGCGGGGCGCGGCTGGGCGCGGCGCGGCGCTGGGCGCGGCTGGGCGCGAGGCGCGGCTGGGCGCTGGGCGTGGCTGGGCGCGGCTGGGCGCGGGGCGGGGCGCGGCTGGGCGCTTGCTCGGGGCGGCCGGCGGGGGCTGGGGGTGGTTTCTGGTGGAGGGGGCGGTGAGCTGGGGCTGATCTGGGCATGTGCGGGTGCTGGGCGGGGCGCGTCGATACGCTGGGGAGGAGCGAGGGGGCCGGGATGACGTCCGTTCTGGTGGTCGACGACGATCCGACCGTGCTGGAGATCGTCGAGACCGTGCTGCGGTCCGGCGGCCTTGACGTGGACACCCGGCGCAACGGGCGGGACGCGCTGGTCGCGGCGCACGAGCACGTGCCGGACATCGCCGTCCTGGACGTGACGATGCCCGACATGACCGGGCTCGAGGTGTGCCGGGCGCTGCGCGACGACGCGGAGACCGCGGACATCCCGATCATCCTGCTGACCGGGCGGGGCCAGTGGCTCGACGTGGCGTCCGGCTTCGACGCGGGCGCCGACGACTACCTGGTCAAGCCGTTCACCGCGCAGGACCTGCTGACCCGCGTCGAAGCGCTCACCGGCCGTTTCTAGAGCCGGCCGTTTCTAGAGGGGCAGCAGCATCCGGAGGTAGGCGGTTCCGCCGGAACTGTGCACCCCGACGCTCCCGCCGTGCCGGCCCACCACCGCCCGGGCCATGATCAGCGCCATCGCGTTGCCGCCCGCCCCGGTCGAGGTGAACAGCCGGTCGGTGACCTGCTCGTCGGGCAGCGGGAAGGACACCTGCCACTCGCCGCCGACGAGTTCCGCCTCGATCTCGGCCGAGCCGCTCAGCGCCCGGACCGCGGCGAGCAGCCGGGTGACGACCTCGCTCAGGCGTTCCCGGTCGCCGAGGAACAGCCCGTCCGGCGGTGCGGTGGCGCAGTCCGCCCCGGCCGCCCCGGCCACCCGGCGGAGCATCCCGGGCAGGTCGAACTCGGTCCGGTCGAGCGGGATCGTCCCGCTCTCGATCCCGCTGATCGTGGCGATCTCGTTGGTGCACCGCTCGATCCGGCGCAGGTTGCGGGAGATCAGCGGCAGCGCCTCGTCGAGCAGTGGGTCACCGGTCTGTTCGGGCAGCATGTCGAGCATGCCGAGGGCGGCGGTCAGCGGGGTCCGCAGCTCGTGCAGCAGCGCGCTGACCAGTTCGGTCTTGGTGGCGGCGAGTTCGGCGAGCGCCCGGTTGTGACGGCGCAGCCGGCGGCGCATCTGCGCCTCGACGCTGGGTGAGGGTGCTTCCGGCGTACTCAAAGCGGTTTGTCATTCCCCCGGCAGGACGTCGCCCGGCGCGCCGTGCGGTTCCCGGGCGCCGCCGAGGTCGGTGCCGTGCGGCGTGAACGTGGTGGGTTCGTCCTCGGGCGTCTCCTCGCCGCCGCCGCCGGCCCCCGAGGGCCGCGCACCACCGCAGTCGCCGCCGGGGCCGCCCCCAGGCCCGCCGGACATCCCGCCGGGGCCACCGGACATCCCGCCCGGGCCGCCGGGTCCGCCGGACATGCCGCCCGGAGCGCCACCGGACGGTCCACCCGGGCCCATCCCGGACGGCATGCCGCCGGGCGCGCAGGACGACTGCGTGGCCGGGGTGTCCGCGGGCGTGTTCGTGTCGTCGGACGAATCACCGCAGGCGCCGATCAGGAGGGCCGCGGCCACGGCCGTCAGGGCCGCGGCGGCCCGGCGTACGGGCGTGGGGTGCTGCGTGCTCGGCAAGGGTGCTCCCGGGATTCTGGTCCGTTCGGGTACGTGAACAGCCACAATCTACGAATATGAGCAAGGTAACGGGGCAAATCCGATCTAAACGACGCATTCGGTGGATAGGCGCCGGCATCGTCGTGGTGGGAATCGCCGCCGGCGTGGCCCTCGGAGTCGTGCACAGCCGCCAGAACAGCGGGAAGTCCGCCACGATCGTCGCGGTCGCGGTGGCGAAGGGCGCGGTCACCCTGGACGTGGCCACCGCCGGCACGGTCGAGCCGGCCACCACCCGGGAGCTCTCGTTCGCGGTCAACGGCACCGTCGAGGCGATCAAGGTCCGGGCCGGCACCAAGGTCAAGGCCGGGGCGACCCTGGCGACCGTCGACGACACCGACGCGACCGGCGACGTGGACGACGCCGAGGGCACCCTGAGCGACGCCGAGGACCGGCTCGACGACGCCGAGGACCAGGCCGCCGCGGTCACCGCGTCGGCGACCGCGTGCGCCACCGCGACCACGGCCCGGGGACATCTGACCGGGGTCAGCCCGGTGCCGGAGGTGGCCGCGGCCGGCTGCACCACCCGCGGGTACCCGGACACCGGCAACGACTCGATCCTCAGCGCGCGGCAGGCGGTCAACAAGGCCTCGCAGGCCGTCGACAAGGCGCAGGCGGCCCTGGACGGCACGGTGATCCTGGCGCCGATCGCCGGGACCGTGGTCTCCGTCGCGGGCAGCGTCGGCGACACGGTGAGCAGCGGGAAGACGTTCCTCACCCTGGCCGACACGTACGACATGCAGGTCGAGGCGGACTTCCCGGAGGCCGACGCCGGCTCGCTGAAGGTCGGCCAGACCGGCACGATCACGCTCGCCGACCACGACGAGGCCCTGGACGGCACCGTGGTGCAGGTCGACCCGGTCGGCACCTCGGACGGCACGCTGGTCCGCTACGGCGTGGTGCTCTCCTTCAAGTCCGCCCCCACCGACCTGCTCGTCGGGCAGACCGCGCAGGTCAAGGTCCGGGTCGGCGAGTCCACGGACGTGCTGCGCGTGCCGTCCACCGCGGTGCACGACATCACCGGCGGATCGGGCACCGTGCTGGTCCGCAGCGGGTCGCGGAGCACCCGGAAAACCGTGACCGTCGGACTGCGTGGCGACCAGTACACCGAGGTCACCGACGGACTGGCGAGCGGCGACCAGGTCGTACGTTCTTGGTGATCAAGGAATACCGGCGAACACCCCACCACGAACCGGTCGCAGCGGACATGATGGCATGGTGAAAGCGCTTCGCACCCCGAGCACGGCGATCAACGCCCTGCTGGCCCTACTGATCGTCGGCGCCGCGATCTGGGGCGTCAATCTGATCCGGAGCACCTCCTCCGGCAACGAGGCGAAAGCCACCGACGTGCGCACCGTCACCGTCTCGCAGGGCACGGTCACCAAGACCGTCAGCGCGGACGGCACGGTGGCCAGCGCGTCGACCGCCGCCGCCACGTTCACCACCTCCGGCACGGTCACCGCCATCAAGGTCAAGGTCGGCGACAAGGTGACCAAGGGCCAGCTGCTGGCCCAGGTCGACGCCACCGACGCGCAGCGCGACCTGGACCTGGCGAACGCCAACCTGGACGCCGCGAACGACTCGCTGGACCGGGCCGACACCGCCGGCACCGACACCACCACCGCCGAGAACCAGGTCACCTCGGCGAAACTGGCGGTCGCCGACGCCGCGGCCTCGGTCGCCGGCACCAAGCTGACCGCCCCGATGGCCGGGACGGTCACCGCGGTCAACGGCTCGCTCGGCGGCTCGTCGTCGGGCTCGTCCTCGTCCAGCGCCTCGACCGGCACCGGCGGGAGCGGCGCGTCGTCGAGCTCGTCGTCGTCCTCGAGCGGCTTCATCGCCATCGAGGACCTGAGCCGGCTGCAGATCACCGCGGCGTTCTCCGAGTCGGACACCACCGCGCTCAAGGCCGGCCAGTCCGCCACGATCACCTGGAACGCCCTGGCGAGCGCGGAGACCACCGGCAAGGTGGTCGCCGTCGACCCGACCGCGACGACCAGCAACAGCGTGGTCACGTACGGCGTGACGGTCAGCCTCCCGGACCCGCCGGACGGCGCCAAGCCGGGCCAGACGGTCAGCGTCGCGGTCGTCACCGGCAGCGTCGACAACGCCGTGAAGGTCAACTCGGCGGCCGTCACGGTCAGCGGCCGGCGCTCCACCGCCACCGTGCTGACCAGCACCGGGACCCAGGAGGTCCGGCAGGTCCAGGTCGGCCTGGAGGGCGACGACGCCTACCAGATCACCTCCGGCCTGACCGCGGGGGAGAAGGTGGTCGTCCCGACCAGCAGCACCACGAGCAGCAACTCGAGCTCGCGCAGCGGGACCGGCTTCGGCAGCGGCACCGGCGGGTTCACCGGTGGTGGCGGCGCCCCGCCCGGCGGACGCTGAGCATGGCTACGACCCGGCCGGTCCTGGACGTCCGCGACGTACGCAAGCTGTACGGCGAGGGCGAGACCACGGTGCGCGCCCTCGACGGCGTGTCACTGGCGGTGGATCGCGGCGACTACGTGGCGATCATGGGATCGTCCGGGTCCGGCAAGTCCACCCTGATGAACATTCTCGGCTGCCTGGACATCCCGACCCACGGGTCGTACCTGCTCGACGGGGTGGACGTCAGCCGGCTCACCGACAGTCAGCTCGCGCTGGTCCGGAACCGGCTGATCGGGTTCGTGTTCCAGTCGTTCAACCTGATCCCGCGTACGTCGGCGGTGGCGAACGTCGAACTGCCGCTGGCGTACTCGGGGATGCGGGCCGCCGAACGCCGGCGCCGCGCCATGTTCGCGCTCGACGTGGTCGGCCTGGCCGATCGCGCCGAGCACGAGCCGAACCAGCTCTCCGGCGGCCAGCAGCAGCGGGTCGCGGTGGCCCGCGCGCTGGTCACCGAGCCGGCCCTGCTGCTGGCCGACGAGCCGACCGGCGACCTGGACAGTCACGCCACCGACGAGGTGCTCGAGGTCTTCGACGACCTGCACTCGGTCGGCCGCACCATCGTGATCATCACGCACGAGGAGGAGGTCGGCGCCCGCGCCGACCGGCTGATCCGGCTCCTCGACGGGCGGGTCACCTCGGACACCCGGCAGCTCCATCAGGGACGGCACGCGGCATGAGCGAAATTTCGCGAGAAATGGTGATTGAGGCGGGGGCGGCGGCGTGAACTTCGCGGAGATCGTTCGATTCGCGCTGCGCGGGCTGTCCGCGAACAAGCTGCGTTCGGTGCTCACCATGCTCGGCATCCTGATCGGCGTCGCCGCGGTGATCCTGCTGGTCGCGGTCGGCAACGGCTCGGCCCAGGCGATCGCCGACCGGATCTCCGCGCTCGGCACCAACACGCTGACCGTGATGAGCACCAGCCGCGGGACCAGCAGCGGCGGCGGGCTGACCCTCAAGGTCGCCGAGGCGCTCGACGACCCGGCCCTGGCGCCCGACGTGAAGTCGGTGTCGCCGGTGGTCAGCACGTCGGCGACGCTGACCTACGAGGGCAGCGACCACGACGTCAGCTCGTTCGTCGGCACCACGCCGGACTGGTTCGGCGCGTCCAACTTCCCGGTCAAGACCGGGGCGCTGTTCACCGCGGACGACGAGGCCCAGGCCCGCCGGGTGGTGGTGATCGGCCAGACCGTCGCCGACGAGCTGTTCTCCGGCGTCGACCCGGTCGGCGAGCAGGTCACCGTCGGCGGCGCGCTGTTCACCATCGTCGGGGTGCTCGACGAGAAGAGCTCCAGCGGCTTCAGCGACTCCAACGACACCGCGGTCGCGCCGATCGCCGCGGTCCGGCAGGTGCTGGCCGGTTACGGCACGCTCAGCTCGATCCTGGTCGAGGCGAAGAACTCCGACCAGGTCGACACGGTGCAGAGTGAGATCACCACGATCCTCGACCAGAAGATGCCGGCGAGCAGCGACGGGACCACGGCGTACCGGATCCAGAACGCCTCTCAGCTCCTGGCGACCCAGACCGAGACCGCCGACACCTTCACCACCCTGCTCGGCGCGGTCGCCGCGATCAGCCTCCTGGTCGGCGGCATCGGGATCACCAACATCATGCTGGTCACGGTCACCGAACGGACCCGGGAGATCGGCATCCGCAAGGCGCTCGGCGCGCCCCGGCGGGTGGTGCTGAGCCAGTTCCTGATCGAGGCGACGCTGCTCAGCGTGATCGGCGGCGGTCTCGGGGTGGCCGCCGCGCTGATCGGCAGCAAGTTCCAGATCGTCGGCGTCCAGCCGGTGATCGTGCCCAGCTCGGTCGTGCTCGCGCTGGGCGTCTCGGTGCTGATCGGGCTGTTCTTCGGCGGCCTGCCGGCGGCCCGCGCGGCCCGGCTGCGGCCCATCGACGCCCTGCGCTACGAATAGAAAGCCGAGAAGGACGAGGTCATGAACGACGACACCGAGGTTCTGTCGCGCACGCCGACCGAGGTCGAGCACGACGACCTGAACAGCGCCATCGCCCAGGCCGCGCCGCGTCGCTGGTGGAACCGGACCACGCTGGTGCTGGCCGGGGTCGGGCTGCTGGTCGGCGGGTTCGCCGGCGGCGCGCAGGTGCAGAAGCACTGGGGCTCGTCGTCGACGTCGTCGTCGTCGTCCACCGCGACGGCCGGCGGCGGTTTCCCGGCCGGTGCCGGGATGCCCAGCGGCATGGGCGGATTCGGGCAGAACCGGTCGGCCGCGCCGGCCGGTGGCACCGCGGGGACGATCAGCAGGGTCGACGGGAACACCGTCTATGTGCAGACCGCGGCGGGGGAGACGGTCACGGTGCGGGCCTCGGACACCACCGCGGTGAGCAAGACCGCCACCGCGAAGGTCACCGACCTGACCGCCGGCTTGAAGATCACGGTCCAGGGCGTCGCGGACTCGGAGGGGGTCGTCACCGCGACCACGATCACCGCCGCCGGGTGATTTATCCGGATATTTCTTGGCCAAGGTGGTTATTTCCTGTGGATCGGGTTTCAAAACCAGAGCTTGCCGTACGGCCGGCCGATGGTTCCCCCCGTCCGGGACGACAGGCGTCCCGGCAGCCACGGGGAGTCACGTTGACCGCGATCAGCAGCATCAGCAACTCGACGAACTACCAGGTGACGCAGGCCCAGTCGGCGTACGCCGGCCAGCAGAAGCCGCAGGACGACCCGATGGACAAGATCGCCGAGACGCTGGGCCTGAGCAAGGACGCGCTGAAGGACCAGCTCACCAACGGCAAGAGCCTGAACGACGTCGCCACCGGCCAGAGCGTCGGACACGAGGACCTGATCGCCGCGATCAAGTCCGGGATGCCCTCGTCCACCGCGATCACCGACGACGTCGCCGAGAAGATCGCCGCGCAGCAGAGCCAGGGCACCCCACCCCCGCCACCCGGCGGTCCCCGCGGCGAGAACGCCGGCCTCCAGGACTCCGGCAAGCTCAAGCAGGTCAGCGACATGCTCGACATGGACTCCCAGGACGTGACGAAGGCCGCCACCAGCGCGTCCAGCCTGGTCAGCCTCCTGCAGGACAAGGGCGTCGACTTCAGCCAGCTGAAGAACGTCCTCAACCGCACCGGCGACCTCCTCGACGTCAGCGCCTGAGCTCCGCGGTCCGGGCCTCCGGGCGCCGCCCGCCCGGAGCCGGCGACCACCAGTTCGCCCGGCCGAGCAGCACCATCGTGGCCGGGACCAGCAGCCCGCGGATCACCGTGGCGTCGATCGCCACCGCGACCGCCAGGCCGACGCCCATCATCTTCACCACCGGGGCCGGGCTGAGCGTGAACCCGGCGAACACGCACACCATGATCAGCGCCGCCGAGGTGATCACCGCGCCGGTGCCGGCCAGCCCGTCGCGGACCGAGCGGGCGTTGTCACCGGTCGCCACCCAGGACTCGCGCACCGCGGTCAGCAGGAACACCTCGTAGTCCATGGACAGTCCGAAGAGCAGCGCGAACAGCATCATCGGCACGTACGACTCGATCGGCACCGGCCCGTCCAGGCCCAGCCACGACACGCCCCAGCCCCACTGGAAGACCGCGGTCAGCACCCCGTAGGCGGCGGCGACCGAGAACAGGTTCATCACCGCGGCCTTCACGGCCACGACCGGGGCGCGGAAGGCGAGGAACACCAGGAAGGCGGCGAGCAGAACGACCACCCCGATGACGTACGGCATCCGCACCCCGACCCGATCGCCCAGCTCGGCCTTGACCGCCGTCGGGCCGGTGACGTGCACGGTCATCGCCGTGACGGGCACCGCGCGCAGTGCCTCGGCGGTAGCCACGGTCCGCGGGTCCGCCGGCGCGCTGTCCGGGACCACCCGGATCGTCGCCACCGCCCCGTCCGCCGAGACCCGGGCCGGTTGCGCCCGCGCCACCCCGGGCACCGCCGCGACCGCGGCCTGCAACGCCGGCACGTCCGCGCCGGGCCGCAGCTCGGCGACCACCGTGAGCGGGCCGTTCACCCCCGGCCCGAACGTGTCGCCGAGCACGTCGTACCCGATCCGGGTCGCCGTCCCGGCCGGATCGTCGCCCGGATCCGTCTGCCCCAGCGTCATCCGGGTCGCCGGCGCGGCCAGCACCAGCAGCAGCGCCACCGCGCCGAGCGCGTAGGCCCAGGGCCGCCGGGTCACCAGCGCCGCCAGCCGCCCCCAGCCCGACCGGCCCGGCACCCGGGCCGGGGAGATCCGCGCCCCCAGCACGGTCAGCAGCGCGGGCAGCAACGTCACCGCCGACGCCACCGCGACCAGCACGATCAGCCCGGTCGTCCAGCCCAGCGTCGCCAGGATCGGGATCCCGGAGACGGCCAGCCCGGCCAGCGCCACGATCACCGTCCCGCCGGCGAACGCCACCGCGCTGCCCGACGACGCCACCGTCGCCACGATCGCCGCGTGGCGTTCGCGGCCGTCCGCCAGCAGCCGGCGGTACCGGGTGATCAGGAACAGCGCGTAGTCGATGCCCACCCCGAGCCCGATCATCGTGGCGACGGTCGTCGCCACCTGCGGGATCGCGGCGACATGCCCGGCCAGCCCGATCGCGCCGATCCCGCAGACCAGCGTGATCAGCGCGGTGACCAGCGGCAGCCCGGCGGCGACCAGCCCGCCGAACGCGATCACCAGCACGATCAGGGCGACACCGAGCCCGAACGCCTCGCTGGCGTGCGTGCTCGCCTCGGACTGCGCCAGCGCCCCACCGGGCAGCACCGCCAGCCCCGCGGCCCGAGCCGGTTCCGCCGCGTCCAGCACCTCGCTGATCAGGCCACTGCCGACGTCGCGCAACCCCAGGTCGAACTGCACGGCGAGATACCCGGTCCGGCCGTCGGCGCTGAGCGATCCGCCGGCGGCGCCGGGCGGCGCCACCGACACCACGTGGTCCAGGTCCGCGATGCCGCGCACGGTCAGATCAAGGGCTTCGCGGTACGCGGCGGCGTCCAGCCGTTCGCCGGACGAGCGCAGCACCACCTGCCCGTTCGCCCCGTCCCCGCCCGGGAAGTGCGCCTCGATCAGGTCCCGTCCGCGCTGCCCGTCGCTGCCCGGCAGCGTGGTGTCGTCGTCCACCGGCCGCCCGAAGCCCAGCACCAGCCCAGCCACCACGACCGTGATCAGCAGCCAGCCGGCGATCACCGGCCAGGGCCGGCGGACCGCGGCGCGCCCGATCCCGGCGAACGCCCGATAGGTTCCGCTGCCCTCGTCCGCCGCGCTCATCCGCCGTACCCTTCGCAATTGTCGGTTTTTCTGTTGATCTTCTGTCCGCTGAGGGTGAGGTGCGTGCCGCCGACGGTGATCCGGAGTCCGTCCTCGGTGGCCTCGGCGCCCTGGTAGCCGAGCCCCGCGGGGAGCTCGGGCAGGCCGATCGTCCGAGGAGCGGCCCGGTCGCCCAGTTGCGCGGCGGGAATCCGGATCCCGACGGCGGGGATCTCCACCTCGACCGGCCGCACGACCAGGGATCCGCCGGTGACCTCCGGCGCGGCGTGCACGACCACCGGGACCTCGCGGCCCAGCAGCGGAGCCGTGGTCGCCAGCCGGAGCCGGCCCGCGCCGTCATAGCCCAGTCCGGCGGGGACGGTGATCTCGTCGTACCGAATGATCGCCGTGACCGTGAGGGAAGCGGCCCGGACCGAACCGCCGGCCGTGCGCACGTCCCGCGCCGTCGCCGCGACCCCGGCATGGAACCGGCCCACCGCGACCGCGTCCGCCTCGACCTGCACCTTCTCGAACCGTCCGCGCGTCAGCTGGGTCAGGAACGGCACGCCGCCGAGCGACACCTCCGGTGGCTCGGCGAGCCCGGCGGCGCACTGGAGTCGCTCGGCCAGCCGGTTCCCGGCGCCGGCCGCCGCCCAGCGATCGCCGGTCAGCCCGGCGGCCAGGAGCGCGCCCGCCACCGCGCCGGTGATGATCAATGATTTTCGCACCGGTTCATGTCACCAACCGGGCATGACGGCGCCACGTGAGCCGGATGAGAGTTCGTCAGGAACGCGGAAGCTCGAACCAGACGGTCGTGCCCGCACCCGGCGCCGGGTCGATCCCGGTCGTGCCGCCGTGGGCCCGCACCGCTTCGGCGACGATCGCCAGGCCCAGGCCGGCGCCGCCGGAGTGGGCCCGCGACTCGTCCGCCCGCCAGAACCGCTCGAACGCGTGCGCCGCGGTCGTGGCGGTCATCCCCGGACCCTCGTCGCGCACCGCGACCCGCACCCGGTCCCCGTCGAGCACCGCGCTGACCTCGGCGGGGGTGCCCGGCGGGGTGTGCGCGCGGACGTTGCCGAGCAGGTTCGCGAGCACCTGGCGCAGCGTGTCCGCGTCCCCCGCGACCTCCAGCGGCTCCGGCACGGCGGCGGTGAGCGGACGGTCCGGCTCGACCGCGCCGGCGTCCGCGACCGCGTCCCGGATCAGCGCGCCCAGATCGACCCGCGCCCGCCGGACCGGCGGATCCGAGTCCAGCCGCGCCAGGTAGAGCAGGTCGCCGACCAGCACCCCGATCCGCCCGGCCTCCTCCTCGATCCGCCGCAGCACGTCCGGTCGCTGCCCGAGATCGATCACCCCGGTCCGGACCAGCTGCAGGTACCCGCTGATCGACGTGACCGGCGTCCGTAGCTCGTGCGAGGCGTCCGCGACGAACGCCCGCATCCGCTCCTCGGACCGCTCCCGCGCCGTCATCGCCGCCTGGATCCGGCCCAGCATCCGGTCCACCGCGGCGGCCAGCCGGCCGACCTCGGTGTGCGCGGGCGCGGCGCCGACCCGGCGGTCCAGATCCCCCGCGGCGATCGCGGTGGCCGTCGCGGCGATCTCGTCCAGCGGCCGCAGCCGCCGCCGGACCAGCCAGTGCGCCAGCAGCGACAGCAGGACCAGCACCACCGCCCCGGTCAGCACGGCGATCACCACGAACCGGGCGACCGTGTTCCGGACCGGCGTCAGCGGCAGCCCGACCAGCACCCGGGAGCCGTCGGCCAGCGGGATCACCAGCACCCGGTAGCGCTCGCCGACCGCGCAGGTCACCGTCTGCGGCGCGGACCGGGCCGGGTCGGCCCGGTCCAGCAGCGGGTCGGGCGGCAGCTTGCCGCTGCTCTCGAACCGCACGGTATGCCCGTCGGCACGGCGGAACTCGATCAGGTACTCGGTCACCGAGACCACTGAGCGCAGCTCCGGTCCCTCCGGGGCCAGGGCCGGCGCGCGTTGCCGCACCAGCACGGCGGCCGCGGCGAGCTGGCCGTCGGTCCGTTCCAGGAGGTACGCGCGGAGGGCCACCGCCGCGGTCGTACAGGTCCCGATCAGGCCGGCCGCGGCCAGCGCCACCATCGACGTGACCAGCGAGAACCGCAGGGACCTGACCCTCATGGCCGGTCCCGGGAACGCAGCGCGTAGCCGAAGCCGCGGTGCGTGACGATCAGCGGCGGGCCGTGGCGGTCCAGCTTGCGGCGCAGATAGCCGACGTACGTGTCGACCACGTTGGAGACCGCCGGGCTCTCGAACTCCCAGACCGCGGCCAGGATCTGGGCGCGGGACAGCACCCGGTTCGGGTTGGTCAGGAAGTAGCGCAGCAGCTTGAGCTCGGTCGGGGAGAGCGACACCTCGGCCCCGGCCCGGTGGACCCGCAGGGTCTCCTGGTCGAGCTGCAGATCGCCGTACCGAAGGATCTGGTCCTCGGTCTTCGGCGGTGCGGCCCGGCGCAGCACCGCGCGCACGCGGGCCAGCAGGACCTCCACGTCGAACGGCTTGGTCACGTAGTCGTCCCCGCCGTAGGCCAGGCCGGCCACCTGATCGGCGCGGGCATCCCGGGCGGTGAGGAAGATGATGCCGGCGCCGAGCCCGTCGGCCCGCAGGCGCCGGCACACCGCCATCCCGTCCCCGTCCGGCAGCATCACGTCGAGCAGCACCAGATCGGGCGGCCGGCGCGCGGCCGCCGCGATCGCCTCGGCGGCGGTGGCCGCGGTGTCCACCACGAACCCGTGGAACCGCAGCACGGTGTCCAGCAGATCCCGGATGTTCGGCTGATCGTCGACGACGAGGACGCGAGGGCTGGCACTCATGGCGCACCCATCACAACACGCCCCGATGAGAGCCGGATGAGAACCCGGATCAGCCGGCGCCGGGCCGAGCGGTGAAGACGGTCAGGCGGGTGAGCGCCTCTTCCGGGGTGCCGATGGACCGGCGATAGGCGAGATAACTGTTGACGGCTCCGGTGATCGTGCTTCGGTCCAGGTCCGGCCTCTCCAGTAGGTCGGCCAGATCGCCCGGCGCGATCCTTGACCAGACCAGGTCGCCGAACTCGGCCAGTGCGCGTACCAGTCCGATTCGGAATTTGTTGTCGACCTGTTCCCGTGCAAACCTGGACACCATTTCCGGCATGACGATGATGTCGCTGAGCGGCTCTATTCGTGACGGTAGCCCCATGGCCGGGAAGAGTCGCTCCCCGTTTCTTTGGAGGGTGTCGGCAAGCATGAACTGCAAGGCATTCGGGTAATTGGTGATCGAATCGATGCGATCCGCGAATCGTTCGTCCGTGAGCAGGTAGGGGCAGCGGTGGGCGAGATTCAGCAGCACGTAGCTCTCTGCTCCGCCGTCGGCATCGAGCGCGAGGTCGACGAGTGACCTCGTCAGGTCGCGATCGAGGAATGGGGCGTCGTCGACCAGCATCGTGAGGAGAATGTGGACAGCTATCTCATCGACGCTGTCCCCCAAACGGCGCATCAGGTCGAGGATCGACTCATAGGCTCGCTCATCATAGGGCGTCATGCGATCCAGGGCCGGTACGGGCCACCGATTCGCTTGCAACTCCGTGATCTTTGTATAGAGATTCAGATGTGCGGAGTCCGCTGGTTCGACCCCACGCCATAATGCGTCTCCGGCAGCGGACCGGAGTTCGCTTCCGGAGTTCTGGGAAAGTCGGGCGAAGCTGATTTCTGGATGAAAAAAAGGGATGGTTTCTGATTCGTAGCTGACCAGGCCGTCATCCATGTGGAGTGATCCGAGAATGCTCAGCTGCCCGTCCTCTGTCAATCCAGCCCGCCACAACTGGACGGTAGAGGCCCAGTAATCGCTGGTAGTCAGGTCGCGAACCAGGAGGCTGCCGGACAAGGCGATCAACAGAGAGGCGAGATTTGCGGTATAGGTCGCGAGTCCGTTGATCACATCATGCGGAGCATGGCGGCCGACGTCGCCCCGGTTCCGTGGCTTGCGGGCTCGGTTGAACAGGTAGGCGAGCATGCCGGCCGTCGAGTCGACGGCATCCCGGGAGATGAGCCGCTGAGCGAAGCGGACCACCGGCTGTCGCGTGGTCAGGCATCGGTGGCTGAGCAGCGCGAACAGCAGATCATCGTCGAGTGAGTCGAGGCTGTCGCGGACGTTCAGTCGCTCCCAGTCTCCGGCCAGATAGCTCAGCTCACGCGCCACGTACTCGGCGACCAGGTACTCGCCGAAGGTGGCATGCAGGAACTCGTAGCTGCGGAGGCTCGACTCCTCGTGCTCCCGAGCCTGGCCGACGTGGATGAAGAAGAACGCCGCCACGGTTGACTTGGCCCGGGTCAACGGCTCGGCGAAGCCGGCCCGGCGTTCCGTCGGCGGCGCGGGGGCGAGGACCTTCAGGTCGTGGCTCAGCTCGTCCTCGGTGACGAACTGGCGTCCACGATTGAACATCGCGAACGCGGCGATCGACAGGTCTCGCCGGAGCGCGACCTCCCGTTTGCGCTGCTCGTCCGCGCTGATCTCGGCAGTGGCCTTCCCACGGACCTGCCGGGTGATGAACGAGTCGAGAAGCGCGCTGTAGAGATCGGCGCCCTGCAACGCCGGATCGGCCAATGCGCGATCGCCCGCACCGGCGGCGTAGATCGCGAGCAGGAACAGCAGGAGCGGCTGACGGCCCAGTTCCGCCTTGCTGAGCACGGTCTCGGCGGCGAGTGGGGCGAAGCCCGGAGAGTGCGTGTTCGCCAGGTTCCAGGTGGCGGTCCAGCGCCGGACCTGCTCCTCGGAGAAGTCCTCCAACCGGATCAGCGTGGTGCCCTCGGGCACCCGGACCCGGTCCATCACCAGGTGGCGGGAGGTGATGACGGTGATCACCGCGTTCCCGTCCGCCCATTCGTCGCGTTGGAAGTCGGTGACGCGCTCGATGTAATCGCTCTGGGTGGTCTCGGTGGCCTGGATCAGTTCGTCTAGCCCGTCGAAGATGACAATCTTGGTCTTCTCCGACTCCCGGACCAGCGAGCCCCAGCTCAGCGATTCCCGCGTGCTCTGCTCCAGCGCCACCTCGATCTGGCGGTGCGGGTCCGCCGCGGCGTCGACCTGGCGCAGTTTGACCAGAACCGTGGTGAACGACTCGGCCGGGATCCGCGCCGCAACGACCTCAGTGAGCAGCGTCTTCCCCGCTCCGGGATGGCCGAGGACGACCAGCGGCTGGCGCACGCTCCCCGGGGAGACCAGGTATTCGGTGAGGAAGCCGGCCAGGTCGTCGCTCGGCGGGATTCCGTCCCACCAGTCCTCGTTCGCCGGCTCGGACTCCTTCGTCATGACTGCCCGCCGGTACCGCGGACTGATGAAGCCGTCCTGGACGGAGGGGAAGGTGAGCCCCGGCGTTGCGGTTCGCCAGATCGGCTGGTCCAGGATGCTACGTGCCCGCCGGAACAACTTGCGCTCGACGTCGCTGGTCGCGCCCGGGAAACCGCCCAGCTCGGTCAGGCGGGCCTGCAGGCCGGCGAGCGAGTCGCCCTGGCTGTGAATCGTCGAGGCGAGGTCGGTGATCTTCTTCGCCGTCGCGGAGGTCGCGTCGAGCTGCACCCAGAAGCCGAACTCGGGGATGTCCACCGCGAACCGCACGAACTGCTCCCGATAGATGTCTTCGGCCTTTGCGACCACCGTGGTGCTCAGGGCCGACTTCGCCGGATCGCCCGGATAGGCCCGCTCCCACGCCTCGAGCCCGTCGAAGAACCCGATCAGGGTCGTCATCAGCCGATGGAACGCGTTCTCGATCCGCCCGAGGTTGTCTTCGAAGCCGCAGGTCGGTGTGGGCATCGGAAGGCTTCCGGATTGAAGTTCCCGGCCGAACGCCCCGGCGGGTGGGCGTTCGACGATCCGGTGTCTGTCGTCGTCGGTCACCTCGAGTCCGGTCACCTCGGTGAACGCCTCGAAGAACGCCGACAGGCCGATCACGGTGTGCGCTGCTTCGAGCAACTCGAAGTGGTGCTTGCCGACCGTTGACTTGATCCGTCCGGCGGCGGTCCCGGTCAGGTCGCGGATCAGCTTGATCGCTTCGCTCTTGGGGTCGACCAGTGCGAAGGACGCACCCAGGGTGAACGGCGCGGTGGCGAAGATCAGGCCGCCGAGCAGGGTGTCGAGCTTGCTGACACGTTGGTCGTCCTGGGCGACGATCCGCAGAGCCTCGGCGTAGCTCATCGGTCGGATACGGCTCACGAGGCAGGGTCCTTCCGCCACGGTGGACAGTCCGGGGCATCGACCCTGGCAGTGGCGGGACGCCGTGTCAACGACCCATCACCCGCCGTGGCGAGCGTGGTCAGCGGTGGGTGCGGCGGCGGATCAGGATGAGGGCGACCGCGGCGGCGAACAGGTCGAGGGCGATGAGCACGCCGACCCAGCCGAACAGGAGCATGACCAGGGGGATCGTGATGAACAGCAGGGCGCACAGGACCGGGACCGCCGGGGAGGGTGGCTCCGCCGGGACGCCGGCCAGGCCGTCCATCCGGGCGGTGAAGTCCGGGTCGTGTTGCAGGTGGCGTTCCAGATCGGCCAGGGCGCGGCGCTCGTTGTCGTTCAACATCGAAGTTACCCCCGGGAGGTCCAGCGGACTCCCCGGTGTTACCCCGGCGCCACGGTGCGCCAAACGCTGCTGCGAATTCTTATAAACCGGACGCGAAGAGGGCGGTGAGCAGCGCGATCCGCTCGCCGATTCCGGCGATCGACACCCATTCGGTACGGGCGTGCGCACCCCCGCCGCGCGGTCCCAGCCCGTCGACGGTGGGCCGCCCGAGCGCGCCTGTCGTGTTGGTGTCGGCCGCGCCGTCGGCGGGCCGGCCGTCGAGGGTCTGCCCGATCCCGGCGGCGATCGCGGCGAGCCGGGCGAGCAGCCGGTCCCCGGCCGGATCCGGTCGCCAGGTGGGCCGATGCGACAGCAGCCGGCTGCGCACCGTGGCCCGCTCCCGGACCGCCCGCAGCGCGGCGAGCTCGCCGAGCACCACCCGCTCGTCCTCCGGGTCGGCGAAACGCAACCCCAGGTCGGCGTACGCCTGACCGGCCACCACGTTGGTCCGCCCGCCACCGGTGACCGTTCCGGTGTTGACCAGCACCGGCCGCCCCGCCCCGAGCTCCCGCACGCGCAGCAACTGGTCGACGAGCTCGTCGATGGCGTTCACCCCGGCGTCCGGGTCGAGCGCGGCGTGCGCCTCCATACCGGTCACCTCGATCCGCGCCCGGGTGCTGCCGCGCCGGCCGGTCTTCAGGTCGCCGCCCGGATGCGGCGGCTCCATCCCGAGCACCGCCACGGCCCGCTTCGCCTCGGCCGCCACCAGGGCGGTCGCGGTGGGCGACCCGATCTCCTCATCCGCGACGACGATCACGCGCAGGTCAGGGGCCGGCCCGCTCAGGGCGGCGACCGTCGCGAGCAGCGCCGCGATCCCGGCTTTCGTGTCGTAGACGCCCGGCCCGCGGATCACGTCGCCGTCCACCCTCCACGGCATCTCGGCGAGCGTCCCCACCGGCCACACCGTGTCGTAGTGGGTGAGGATCAGAATCGGACCATCGCCACCACTGCCGGCCCGGCTCCAGATCAGGTGATCGCCGGTCGGATGCCGCTCCCGGGCCGTCGTGAACCCGGCCGCCGCCGCGTCCGCCTCCAGCATCTCGGCCAGCCCGGCCAGCGCCGTGACGTCACCCGTGGGCGACTCGGCCAGCGTGTACCGATGCAGCGCCGCGACCACCGGAGACGTCATATCCGCACGCTAAGTTGCGACCGACTGGTTGTCAACGTGCTCGGATAGGACCAGGATGACAGTCATACGATCGCTATCTTCAAGGAGTGCGGCAGTGAGGGAGGGCGGATGGACGTCACGGTCCGGGAGCTGGGCGGGATGGCCGAGTGGACCGCCGCCTGCGCCCTCTACCGCGAGGTGTTCGGCTACACCGCGCCCGAGTGGGGCCTCAACCCGCGCCTGCTCGCCGCGCTGAGGGAGAACGGCGGCACCGTGATCGGCGCGCTCACCGGCGACGGCACGCTCGCCGGCTTCTGCTACGGATTCCCCGGCATCGAGGCCGGCGAGCTCTACCACTATTCGCAGGCCGCCGCGGTCAAGGTGGGCTTCCAGGGCGGCGGCTTGGGGCGATTGCTGAAGTACGGGCAGGCCACCGTCGCCCGGCGGACGGGTGCGCGGACCATGCGGTGGACGTTCGATCCGTACGCGTTGCGCAACGCCCACTTCAACCTGGCCGTGCTGGGCGCCGTCGGCATCCGGTTCCTCCCCGACTTCTACCGCGAGCCGGGCACCGATCGGGTGCTCGTGAGCTGGGACCTGACCGATGCCGATCAGGGCGTTCCACGTCGTACGGAAAATGTGGGCGGACCCGGCGGCGGTCGTGTGGTGGCCGCGGCAGGGGAGGGTTTCGCGGCGCCGGACCCGACGGACCGGGCCTGGTTGCGGCAGGAGCTGGTGGCCCGGTTCGCCGCCGGGGAACGCCTGGTCGGGGTGGTCCGTCCGGAGGCGGGCGAGGGCCGCGCCGCCTACCTGTTCGAGGCGGTCGCGTGACCTCGCGGGGGACGCCCGCCGACCGCTTCGACCGCAACGTCCAGCGGCGCTCGGCGCAGGTGCTCAAGCAGCGGGTGCTGGACCAGCAGCGGGCCGAGTTCGATCAGGCGCTGGCGTGGGCCGCCGAGCACGAGTCGATCGAGCGGGCCGCGGCGCTGATCGTGTCGGCCCGCCGGCGGTACCTGATCGGCTCCGGCAAATCGCTCAGCTACGCGTCGCTGCTCGCGTCCGATCTGAGCGCCGGACTCTCCGCGGTGCACCTGGTCGACGGCGTGCCGTTGCGCGCGCTCGACGTGCTCAGCGACATCCGGCAGGGCGATCTGCTGATCGCCGTCTCGCTGGAGCGGTACCGGCGGGAGACGGTCGACGTCGCCGCCGCCTACGTCCGGCACGGCGGTGACCTGGTGCTGGTCACCGACGCCGAGGACGCGCCGCTGGCCGGGATCGCGACGGCGCGGATCGTGGTGGGGACCGGCAGCGCGTCGTACGTGAACTCGCCCACCTCGATCGTGCTGGCCCTGCACCTGCTCGCGACCCTGACCATCGCCAGCTCGAAGGGCGCCGGCCGGCGTCTGCGGGACCGTGACGCGCTCGCCGCCGAGCTCGGCGTCTACGTCGGCGAGCCGGGGGCGACACCATGATCCGGATCAGTCACGTGGAGCTGCGGCGGGTCCGGCTGCCGCTGGTCCGCCAGTTCCGGACCAGCTCGCACGCCAAGCGCGAGCTGGAGCACATCCTGGTGGCCGTCACCGATCAGGACGGCGTGACCGGGTGGGGCGAGATCGCGTCGCCGAGCGGGCCGTTCTACTCCGCGGAGACCGTGGAGAGCTGCTGGGCGGTGGCCCGGGATCACCTGACGCCGCTGGTCACGGGCGTGGAGTGGGAGCATCCGGCCGAGCTGGCGGCGGTGCTGGCGCGGGTCCGGGGGAACCAGTTCGCGCGGGCCGGGTTCGACATGGCGGCGTGGGCGCTGTGGTCGCTGCGGGCCGGTGTCCCGCTGGCGCGGGCACTCGGCGGGACCCGGGAGCGGGTGGCCGCCGGGGTCTCGCTGGGGATCGAGCCGACCATCGACGAGCTGCTCGAACAGGTCGCCGTGCGGGTCGTGGAGGGGTATCAGCGGGTCAAGCTGAAGATCGCGCCGGGGTGGGACGTGGCGCCGGTGCGCGCGGTGCGGGCGGCGTTCCCGGTGGTTCCGGTTCATGTCGACGCCAACGGCGCCTACCCGGCGGGGGAGCACGGCGTCTTCCGCGAGCTGGACGCGCTCGGCCTGGTGATGATCGAGCAGCCGTTCGCGCCCCGGGCGTTCGTCGCGCACGCGGAGCTGCAGGCGACCCTGACCACCCCGATCTGCCTGGACGAGTCGGTCGAGGAGGTGGACGACCTGGTCACCGCGCTGCGTCTGGGGGCCGGCCGGATCCTCAACATCAAGGTCTCGCGGATGGGCGGCCTCACCCCGGCGGTGCGCGCGCACGACCTGGCGGTGGCCGAGGGGATGCCGGTGTGGTGCGGCGGCATGCACGAGTTCGGCATCGGCCGCGCGGCGAACGTGGCGCTCAGCGCGCTGCCCGGGTTCACCCTGCCTTCGGACGTCTCCGGCTCGGACAAGTACTACGCCCGGGACGTCACCACGGCGCCGGTGGTGTGCGAGGCCGGATTCGTCACGGTTCCCGAGGTTCCGGGGCTCGGCTGGTCGCCGGATCCGTCGTTCCTGGCGGAGCGCACCGTCGCCCTGATCTGACAGCCTGTGCACAGCACTCTTTGAGGGGTCTCTGAGGTTCGTTCCGGTGGTCGGGGCCGAGGAAAGCGCTTACCGTAGCCATCGAAGTTCACCGATACGTAACCTTGCGGCCGGATTCCGTTCAGCGGACCGGCCGGGAACCCCCGGGAGGTCGCCCCACCATGCACCGGATCTTGCTCTTCGGGATAGATCTCCTGGCGGTGTGCGTGCTCGTCTTCGGACTCTACTTCCCCCGGCACCGCCGGCGGGACCTGGTCGTCGCCTACCTCGGGGTCAACGTCGGGGTGCTCGCGGTCGCCGGGTCGCTCAGCTCCAGCACGGCCGGCGCCGGCCTCGGACTCGGCCTGTTCGGGGTGCTGTCGATCATCCGGCTCCGCTCGACCGAGCTGGACCAGCACGAGGTGGCGTACTACTTCTCCGCGCTCGCGCTGGGCATCCTGGGGCCGCTGACCGTCGGCGAGACGTGGCTCGGGCCGGCCCTGATGGCCCTGATCCTGCTGGTCATCTACCTCGGTGACCACCCCCGGCTGTTCCGCTCCTACCAGCGGCAGGTGCTGGTGCTGGACGCCGCGTACACCGACCGGACCGCGCTGATCGCCCAGGTGGAACGCGTGCTCGGCGCCCGGATCCACGCGGTCGCCGTGGAGCGGGTCGACCTGGTCAACGAGACCACCGTGGTCGAGGTCCGCTACTCGACGGCCGCCGCCCTGGTCGAGGCGGTCCGATGAACGCGCTGGCCTGCCTCGGCGCGATCGCGCTGCCCGAGCTGCTGGAGAAGGCGGCGCTGCAGACCCGGGTCGACCGCAAGTACGTGCTCAGCCTCGACGCCGCGCTGGCCCTGCTGCCCGGGCTGGACCCGGCCACCCGGGTGCTCGAGATCGACGGGAACCGCACGTTCCGTTACCGGTCCGTCTACTTCGACACGCCGGACCTGGTGAGCTTCCGGCTCGCGGCCCAGCGGCGCCGGCGTCGCTTCAAGATTCGCACGCGTACGTACGTGGACTCCGGCCAGTGCTGGCTGGAAGTCAAGACCGAAGGGAGCCGGGGCGGCACCGTGAAGAGCCGCCTGCCGTATCAGCTCGCCGACCAGGACACCGTCGACCCGGGCCGCTGGTTCGTGGCGAGCGTGCTCGGCGAGCGGGCCGTCGCGGGGCTCGCGCCGACCCTGGTCACGCACTATCGCCGGACCACGTTCTATCAGCCGGTGGGTGACTCCCGGGCGACTCTCGACACCGACCTGAGCTGGACCGGGGCGGACGGCGCCGAGCTGCGCGTGCCGCACCTCGCGGTGATCGAGACCAAGACCGGCGCGGCGGCCTCCCCGGTCGACCGGCTGCTGTGGGCACACGGGCACCGTCCGGCCCGGATCTCCAAGTACGCGACCGGGCTCGCGGCTCTGCGCCCGGAGCTGCCGTCCGCCCCGTGGCGCCGCACCCTGCGCCGCCACCTCGCCCGCTAGCCGGGCCCAGCCACCTCGCCCGCCGGCCGGCCCGCGACCCGCACCGCGGTCAGGCACGTGCCGCGCTCGCCGGCCGGGACCGGGCGGCGCGGCTGGGCCTTGAGCCGGCGGGCGGCTCGCGTGGGTCCTTTGAAACCGCGACCACCCACGGACATCGCCCTTGCGGGTCTCGTGTTCTGGGCGCCCCGCGCCCTTGCGAGACCCGGAAGGGTCCCCGCGGGAGCGGCGATCAGTTATCGGCCGCAGCGTAGGCAACAAAGATCTTGATCTTGGTCTTGATCTGGATTCTTTTCGGCACGATCCCCATCCCCTACGGAAGGATTCACCATGCCCAGCATTCCCCGGCTGGTCACCCCGGTCGCGGTCGCCGCGGCCGCGCTCGCCCTGGTCAGCGCGCCCGCCCAGGCGGCCGGCACCGCGGCCGCCACCGCGCTCGCCGCGAACCAGGCGAGCCACGACAGCGCCGCCGACCGGGTCTGGAACGAATCGGACGTCGCCGCGGTCACCCTCACCGGCAGCGGCGCGAGCAGCACCAGCGCGAACGTCACGGTCTCGGGCACGACGGTGACGATCGGCGCGGCCGGCACCTACCGGTTCTCCGGCACGCTGACCAACGGCCAGATCGTGGTCAACAGCACCGGCGACGGCATCGTCCGCATCCTGCTCAACGGCGTGACCGTGACCAACAGCGCGGCCGCCCTGAACATCGTGGCCGCCGACGAGGCCCTGGTCTACCTGCCGGCCGGCACCACGAACCGGCTCACCTCGTCGGCCGGCAACGCGCTCGACTCGGCCGCCGACCTCACCGTCGACGGCACCGGCTCGCTGGCCGTCGCCAGCACCGCGGCGGACGGCATCAACAGCTCGGACGGCCTGGTCATCGACGCCGGGACGATCACCGTGACGGCGGGTGACGACGCGATCCGCGGCAAGGACTACGTGATCGTCAACGGCGGCACGATCACCGCCACCGCGGGCGGCGACGGGCTCAAGTCCGACAACGCCGAGGACGCCACCCGGGGATACGTCTACCTCGGAGCGGGCACCGCCGGCGTGACCGCGACCGGCGACGCGATCACCGCGGAGACCGACGTGCTGCTCGCCGGGGGCGCGATCACCGCGAAGTCGGGCGGCGGCAGCACGGTCACGCCCGGTGACACCTCGGCCAAGGGTCTCAAGGCCGGTGTGCTGGTGGCGATCAGCGGGGGCACGGCGAGCGTCGACGCCTCGGACGACGGGGTGCACTCGGACGGGGCGGTCACCGTCGACGGCGGTACGACCACGGTCGCCACCGGCGACGACGGGGTCCACGCCGAGGCGGCGGTCACCGTCTCGGCGGGCACGGTGAACGTGACCAAGTCGTACGAAGGGGTGGAGGGGCTCAAGGTCTACGTGACCGGGGGCAGCGTCAGCGCGACCGCCTCCGACGACGCGTTCAACGCGTCCGACCCGGCCTACGGCGAGATGCAGAACTCGCCGAACGCGCTGATCTCGATCACCGGCGGCACCGTCGTGGTCAGCGGCGGGACCGACGGGCTCGACTCCAACGGCGCGCTGGCCATCGGCGGCGGCACCGTGGTGGTCAGCGGGTCGGCCACCCGTGGCGGCGGCGAGGGCGGGCTGGACTCCAACGGGGCGCTCACCATCACCGGCGGGACGGTGCTCTCCACCGGAATCAGCGCCTCCACCAGCACGCTGCCCAGCTCCGGACAGGGCTGGGTGTCGGTCACGTTCAGCGCCAACCAGGCGGCCGGGACGATCGTGCACCTGGCGACCACGTCCGGGACGCAGATCGCGGCGTACAAGTCGACCAAGGCGTTCAAGGGCGTGGTCTTCTCGTCGTCGCAGATCACCCGGGGGACGACGTACGCGGTGTACACCGGCGGGTCGGTCGCCGGCACCGCGGTCGGTGGCGGGCTGTACACCGGGGGGACACTCTCCGGCACCCAGGTGACCACGGTGACCGCGGGCAGCCAGAGCAGCACGCGTCCCTGACCGGCCGGCCCCTGCGTCGCGTGGCGGCGCAGGGGCCACCCGGCCTCGTCGGATGTGATGGTTCTCGATACATTTGACCCGCATCAGACAGGGGAGGAACGCCAGTGAGCGGCACGGGGACGACACCGGAGGGCGATCACACGCCGGATCCGACTTCAGCACCGTCGGGGGGTGGGTCGCCGGATCCGACGTTCGCCGCGCCGCCCGCGCCGCCCGCTTCGCCTTCGCCCTCGGAGCCGGCGCCGCCGGCCGAGCCGGTCTCGGAGTGGGCGCGCCCGGCCGAGGGGGCCGCAACGCCGCCCGTCGAGCCGTGGACCCCGCCCGTTCCGCCGGAGAACGGCCCGCCCGCGCCGCTGTTCCCGTTCCCGCAGCCACCCCCGCCGTTCGGTGGCCAGCCCCCGGCCGGCGCCTATCCGCCGCCGGGTGGCTACCCGCCGCCCGCTCCGGGCGCTGCCTTCCCGCCGCCGGGTGGTGCCTACCCGCCGCCCGGTGGTGCCTATCCGCCGCCGCAGCAGGGTGGCGCCTTTCCTCCGCCACCGCCGGGGGCCTATCCGCCCGGCGCCTTCCCGGCCGCCGGTCAGTACGCCCCGCCCGGCTGGCCCCCGCCCCCGGCCTCCCCGGCCAGCCGCCGGCGCGGCGGTGTCCTGGCCGGCGTGATCGTCGCCGCGGTCGTGGTGATCGGCCTGCTCTGCGCCGGCAGCGTCTACATGCTCGCCACGGACCGGGGCAAGAGCTCGGCCAACGACGATTTCGGGCAGAACCAGCCGTTCGCCTGGCCGTCCGACTTCCCGTTCCCGTCCGGAGCGCCGACGACGGCGCCGGTCCCCGAGTCGACCGGGCCGCAGGCGGCCACCGCCCCGCTGAAGGACATCTACGACCTGAATCAGGTCTGCGACGAGAATGCCTTCTTCCCGGCCTCGCCGAAGCGCGCCGGCAAGGCCCCGCACCCGGTCGTCCTGCTGATCAAGGACGGTCCGGCCGCGGTGCGCTGGAACAACGGGACGTATTACCTGGAGGACGAGGGCACCAGCAAGTCGGACGAGAACACCTGGGCGCCCCGCACCCCGAAGACCGTCCAGCTCGCCGCCTGCCTGGACCGGACCACCGCCGGCGCGAAGATCCGCAGCTGCAAGTACGACGACCCGGAACCGGAGACCGTCGCGCTCTACCACGCGAACTGGCGGATGCGGGTGGTCGAGGTGGCCACCGGCAAGGTGCTGATGGACAAGAAGCTGACCGGCAACGAGACGACCTGCCCGTTCTCGGTGCTGGTCGGCCCGGACAAGAAGATCTATGCCGAGGTCAGCAATCACAGCCTGGTCACCACGTTGAAAAGCCTGGTAACGAAGTAGAAGGAGTGACCTGCCCGTCGCCACGCCGTTGGTCAACCTGTGACGGACGGCTTACGGTGGCGGCGATGGGCCGGTCGCCTGCGCAACCCCGAGATGGCTCCGCCGCCGGTCCCGCGACCGCGGCAGGCACCCTGGATGGCCGCCGACCCCGGCGACGACCTGGTGGAACGCACCACGCTCCAGGCCCGGCTGCGGGAGTGGCTGTACACCGGTGACGTCGCCCTGCACGGGCCCGGCGGCATCGGCAAGTCCACGCTGGCCCGGCAGGTCACCCGGGAGCTGCGCGACCGCTTCCCCGGCGGCGTGCTCTGGGCGAGCATCGGCCAGGAGGCCACCGGCCCGGCGCTCGCCGCGGTCATCGCCGACCTGATCCTGCACCTCACCGGCGAGCCGCCGGGCGTCGTCACCCCGGCGCAGGCCGGCGAGCGCCTCGCCGCCGAGCTGGCGTTCCGCCCGCCGATCCTGCTGGTCGTCGACGACGTGTGGACCCCGGAGCAGCTCGCGCCGTTCCTCGACGCCGGCTGCCGCCGGTTGATCATCACGCGGGTCGGCGGCGTGCTCCCGGTGGACCTGCCCCGGATCGACGTCGGCGAGATGACCCACGACGACGCGACCGCGCTGCTCACTCGCGACCTGCCCGGACTGTCGCTGCCGGACCTCGGCGCACTGCTCGCGCTGACCGGCCGCTGGCCGCTGCTGATCGCGATCGCCAACGGGATGCTGCGCCAGGGCCTGTCCGCGCACCAGCTGATCGACCAGCTCGGCGCGGGCGGCTGGGTCGCGCTCGACCTGACCGTGCCGGGGGAGCGGGACCGGGCCGTCGACGGATTCGTCGGCGCCGCCCTGGACCTGCTTCCGGAAACGGACCGGCGGCGCTTTCTGGAACTGGGGATCTTTCCGGAGCACGGTCCGATTCCGGACCCCGTCTCCGATTCGCTGTGGTCCGGCACGGGCGGTTTGTCACCCTTGGAGACAGACCATTTGCGTACGGCGTTGAGCCGCCTTTCGCTCGTCCGGCGAACGTCCGAGGGTTTGTGGATGCATGACGTGCTCCGGGCGTACCTCCGCAATCGCCTGCCGGACCCGGAAATCGCGCAAGTGAATCGCCGCCTGGTGGAAATGTCCCGTCCGCGCAGCGGCGGGCCGTGGTGGACGCTGCCGGAAGCGGACCGCTACCTCTGGCGGCACCTGGGGTTTCACCTGCGCGAGGCGCGCTGGTGGGACGAGCTGTTCGCGGCCGTCACCGACCTGCGCCGGCTCGCCGTGCAGATTCCGCTGCTCGGAGTCGCCACCGCGGTCGCCGACCTGGCCCGGATGCCGGATCCGCGGGCCGTCGCGCTGCGGGCCCGGCTGTCCCGCAGCGCCCACCTGCTGCACCCGATCCGGCCGGCCGAAGCCCTGACCGACGTGCTGCTCGCCCGCCTCGCCGGGGCCCCGGAGATCGCCGCGGACGTCGCCGCGCTGATCACCGCGCAGCGCTCCCGGGCCGGGCTGATCGCCCGCTGGCCGCTGCCGGACGTCGGCCCGGACAGCCTGACCAGGGTGATCGCCGGGGACGCCGGGTGGCTGGACGGCGTCGTGATCTCGCCCAACGGCGACTGGATCGCGACCGCCGGCGACGCCGGGGTGATCACCCTGCACGACTGGGTGGACGGCGCGGTGACCGCCCGGATCACCGGGCACCAGGGCGCGGTGAAAGCGCTTGCGGTGACATTCGACGGCGGTTATCTGGTGTCCGGCGGCAGCGACGGAACGCTGCGCGCGTGGGAGGTGGCGCGGCGCCAGGAAAGGGTGCTGTGGACCGCCAACGGGGAGATTCTCGGGCTTGCCGCGGCGCCCGGAAATCACCGGATCGCCGCGGTGAGCAGCACCGGAGAATTGATTGTCCTCGACGCCGCCGGGAATTGGCGAATTCTCGGGCACCAGGCCGGCGAGAAGCTGGTCGGATGCGCTTTTCTCGACGACGACCGGGTGCTGACGGTCAGCGAGGAAGGCGCGGTGGCCGGGCACGAGCTGCGCAGCGGGCGGCGGAAGGCGCTGGTGGCGGCGGGTCGGGCCGGGGTGATCGGGTTCGCGATCACGCCGTTGTGGGCCGCGATCGGGGGCATCGACGGGGAGATCCGGGTGCATCCGCTGCGGGAGGCCGGAGCGGTGGTCACTCTCGGTGGGCATCGGGGCTGTCTGGGGGCGATCGTCGCGTTCGGTGATCGGATCATCTCCGGTGGGGAGGACGGGACGGTCCGGGTGTTTGACCGGTACGGGGGTGAGGTCGCGGTGGTCCGGGCGCATCCGAGCTGGGTGACCGGGTGCGCGATCGGGCCGGATCGGCGGACGTTGGTGACCACGGGGAGTGATGGGTCGACGCGAGTGTGGGATCTGCCGCGGTTGGTCCAGGAGACGGTCGGGGGGCCGGTCGACTGGGTCAACACGTGCAGTGTTCAGCCTTCGGGTGCTTCGCCCGTCCATTCTTCGGGCGCGGCGCTGGTCAGTGGTGGGCAGGACGGGGTGGTCCGGCTCTGGGAGGGCTCGGCGAGCCGGCCGATCTGGAGCTGGGACGAGCCGGTGCTGCGGTGCGCGTTCGGCCCGGACGGGACCTGGCTGGTCGCGGTCTGCTCCAACGGCACCGCGTTGTTGCGGAATGTCGGTGACGCGTGGGCGGACACCATGCACGCCGGCGCGGTCGACTGCGCGGTCACCACGGATCTCTTCGCGCGCTGGGACGCCCGGGGGGAGCTGGAGATCCGCTCGGTCACCGGGCCCGACGTCTACCGGCGGGCGCACGAACACCCGATCCGGGCGGCGGCCTTCCTGCCCCGCGACCGGATGATCATCGCGGACGCCGGTGGGGCCCTCGTCGTCTGGCACTACACCAAGGATCGGACGCGGCCGGTGGCGCACGCGGCCTCCGGCGAGATCCGGGCCATCCATCAGGTCGCTGATCAGGTCGCGGTGATCAGTGGGTCCGGCTTGGAGCTTTTCGACGTACGAGGTCTGCGGCCGGCCGCCGTGGCCTCGTTCCCCGCGTCGGCCTCGACGTCGTCCTCTTTTTCGCTCGGTGCGGCTACCCACGGTGCGATTTCCTCGGACGGGGAGTGGCTCGCGACCACCAGTTCGGCGGGTGAGCTGCGGGTATGGCCGCTGGCCGGGCTCGGCGAGGATCCGGAGTGGCAGCCGGTGGCGGCGATGCGGGTCGACGGCGAGTTGTTCGAATGCGCCTGGCTGCCGGACAGCCTCGACCTGCACGCGGCGGGCCGTCGTGGCATGTATGCCTTCACGTTCCGGCCACCTCGGCCGTTGGGGTGAGGACTCGGCGGCGGGTTCTTGCGCTTTCCGGCGGCGGGTTCATGCGTGGCCACCGGTTCAGGCGGCGGCGAGTTCTTGCGTGGCCACCGGTTCAGGCGGCGGCGAGTTCTTGCGTGGCCACCGGTTTCAGGCGGCGGCGGGTTCTTGGGTGGTGGCCGGTTTCTCGCGGCGGCCGGTTCTTGCTCCGCGGCCGGTTCTGATCAGTGCGGTGGCGAGGGCGAGCACCGTCACCGCGGCGCCGACCAGGACCGGGCCGCGCGGGCCGGTGCCGGCCACCAGCAGGCTCGCGAGCCCGGCGCCGGCCGTGATCCCCACGTTGAACGCGGTGGACGTGGCCGCCGAAGCGGAGTCGGTGCGGCCCGGCGCGAGCCGCAGGATCAGCGCGGCCTGCAAGACTGTGGACCCGGACAACGCGGCGCCGGTCAGCGACACCGCGATGATCGCCACCACGACGTTCCCGCCGAACAGGAACTGCCCGCCCAGCGCCACCGCCTGCATCGCGACCACCCCGAACAGGCCCGGCCACGCGTATCGCCCGGCCGCCCACCCGGCGAACAGCACCCCGGCCAGCCCGGCCACGCCCCGGACGAAGAGCACCGGGCCGACCGCGGACTCGCCGACCCCGCTCACCTCGGTCAGGAACTGGTTCACATAGGTGAACGCGGTGAACGAACCCGTCACCAGCAGCGCGACCGTGACCAGCAGAATCCCGAACCGGCGCGGATCCGGATCGGTGCCCCGGTCGGCGTCACTCCCGCCGGGCGGCAGCTCCGGCATCAGCGCGGCGACCACGACCAGGACCACGAGCCCGATCCCGGCGAGTGCGAAGAACGCGACCCGCCAGCTCGTCTGCTGCCCCAGCCAGGTGCCGGCCGGGATGCCCAGCAGCGGCGCGATCGAGCTACCCCCGAAGAGCACCGACATGGCCCGGCCCCGCCGGCCCGGCTCGACCAGCGCGGCCGTGGCCGGGGTGATGACCGCCCAGAACACGGCCTGGCTCATGGCGACCGCGATCCGCGCGCCGAGCAGCACCGGGTAGGACGGCGCCAGCGCCGACAGCACGGTCCCGGCCACCGAGACGGCCAGCAGGAACGTGATCAGCCGGCGCCGCCCGAACCGGTGCGCGAACCGGGTCAGCGGCAGTGTGGTCAGCACGACCACCAGCCCGTATGCGGTGACCAGCAGTCCCGCGGCGGAGTCACTGACGCCGAGCCCCCGGGCGAGTTGGGGAAGCAGCCCGATCGGAAGGTTCTCGATCGTCACGTACAGGAAGGTGGAGAGCGCCAGCGCCCCGACCGTGATCCACACGCGCATGTGCTTCCCCCTTGACCATGGCTCGGTGGTAGCTACTACCGACGCTACCACCGTCCAGAGCTATGGTGGAAGCATGCGGATCGTCGGCGGCCACCCGGCCCTGAACCTGGCCAACACGGTCGAGCCCCGCCCACCCAGCCCCCCGCTGTCCGACAGAGCGACGGTGCCGCCAACGGTGATCGTGGAAACCGACCACCTGACCACCCCGCAAGCCCTGCTGGCCTGGGCCCTCCTGGCCGGCGTAGTCACCGAGCCCGAAGCCCCACTAATCGCGGCAGCCTGGGCACTGCCCCTCCCAACACCCCCGCCCGCGCAGCCGCAGCCCGCGCAGCCGCAGCCCGCGCAGCCGCAGTCCGCGCAGCCGCAGCCCGCGCCTGCTCAACCTGCACCGTCGCCCTTGGAAGCGGGCGAGGCTGCCCTGGCCGACGCGCGCGCCCTGCGCGCCCTGATCGACCCGGTGCTGGCCGGCGCCCGACTCCCCGAGCTGACCCACCGCTGGTCCCAGGCAATCGCCCGCTCCGAACTCATCGCCGACCGCGCCCGCTCCGAACTCGTCGCCGACCGCGCCGGCGCCGACCGCGCCGGCGCCGACCGCGCCGGCGCCGAACTCGTCGCCGATCGCGAAGCCCCCGCGCGCGCCCACTCAGAGCCGGTCGCCGCCCGCGATGCCGGCCCAGCGCACCTCCGCGTCGGCACCGATCCGGCCTGGATGATCCCGGACCGGCTGGCCGACGCCCTGGTCGATCTGGTGCGCACGGCGGACCGCAGCCGCCTGCGAACCTGCCCACTCGACGAAGGCGGTTGCGGCTGGCTCTTCCTGGACCGCAGCCGCAACGGCACCCGCCGCTGGTGCTCGATGGAGGACTGCGGTACCCACGTCAAAGCCCGCCGCCTGACCGAACGCCGCCGAGCCCGCCGGACGGGGTCCTAGGCGGTCAGCTCGCTGAGGGCCTGGTCGAAGATCTCGTGATGGCGGGCGACGTCGTCGAGGGTCGTCTCGGGGCACATCAGCGCCATGTTGTGGAACGGGGTCAGCAGCACCCCACGATTCGCCAGGTAGACGTGCAGGAAGTCCTCCAATTCGGCGTCAGCACTGGCCGCCGACTCGGTGCCGTTGCGCGGAGCCGGGGCGGCGAACCGATACTCCACCCGGGCACCGAGGCGACTCACCGACCACGGAACGCCGTACGCCGAAATGATTTTCTGAATGCCGTCGGCGAATGCCGACGCCGTCGTGATCATCGTGGCGAACGCGCCCTCGGTCAGCACCTCCTCCAGCGTCGCGCGGGTCGCGGCCATCGACACCGGGTTGCCGGCGAGAGTGCCGCCGACGCCGCCCATGTCGACCAGGTCGAGGTCGGCGCGGCCGGTCAGCGCGTCGGCCAGCTCCGCGGAAAGACCGTAGGCGCCGACCGGCACGCCGCCACCGATCGCCTTGCCGATGGTCAGCACGTCCGGCTCGAGATCCCAGAACCGGGTCGCCCCGCCCGGCCCGGCCGAGAACGTGTGCGTCTCGTCGTTGATCAGATAGGTCCCGTACTTCCTGGTCAGCTCGCGGACGCCGGCCAGGTAGCCGGGCTCGGGCAGCACGATGCCGATGTTGGTCAGCGCCGGCTCCATCAGCACCGCCGCCACGTCACCGTGCGCCAGCTCGCGCTCCAGCATGGCCAGGTCGTTGAACTCGGCGACCCGGCTGGTCTCGGTCACGTCGACCGGCGCGCCGACGTTGCCCTCGCGGCTGCGGCCGTGCCCGTCCGGCCCGACGACGATCAGCGACTCATCCACCGAGCCGTGGTAGCAATAGCTGTTGACCAGCACTTTCTGCCGACCGGTGACGGCGCGCAGGAGCCGGATCGCCCACCGGTTCGCGTCGGTCGCGGTCAGCGCGAAACTCCAGAACGGCAGCCCGAACCGGTTGGCCAGCTCGGCGCCGACCACCGCGGCGTCCTCGGTCGGCAGCATCGTGGTCGCGCCGCCCAGCTCGCCGAGGCGCCGGGTCACCGCGGCGACCACCGGCGCGGGGGAGTGGCCGGCCATCGCACCCGTGTCACCCAGGCAGAAGTCGATGAACTCGTTGCCGTCGAGGTCGGTCAGCCGATTGCCGCGGGCGGTCTTCAGATACATCGGGAAGCCGGCCGCGGTCTTGTTCATCCACGTCATCGGCACGCGCCCGAAGAGGTGGTCGGCGCGCCCATACGCCGCCGCGGAGCGTGGGTGACGCTCGGCGAAGGTGGCCCGCTCACGCTCGGCGAGCCTGCTGAGTTTGCCGCGATCGACGCCGGATTCCGTTGCCATGCGGCGAAGTTACCAGGCAATCCTCGCCGAAAAACCCTTCTAAAGAACTATTTCCGCTGCCACTCCATAGTGGTCGGATAGGTGCGCACGCCGCCCGCCGGGCAGGGCCACCTCGTCCCGCAGGGCCAGATCGGCGTGCGCGGTTCCGGCATTTCTGACCAGGAGGTGATCGAATGCGGGCGGATTCGGCCATTGCGGCGACGGGCGATAGGTCGGGCGGGTGTCCCCGGCCATCGCGTCGGCCAGCCCGGCGCGCTCCCGGAAATCGGCGAGGACCTCGGCATCCCGGGGCAGGTTGAGGTCGCCGGTGACCACCACCGGGCGGGCCTGATCGATCCCGGCCAGCTCGCGCGCCAGCACGTCGAGTTCACCACGCTCGACGACGGTGTACCGGTTGCCCGGTGACCAGTCGTCGTCGCGGTTCGCCGACAGGTGTGTGTTCACCACGACCAGGTCGCCGATCTCCGCGAACAGCGCGCCCTTGCGCATCAGGAACTCCGGACGAGCCGGCCCGGCCAGCGGAAACCGGACGAAACGCCAGCGGTCGATCGGCAGACGAGAAAGAAGGACCAGACCCCCTTTCAGTACGACCGTGCCGGCGCACGCCGAGTGCGGAAAGTGCCGCCGGAGCAGCGCCGCGTTGCTCCGATACATCACCTCCTGGAGGCAGACGATGTCGAAATCGGACTCCCGCAGGATCTCGCCGAGCGCCCGCAGCCGTGGCCGGACATCCCCGGTGAACAGGGTGTTGAAGGTCAGCAGGCGCATCCGGCGAGACTACCGGTCACCCCTCGGCGGCCTTCAGCACCGTGACCGCCCCGTCCCGCCCGGCCGTCACGTAAAGCCGCAGGCCGTCCGGCGACAGCGCGACCACCCGTGGGCTGTCGCCGACCTTGACCGTGGCCGCCAGCTTCTTGGTCTTCAGGTCCAGCACCGACAGGGTGTCCGAGCCCTCGTTCACCACGTAGGCGTGGACGCCGTCCGGCGACACGATCACCGCCTGCGGCAGCTTGCCGACCTTGTAACGCTGGGTGAGTTTGAGCGTCGTCGTGTCGTACGTCTCGACGGTGTTGACGTCGTAATTCGTTACCACGACTGTCTTCCCGTCCGGCGTGATCGCCACGCTGTGTGGCGAACGGCCCACCGACACGTTGGCCAGCACCTTCAGGGTCGCCGTGTCGATCACCGACATCCTGCTCGACTCGTGGTCCGAGGTGAAGGCGCGCTTGCCGTCCGGCGTGAAGTCGATCCAGTGCGGGTTCGGCGGGACACTGATCTGCGACTGCCTGGCCAGCGTCTCCCCGTCGTAGATCTCCACCCGCGCGCCGTTGTGGATCGGCAGCCAGACCCGCCCGTCCTGCGCGACCGCCGGCTCGAACGGGCGCGGCCCGGTCGGCACCGACGTGAGCACACTGCGCTTCGCGGTGTCGATCACCGCCATCGCGTTGGCGCTGAAGTCGTTCTCGAACATCGACACATAGAGCCGCGTGCCGTCTCCGGACAACGCCATGAACCGGGGCGTGTTCGGCACCGGGATCGAGCTCGCCTTGCCGGTCGTCGCGTCGACGAAGAACACGGCCTTGGCGCCCTGGTCAGCGACGTAGACCGTCCGGTTGTCCGGCGCGACCACGACGCCCTCCGGCTCCCGCCCGACGGCCTTGATCGTGTCCACCACGACCGGAACGCCGAGACTCGCCGGGATCGCCGCGGTCGGCTCCGTCGGGAGGGTGGTCGGCGCGGGCTGCTGGGTCACGGTCTGCGTCGGCGCCGCCTCCGGTCCGGGGTTGTTCTTGCGCCCGTTCGCGTAACGAATCCCCAGGTAGGCGCCGGCCGCGAGAATCAACGCGAGAAGCAGGATCCCGGCCACCCTGAGGCGCCGCCGGCCATGCGGCGGATTCTTTCCGTACGGGGCGTCGCCGCCCGCTACGCCCGGCGGACCGGCCGGTGGCTGCTGCCAGCTCGGCGAAGCCGGCCACCCGGCGGGCGAGGTCGGCCAGGCGTTGGCTCCCGCGCCCTGCCACTGGGGCTGCTCGGCGGGCGCTCCGGTCCAACCTCCCGGGCCGGGGACGACGGTGCTCTGCTCCCAGTCGCCCGGCCCGTCCCAGGTGACCCGGCCGGACGGCGATCCGGCGATCCCGCCGCTGGTCGGCGTGGCACCCGCCAGGCCGCCGGTCGGCGCCGGTCCGATCGGCGGGCCACCTGCTCTGGGCGAGCCGGCCAGGCCCGACGGGGGTTCCGCGGTCCCCGGCCAGCCGGTGTTCGGAACGGTCGTCTCGTCGCTCTGCTGCGCCGGGCGCGGCCAACCACCGGCCGCGGCCGCCGCGGATCCAGCCTCCCAGGAGGGCGCCTGGTGTCCGCCGGGCTGATTCGCCCAGGTCTCGTCGGGATCGCCGGCCCCCGGCCACTGCCCGGCATGGCCCGCATCCGTCCGCTGTTCCGGGAAGCCGGAGTTCGCGAGCGTCGTGTCCACCCCGGGACCGGGCCACTGTTCGGTGCTCGGCAAAGCTTCCGCCTGCTGCTCCGGGAAGCCGACAGGCGGTGGCATCGATCCCGGCCCGGCGCCAGGCCACTGCCCGGTGGTGCCCGCGCCAGGCACCGCCGACGTGGGAGCGGCGGCGGCTGCCGGTGGGGCGCTCGCCAGTGGCGATTCGGGAGCGGCGGCTGCCGGTGGGGCGCTCGACAGCGGCGATTCGGGAACGGCCCCTGTCGGTGGGGCAGTCGACAGCGGCGATACGTGATCGGTAACTGCCGGTGGGGCGCTCGACAGCGGCGATCCGGGATCGGTGGCTTGCGGCTCGCTGCTCGATGGTGTGGATGCGGCAACGGTGGTTGGCGGCTGCCATCCGAAACCGGGCTGGGCCTGGTCGAATACGCCGCGGCCCGCTGCCTGGTCACCGGGCCACGGTCCGGCGGGGGAGCTGGAGATCGACGGCGCGCTCTCGGATCCCGGGGCGTTGGGGATCCCGAAAACCGGCGCTCCGGTGGTCTCGTGGCCGTGGGCGGGCTGGAGGTCTCCGGACCGGTCCTGCTCGTGCGGCTGACTCGCCTGGGTGCTGGGCTGGTCGGCCTGCTCGTGCGGCTGACTCGCCAGGGTGCCGGGCTGGTCGGCCTGCTCGTCGGGGTGATCCGCCTGGTTGCTGGGTTGGCTCGGCGTCGACTGTGTGGCCAGCCAACTTCCGACGAAACCGCCGGCCGCGGCTCCAGCCGCTGCTACCCCGACCGTGCTCGCGTCGGAGCGCTTCTCGGCGTCGTCGGCGGACTGACGATCTGCCGGTTCTTCGAGGTTCGCGACTGCTTCCGTCTGCGCGACGGCAGACGGGACCGGCGACTCCTGGCCTTCAGCGGCCGGGTCGGGGCTGGTCCACTGGGTCTCAGGGGCGCTGGGTTGCCCGTTTCCGGTGCTACCGGGGCTTGTGGACGGGCCGCCGGAGGCGGCGTCGGACCAGGCCGGGGCGACGTTCGACCAGGTGGGTGCGGGCTCGGTCGCCTGCGGTTTGCCGTTCTCCGGCTGGTGGTCAGGTTCGAGAGGCTGGTGTTCGGTAGACGAAGTCTGCGCCGGTTGCGCATCCGTGGCCGGACCTGCGGCCGCGCCGGCAGCCTCCGCCGGGACCTCGGTCTCTGCTGGTGCGGTGAGAACCACCGGGAGCGCAGGTTCCACCGTGACCGCAGGCTCCACCGTGACCGGAGGCTCCGCAGGGACCGCGACGGCTGCCTGGGCCATCGGCGTCGCGGGCTCTTCCAGAGGCGCGGGCTCTGGCGGGGTCACGGGCTCTGTTTGGCTTGTGGGGGCTGCCGGGGCTGCCGGGGCTGCGGAGATCAACGGGGCCGCAGGTTCTGCGGGCGAGCTTGGCCACGGGCCGAGGCTCTCCGCGCTGGTAGCCGGTTCTGCCGGAGAGCCGGGCCAGATGTCCGCCGCCGAGATCCCTGCCGCTTCGGTGGGTGCGTTGTCGTGAGTGGGCTGTCGCTGGGCCGGGGGCTGGGGGCCGGCGTCCGGGACCTGGGCCCACCAGGTACCGCTCGGGCGGGACAGTTCCTCGGTGGCGCCGTTGGACCAGGAGGTGGCGGGGGTTCCGGGGCGGTGCGGTGCACCTGACCAGGGGCCGTGTGAGGCTTGCGGGATTGGTTCCGGTTCGGCTGGCGCCCGATTCTGAGGGCTGGGCTGCGCTGGAATCCCCGGGTACGGCACGGCGGAGGTGGGCCTGTCGGAGGCCGACACACTGCCGGACGGGACACCGGGTGACGGGGCACCAGATGACGGGATGCCGGGTGACGGGGCGCCGGAAGACGGGATGCCGGGTGACGGGAAGCCATATGAGGGGACGCCGGAATTCGGCGCGTTGGAGGTTGGTGCGTCGGGCCATGGGTCGACCGGGGTGCTCAGCGGCTGCTGATCTGCCCACGGCGCGCTCGGCGGTCCGGAGGCCGGCTGGTTGGGCCACCGTTCGGTGGGTGCGTCCGAGGTCGGCAGGGTGAATGCCTGGCCGGGCGGTGCCGGCTGCGGGGGAGGTTCTGGATAGGCCAGTGGCTGGCCGGGAGGGGCGGAGCGGCGTGGCTGGGCCGGGCCTCCGGGCTGGGTGCCGGGCCAGTTCGGCTGCGGGCCGACCGGCGCGCCGGGCCAGACGGGCTGGCCTGCGCTCGGCGCACCAGACGTGGGCTGGGCGGCAACCGGGGCGCCGGACCTGGGATGGGCGGCAGCCGGGGCGCCGGACGTGGGCTGGGCGGCTGCCGGGATGCCGGACGTCGGCTGGGCGGTGACCGGGACACCAGAGCTCGGCTGGGGGTTGCCGGTGGCCGAGCGGAATCCGGGCGCGCCGGCAGAGGGCGCGGCAGCGAAAGGCGTGGCGAGTCCGGGTGCGGCGGCAAGGGGACCGGCGCCTCCGGGGGTGGCGGCGAGGGGGCCGGCGGCTCCGGGGGCGGCGGCGGCAGCGGATGGGGTGGATCTGGGGGTGGCGGGGGTAAACGGCCCGGCGGAGTCGGGTGTGGCGGGGGCCGGGGAGCTCAGGGCGGGGGAACCCAGGGCCGGAGAACGCAGGGCGGGGGAGCTCAGGGGCGGGGAGCCCAGTGCCGGGATGCCCGGGGGCGGGGAGTCCGGGGCCGGGATGCCCTGGGTGGAGACCTCGCCGGTGACGGACAGGTGGGCGGAGCCGGCCGGGCCCTCCACGGTCACCTCGGCGGTCAACCGGCCGGCCGTCGGGAGCCAGGAGACCCGCAGCTGGTCGCCCTCCAACGTGGCGCGCACGGCGTCGACGGACGTGACGATCCGGGACGCGGCGATCAGCGGCGGGCCGGTGACCGCCACCCGTACGTCCAATTGTTTGCTGCCTGGAGCGACGCGGCCGAAATCGATCGCCGCCTCCGCGAGTCGGAGGGAGGTGCGGCGCAGCGCCGCGGTAGCGGCGGCGGCGACGCGGTCGTTGCCGGTGGCCAGGCGGGCCAGGGTGGTGCGGGCCTGGGCGGCCTGGCTCAGATCGGTGCCGGCGGCCGTGGCGGCCAGCTCGGCGATCAACCCCATCTGATCACTGCCGGGCTTGCGCACCTTGGACACGAACGGCTGGCGGCCGGATCCGAAGACCCAGTGGCGTACGGACGGATCCCGCTCCAGCAGGTGGTCGAAGACCTCGTCGATCCCGGTGTACCCGTCCCGGTTCCGGTCGGCGGCGCCGCTCCGGATGCCGTCGGCGAGCAGGCCGGCGAACGTGGGCGGCTCGGGCCGGGCCGCCGCCGTGATCACCACCCGGCTGCGGTCGCCCGCGGCGCGCGCGGCGGGGAAGTAGGCGCCGGCGTCGACCGGGCCGCCGGTGCGCCCGTCGAGCACGATGACGACCTGGCCGGCCAGGCTGCGATGGATCAGCGCGTCGAGCCGGGTCACGTCGACGGCGGTGTCGGCGGGACGCTGCATGACGGTGTCCGGGGTGGCCAGGTAGAGGCCACCGCTGGGGCCGGTGAGCAGGATGCCGCGGAAATAGACCAGCAGGCTGTCCGCCCCGGTCCGGCCGTCGCACAGGGCCTGCAACCGTTGGTAGACGTCCCAGGTCTCCGGATCCTGGAGGAACTCCACGTCGAATCCGCCCAGACCCGGGTCGCCCAGGGCGGCGGCGAGAGTTCGCACGTCCGCCGATGGCACCGCGTATCTGCGCAGGACCGGATCGTCATGGTGCTCGACCGTCACCACAACTGCCAGCCGTCGCCCGCTCATCGCATCACCCTCGGTCCATGGTGCGACGTTCGGAGCCGAGCCGGAACCCCTGGATGATTACGAACTGTCCGCGGGTGATGACCTTGCGTTGTTGATCTTTGTCGGGTTCCGGCCGTTGTGCGGCGATCTAGCTGGGCCGATGTGGTCTTGGACGGGCTTCCCGGGCGGTTCGCGGCGATGTGCCGTTTTCACCGGATCCGGGGGTGTCGGGGATCCGTCAGACGGTCACACCGGGGGAGGGGCTCCGTCGGGCGGTCACGTCGAGGGAGGGGATCCGTCAGACGGTCACGTCGAGGGCGCGGCCGAACGGCAGGTCCTTCTTGGTCTGCGTGGCCTGTACCGTCCGCTCCTGCGCGACGGCGGCACTCTCGGCCTGCACCGCGGTGGCGGCGACCTTTCCGGAGACGACGTCCCGGCCACCCTGGAGGCGGGCGAGCTCGGCCTCGGCGGCGGCGACGGCCGCGCGGTCGGCGGTGATGGTCTGCGCGTCGGCCTGTACCGGGATCAGGTCCTGGGCCAGCTGACGGCGGGAGGCCTGCAGCCGCGCCCAGGCAGCCTGGCTGTCGGACGACGACGCGGTGGCGGTGATCGTGGTCATCGGGACCTCCTGAAGAACTTGCTGGCAACCGGACAGCCCCTCACATCGGCGGGGGCGCTCCTGACTTGCTACTTCTTCAGGGTCAGTTTTCGCGACAACGTGGATCCGGCCCCCCGGAGGAGGCCGGACCCACCCGATCAGTTGGTGGTGCCGGCCAGTTCGCGGGCCTTCGCGGGCCAGGTGACCAGGCTCGCCGAGCCGCGCATGCCGGCCGCCGCGATCGCCTTCTTGAGGTCGGTCGCGTCCGAGTCGGCCAGCCGCGAGTAGGTGGTGATGCCGGCCGCGGCGAGGGCCATGGCGACCTTCGGGCCGATGCCGGGGATCTTGGTGAGGTCGTCCGGCTCGTGGACGTGCGCCGGCGGGAACTCCTCGACCGGGCCCGCGGCGGGCTCGATGATCGGGGACGCCTCCTCGGCCTCCTCGGGGATCGGCTCCTCGAAGAACTCCTGCACCGGGGCGGGCTCGGCGGCGACGGGCTCGGCCGCGGCGACCGGCTCGGGGGCGGCGACGGGCTCGGGGGCCGCGACGGGCTCCGGGGCAGCCACCGGCTCGGGAGCGGCGACGGGCTCGACGACCGCGACCGGCTCGACCGGCTCGTCAACCGCGACGGGCTCGGCGACCTCGGGCTCGGCGACCACGACCACGGGCTCGGGCTCGACGACCTCGGCCGAGGCGGCGGCCGGGACGACCCGCTCGGTGACGGTGTCGTCCGCGGAGGTCTCCTCGGCCGACTCCGGCGAGGCGACCGGGGCCGCGTCGATGACGGCGATGGACTCGGTGGACTCGGTGGACTCGACGACGGCGATCGGAGCGATCTCCTCAGCCGGCGAAGCAACCGAGTCGGACTCCTCCAGGGCCGACGAAGAGGCCGAAGAAGGGGCCGAGGTCGAAGAGGTGGAGGGGGCGGGAACGGTCTCGGTCGTCGCAGCCGGCGCAGCCACCGCGGGAGCCTCAGCCCCGTCGCGGCGACCACGAATGAACCATCCAGCTATCAGGCCGATCACGAGCCCGGCCACAAGGGAGAGAATTTCAGCCATATCGGGCCTCCGGGCAGGAGATGAGGGTGCATGTGGTAGCGGGCAGCTTCGCACATCACCATCAGTAGCCACGAGCAGGGTGCTCACTATGACGAATGGGTGGGATCGATTCGGGGTGCGGAACGGTGCACCGCGTACGTGATCGCCCACAGCACCACCCCGATCAGCAGCAGGATCCCGGCCACCTGATAGTCGGCGGCGGCCCGTCCACTGAGTGGGCTCGCCAGGAACGCGCAGGCCACCGCTCCGAGCACCGGGATCACCGTCGGCGCACGGAAGTGCCGGTGCGGGACCGGGTCCCGGCGCAGCACCAGCACCGCCACGTTGACCACCGTGAACACGCAGAGGAGCAGCAGCGCCGTGGTCCCGCCGAGCGCCGTCAGGTCGGCGAACCAGATCAGCCCGAACGCGATCAGCGTGGTGAAGACGATCCCCACCCAGGGGGTACGCCGGGACGGGTGCACCCGGCCGAGGATCCGCGGCAGGACGCCCTCGTTCGCCATGCCGTACAGCAGCCGGCTGGCCATCATCATGTTGATCAGGGCGCTGTTGGCCACCGCGAACATGGTGATCCAGGCGAACAGCCAGAGCGGGAACCCGGGCGCCCCGGCCTGCACCACCTTGAGCAGCGGGGTCTCGCCCTGACCCAGGTCGGCGGGCGGGACCAGGGCGACCGCCGAGATCGCCACCAGGACGTAGATCACCCCGGTCACGCAGATGCCGGTCAGCATCACCTTGGGGAAGGTCCGCGAGGGGTCCCGGGTCTCCTCGGCCATGTTGACCGAGTCCTCGAAGCCGACCATCGCGAAGAAGGCGAGCGCGGTGCCCGCGGTCACCGACAGCACCACGCTGTCGCCGGGCGGCGTGTTGAAGTCGCCGAGCCGGCTCAGATCGCCCTTCCCGGCGCCGAGCGCCCACGCCGCGACGCCGATCACGATCAGCAGCCCGGTCAGTTCGACGCAGGTCAGGACCACGTTCGCCTTGACGCTCTCGCCGACGCCGCGGAAGTTGACCAGCGCGATCAGCGTGACGAAGCCGAGCGCGACCACGGTCGGGAAGGAGTCCAGGTGCACGGCCGAGCCGAAGTTCCCGGCGAACGCCTTGGCCGCGCTGGAGGCCGAGGTCAGCCCGGAGCACATCACCGCGAACGCCACCATGAACGTGAAGAAGTGCAGGCCGAACGCCTGGTGTGTGTAGAGGGCGGCGCCGGCCGCCCGCGGATACTTCGTCACCAGTTCGAGGTAGCTGAACGCGGTCAGCAGGGCGACCACGAAGGCCACCAGGAACGGCAGCCAGACCGCGCCGCCCACCTCGTTGGCGACCTTCCCGGTCAGCGCGTAGACGCCGGTGCCGAGGATGTCGCCGATCACGAAAAGCAGCAGGAGTCCTGGCCCGATCACCCGATTGAGCGACGGTTCGGTGCTGGTCGCGGCAGTCATCACCGGGGATTACCCGTACCGGAAACAGAAAGAAACGCGGTGGTCACCCTCCGGAAGGAGGGTGACCACCGCATGGTTCAAAAGATCATCATTACGGTACGGCGGGGTACTGGTTGACGTACACCGGAACGCCCACCTTGGTGGTGTCCGCCGCGTCGCCCACGCCGTTGACGACGTGGTCGATCACGCCGGCGCTCAGGTTCACCGTCATGATGTGGTGCAGCTGCACGCCCGGTCGCTGCGGAGCCTCGAAGCCGTTCTCGGTGTGGATCGACGGGTTGTTCTGGTTGAAGACGTAGACGCCCGCCCCGTACAGCTGGTGGGTCTTGACCTTGTCCCCGACCTTGTAACCCGCGTAACCCTCGACCTTGCCGTTCATCCAGTCGGCCTGCGTCGGCGGGTCGTACGGCAGTTCGTTCTGGTAGAGCACCGTCGTGCCGCCGTTGCCGTTCCAGACGGTGTTGTACTTCTGGAAGTGCTCGACGAACAGGCCGGTCGCGGTGACGTCGTCACCGTTGATGATCGCGCCGTACGTGCCGATGTTGGTCTTCCACCGCTCGGTGTCGCCACCGGTGAAGCCCTCGACGCCGTGGTCGGCGCGCCACACCCAGGTGTGGTCGATCAGCACGTCGTCGCTGTTGACCTCGAGCGCGGTCGTGGCCTTGCCGACGTGCGGGCCGCCGACGCGGAAGTACACGTCCTGCAGCGTGGTCGGGTTGTTCGGCTGGGTCAGGAAGCTGTGCCCGCCCCGGCCGACGCGCAGCAGCGCGGACGACTTCTGCGAGCCGGCGTCGATCGAGATGCCGGCCACGATCACGCCGGGCACGTCCTCGATCTGCAGCGGGGTGGAGCCCTTGGTGGCGGTCAGCGTCGCGTGGCCGATGCCCAGCACCACGGTGTTCGGCCGCCAGATGTCGATGCTGCGGTCGATGTCGTAGACACCCGGCGTGAACAGGATGTTCTTGCCGAGCGCGGCGGCCAGGGAGATCTTCGCGGCGGAGTCACCGGGCTTCGCGACGAAGAAGTCGCTCAGCGGGATGTTCCGTCCCGGGGAGTCCCAGGTGACGCCGGCGGTGTCGCGCTGCGCGGCGGCGACGTGGACCTGGTAGCTGCCCTTGGCGTCGACGAACAGGTACGGCTTCTCCCGGCTGACCGGGGTCTTCGCCAGCGTGGTGTAGGGCGGGTTCGGGAACGCCGAGTCGTCCGGGGCGCCGATGACGCCCGAGAAGACCTGGTTCCAGACGCCGTTCGACCAGCTCGTGACCTCGCTGTTGCGGGTCAGCCACTGCTGCTGCGACCCGTTCACGATGGTCTGCGCCTTGGAGTCGGCGATGAAGCCGCCGGAGGCGTACTGCGGGCCGGCCGTGCAGTAGTCCATCAGCGACAGGGTGCCGTTGTTGAACTGGGTGCGGCGCAGCGAGACGGCCTGCGAGACGGCCCAGAAGTTGGCCGTCTGCCGGCAGCCGTCCTGGCCCGCCCCGTTGATGTTGACGGTCAGGTTGCCCACGGTCCGCCAGAAGTTGACCAGGGCCAGGCAGTTGCTGGTCCCGTCGTTCTCCAGGCAGCGGTTGTAGGTCTCGACCTTGCCGTTGATCACCACGTCGCCCGGGTTGGCACCCAGGCCGGCGATCTCGGTGTAGTAGCCGACCTTGATCTGCAGCGGCTGCGCGTCGGTGCCGTAGGTGCCCGGCTTGAACAGGAACGCGTAGCGGTCGGTGCCCATCTCGTTGCCGACCTGCTTGGCGTTCACCGCGTCCAGGGTGGCCTGGATCTGGCTGACCGGCATGCTCGGGTCGAAGACGGTGACGTTCGCGCCCAGGCTGGGCGCGGAGGTGGAGGTGTGAGCGGCGGCCGGCGCCGCTTGCGCCGTCACCGCCGTGAGAGCCAGGCCGAACGCGAACGCGCCGGCGGTGGTCCGGCGAAGCGCGGTGCGCCGGCGGGTGGAAGTCATGCGAAGGAGCCCCTTCCGAAACAAGATCGCAATGATCCAGGTCACGGAAGCAATCGGTCCGCCTCCATGTCAAGTGGCGTCCCAGCGCATACACCCGTCAATGCGGGCAAGCCGCCCAGGTTCCGGAACCATGTTGCCCGTTCGGGCCGGAACCGGTACCGAGAGCGCTCTCTTTCACCGGCCCTATGGCGTTGCCGTCGCGAAGACCACGATGTTGCTCCGATAGCTGCCCCGGTCGCGGTCGAACGAGCCGCCACAGGTGATCAGGCGCAGCGACGGGGTGGGCGTCGAGCCGTAGACCTCCTCGCTGGGAAAGGCCTTCTTCAGGTAGCTCGCGACTTTGACGACGGTGAAACGCACGACGGTACGGTCGGAACGCCGTACCGCGATGGTGTCGCCCACCTTGAGTTCGCGCAGGCGGAAGAAGACCGCCGGGCCGTCCCGCGCGGTGTCCACGTGCCCGACCACGATCGCCGGGCCGGGGTCACCCGGCGCCGGCGAGCCCCGGTACCAGCCGGCCGGCGCGTCCGAGCGCAGCGGCGGAGTGTCCAGGGTGCCGTCGTCCCGCAGGCCGATCGCGGTGATCGGGGTGTGCACGCCGATCGCCGCGATGTCCAGCCGGGTCGGTGGGCCGCGCTTCGCCGCCGGCTTCCGGGTCGCCGTGGTGGCGCTCGGCGCGGGGACGTTGTCCCAGGTCAGTGCCGCGGCCTCGGGCGGCGGGAGGGCGTCGTCGGTGAACAGGCCGAGCACGGTGACGGTGGCGCCGAGAACCGCGAGGACCAGGGAGAACGCCGCGGCGCGCGGATTGCGGATCCGGAGCGGGGAGCGCGGCGGCAGCGACATGTGGTGGCTACGCCGTCAGTCGCGCGCCGCGCGGCCGATCGCGAACCGCGCCGTGACCAACGCGGCCACCAGCAGGAACACCCCGGCGACCAGCAGCGACGACCGGCGCCCGGTCAGCCCGGCGCCGCCGCCCGCGTCCACGCCGCCGGCCGGTGTCGCCTTGGTGGTGGCCGGCTTCGTGCTGGGCTTCGGGCTGGGCTTCTTGCTCGGCGTGGCCGACTTGGTGGCCAGCGGGGTGGTGGTCGCCGGCGCCACGTTCTTGTCGCCGTCTCCGGTCGCCGAGGCGGCGGGCGACGCGGGCCCGGTCGTCTTCGGCGACAGGGTGCCCGGCCCGGAGACCGGTGGCAGCGTCTCGGCGGACCCGCTCGCGCCGGGCGCGGCCGTGGTCCGGTCGTCGGCGGAGGTGTTCTGACAGAACGACAGGGTGAGGGCGAGCAGGATCAGCAGCAGGGCTGCCGCGGCGAGCGCGATCAGCCAGCTCCGGCGTCGATCTGCCGCCGCGTGTTCGGCCATCGTGGACCTCCCCGGGGACGCCGGCCGGGCAGTGGGACCACGTCAGCGGGAGCCTGGCACGGCCCGCGCCGTATCCATCCATGATCGTTCACTGCCTTTGGTATCCATCAGGTACCCAATCCGGACGGATTTCAAGTCCGTTCGGCGGCCCTCGGCCCCTGTCCGGTCGCCGACACCGGATCCGGGCTGCTCGGCGACGGTGCGAGGGACCGGTGCCGCAGACCGGATCCGTGCTGCTCGGGCGGGGTCGGCGACGGGCCGGTGCCGGCGACGGGCCGGGGTCAGCGCAGGAGCAGGGCGTAGACGACCAGGGCGGCCAGGATCACCACGGCCAGGGTGGACAGCAGGAGCGGGTGGGTCAGCAGGCCGGCCGCGTGCCGGGCGGTCGGGCGCCGGTCCGGGTCCGCCGGGCTGCTCCCGAACGCGGACAGGGCGTCGGCGGGGGAGAGCGCCGGGTGGTCGTTGGTGAGGAACATCGAGGCCGGCGACGTGCCGCCGTCGACCGGTGGGATCGCGTAGTCGATCTGCTCGGCGGCCGGGGCCGGGAGGCCGCCGCCCGAGGCGGTCGCGGTCCGCGTCGCGGGGAAGGCCGCGCCAGCGGCGCCGGTCGACTGGACGGCGAAGATCTCCGCGGCGTCCGGGTCGGTGGGCACCACGGTGTGCGCGCCCGGCACCAGCGGGCCGGACGGCGCCGCCTGCGGGAAGTAGCCGCCGAGACCCGCGGTCGGGGGAAGGACGGCGGGGCCGGGCTGGAGGTGCTCGGTCCACTGCCGCCCGTCCCACCAGCGGGTCGCGGGCAGGCCACTCGGGTCGGCGTACCAGCCGGCAGGCTGCGCGGGGCTCGTCATCGGTGCGGTCTCCGTTTCCGTTCCGGTCCAGGGACGGCCGCATCATCGGGCCCCGCGCGCCCACCTTTAGAGAAGTCCGCGGTGACGAGCACGACGCCCTGGGGTTTTTCGGTAAACCGCAACCACCCTCGGACGTCGCCCTTGCGGGGTCTCGCGTTCTTGGCGCCCTGGCGCCCTGCGAGACCCCGGAAGGGTCCCCGCGGGAGCGACGATCTGCACCCCAGCGGACATAGGCAATAAAAAGCCTTTAAACAGATTTTTGGTACGCGCGGAACGTGCGCGTCGAGAGCACCACCATCACTCCCGCCAGGAGCAGCAGCCATCCGCCGCGACTGGCGACCACGCCCCAGTCCGGGGTGTCCCGCATGGCCGCGCGGGCGGCGTCGAGGGTCCAGTTCACCGGGTTGAAGTCGGCGATCCGGCGCATCCAGGACGGCATCAGCGTCGACGCCATGAACGCGGACGACAGGAACGTCAGCGGGAGCAGCAGCAACGTGTTGATCCCGATGATCGTCTCGCGCTGCCGGACCAGCATGCCGACGGTGTTCGACAGCGCGCTGAAGATCGTGCCGAGCAGCAGCGCGGAGACCATCAGCACGAGCAGGCCGAGCGCGCCGCCCGGGTACGCCGCCCCGGCGGCCAGCCCGAGCAGGATGATCGCCGCCACCTGCACGGCGGTCGACAGCGCCTGTTCGAGCACCATCGCGTTCATGATCGCCCCGCGCGCGACCGGCGTGGTGAGCAGCCGGTTCATCGTGCCGCGCTCGATCTCATCGAGGACGCCCATGCCGGACCACATGTTCGACGACACCGCGGTCATCGCGACGACGCCCGGGACGATGTAGTCCAGGTAGTCGCCGCCGCCGAAGCCGGGGATCTCGACGACCTTGCGGAACAGGTGCCGAACAGGAACAGCCAGATGGCCGGCTGGATCAGCATGATGACGATGAACGCGGGCTGCTTGACCAGCACTTTCAGCCGCCGGGCGGTCATCCACCAGGTGTGTGCGACAAGGGTTGTCATGCCGCGTACCTCCGTCCGGCGTGCCGCAGGTAGACGTCGTCCAGCGACGGGCGCGCCACGGTCACCGTGGCCACGCCGATGCCCGCGGACTCCAGGGCGGCGAGGGTTGCGGGGACGGCGGCCGCGCCGTCGTCGGCCCGCACGCTCAGCGTCCGCCCGTCCAGGGCGACCTCCCGCAAGCCGGCGACGTGCGAGATCGCCTGCCGCGCCTGCGGCTCGTCCGGGGGAAGGCGCAGTTCCAGGTGTACGGCGTCACCCCGCAACTCCCCCTTGAGCTGCGCCGGCGTGCCCTCGGCGACGATCCGCCCGCCGTCCACGATGGCCAGCCGATCGGCCAGCCGGTCCGCCTCGTCCAGGTAGTGGGTGGTGAGCAGGATCGCCATCGACTCGTCGGCGGCGAGCCGGCCGATCTCGGTCCACATCTCGGCGCGGCCCTCCGGGTCGAGCCCGGTGGTCGGCTCGTCGAGGAACAGCACGTCCGGCTTGTGGACCAGGGCGAGGGCCACGTCGAGACGCCGCTGCATGCCCCCGGACCAGCCGCGGACCACGCGATCCGCGGCGGCGCCGAGGTCGAAGCGCTCGATGAGGTCGTCGACGCGCTTTCCCCGTACGCCGAAGATCCGCCCTTGAAGTGTGAGGTTGTCGCGTCCGGTCGCCATCGGGTCCAGGGCGGACCGCTGCGGGACGACGCCGATCACCCGGCGCACCCGGTCCGGGTGACGCAGCACGTCGTGGCCGGCCACGGTGGCGCTGCCGGAGTCCGGCCGGGCGAGCGTGGTCAGGATCTTGACGGTGCTGGACTTGCCGGCGCCGTTCGGCCCGAGCAGGCCGAACACCTCGCCGGCGCGGACCGTGAGGGTGAGGCCGTCGAGGGCCCGTACCCCGCCGGGATAGGTCTTTCGTAGATCTTGTGCCGTTACGGCGTCACTCATGGTGATCCTTCGCGAGATCGCCACGGGCCGTGTCCCGGTTATCCTGGTTGCTGCTATACGCCTCGGATGAGCCGGGCCGTTCCCGCGGCCGGTTGATGGGGCATGGCCCCGGCCGGTGTTCCCGCACCGGCCGGGGCTTCTTTCCTTACGTCTCCGACATCAGGCCGGAGAGGTCGTCCGGGAGTTCCCCGGTCTCGTGGATCTGCCGCCAGGCGGTCATGCCCGGCATCCGGCCCTCGCGCAGGTCGCCGAGCAGCCCGGTGATCCAGGTGACCTCGGCCTCCCGCATGGCCAGGCGGAATTCCGCCTCGACCAGGAAGAGCCGCGGCACCTGGTCGACCAGGCCGCGCAGTTCGAAGCGCATCCGGTCGTTCTCCACGGCGAGGATGGCGAGTCGCTGGGTGAGCAGCTCGATCACCTCGTCGGGCGGGAGCACGCCGACGACCGAGAGGGCCGCCTGGAGCTTCGGAAACTCCGGCTCGGGGGTGCCGACCAGCTCACGCACCCAGTCGGACATCTCGTGCCGGCCGGCGTCGGTCAGCCGGTACACCGTGCGCTCGGGTCGACGGCCTTCCCGGACCGTCTCCGTCGCCTCGATGAAACCGTGCTTCTCCAGGTTCTGCACGACCGTGTAGAGCGAACCCCACTGGATCTTGATGTCCTGATCCTTGCCGAACGCCTTGAGCTGCGCGGCCATCTCGTAGGGGTGCATCGGCTGGATGCTCAGCGTCGCCATGATGTGCAACCCGAGCAGGTTGCCCACCTTGCGTCGCTTCGCCATGTGCGCTCCCTCGCCTCCGAATGCTCGTAGCCGAGTATTACGCAGCCGAGCAACCCAGCGCAACGGTCAGAGCGGACAACGCGGCTACTGTCTCCTCGTCCAGATCGGGATCGTCGGCCGTCGGCCACGCGCTGGTCTTGGCCACCACCACGTCCGCCTCCGGATCCACCCAGAGCATCTGCCCGTGGATCCCGAGCGCCGCGAACGCGCCACCGGGCAGTGTCCACCAGTGGTTGGCATAGCCGTAGTGCGACGGATAATCCGCCGGCAGGGTTCCGGGCCGCCGCTGGTCCCGGCTGCGATCAACCCACTTCGACGGTACGACGTAACGCCCGCCCACCTCGCCGCCGTGCGCCATCAGCAGCCCGATCCGGGCCAGGTCCCGGACCGAGCAGTTGAGCGACGCCCCGCCCAGCGCGACCCGCGGCTTACGCCGGGTGAGCACGTGGAACGCGTCGTGCTCGGCCCCGATCGGCGCCCACAGCCGGTCCGCGGTCCACGCCGCCAGCGACTTCCCGGTCGCCGCCTCCAGTGCCCAGCCGAGCACCTGGCTGTCCATCGTGGAGTAGTTGAACAGCTCGCCGGGCGGCGCGGCGCGCGGCACCGAGCGGGCCACGTCGAGCAGCGACCCGCCGGCGGTGACCGCCCGCTCGAAGGCGACGATCGCCGAGTCCGGGTCGTCGTAGTCCTCGGAGAAGCCCGCGCCGCTGGTCATCTGCAGCAGGTGCTCGATCGTCGCCCCGTCGTACGCGGTGCCGGCCAGCTCCGGGCAGTAGGTCGCGGCCCGCTCGTCGAGGGCGAGCGTCCCCTCCTCGACGGCGATCCCGACCAGGATCGAGGTGACCGATTTCGTCACCGAGAACAGCTGGAACCGGGCCCGCGGCGAGGCGAACCGCCCGGGGTACGACTCGTGCACCAGCACGCCCCGGTGCAGCACCGCGAACCCGGTGGTGAACGTCCGGCGATGCAGGTCGGCCAGCGTGCGCCGGATCCCGCCGTGCCGGTAGGCGACCTCGGCCAGCCCGCGCGGCTCGGCCCGCAGCGGCCGCGGGGCGCCGGCCCGGGGCACCGGCTCGCTCGGCAGCAGGTGCGACAGATGGGTGAAGGTCCACTCGTTGACCGGCCGGGACGTCAGGATCCCGGTCTGATGCCGCCACAGCCACACCGCGCCGGTCGCCCCCGCGGCCAGCGCCCCCGCCCACGCCACACGTCTCCGCATGCCAGTCCCCTCTCGTGGTCACGCGCCGTCAATTCTGGCCTACGCGGGCCCGCGCCGGAGGGATCGGGAGAAGCCGCGCGTCGAAATTCCGATATCAACCCAGAAGGCGGGCATAAGTCGCACGGGATGGCCCTTGCGAATAAACAGGTATCGACGGTCATGACATTTGTCATGGGCCCGCCCGTCATATCGTCAGGTACCTATATTTTGCCTTAGCCATCGTTTGATCCGTCCGGAAAATAGTCGCTCCGGATGTGGCGCATCTCGATGTGTGAATGACTAGTCTGCGAAAGATCGCCCGTGCGGCCCAAAGGCCGGCCGGGCGTCTCGACAACGGAAGGCAAGGGATGCGCAGAATCCTGGCGGCTACCGTCGCCGCCTCGGTCGGCCTGCTCGTCGGCGCGGGCACGATCCCGGTCGCCGCGGCGGCCCATGCGAAACATGACAACTCCGGCTACACGCCACCGGCCATCGACTGGGGCACCTGCACCCGGGCCAGCCTGAAGGCCCGCAACGCCCAGTGCGGTTTCCTGGTCGTCCCGCTGGACTACGCGAAGCCGGGCGGCACCAAGATCAAGGTCGCGGTGTCCCGGATCAACCACAAGTCCACCGCCGACAAGTACCAGGGCGTCATGCTGACCAACCCGGGCGGCCCGGGCGGTTCCGGCCTCGGCCTGCCGGTGATCGGCGAGACCGTGCCGAACGGCGCCGGCGACTTCTACGACTGGATCGGCTTCGACCCGCGCGGCGTCGGCTCCAGCGTGCCGGCGCTCTCCTGCGACGTCGACTACGCCGGCTACAACCGGCCGTACTACGTGCCGGTCACCAAATCGCTGGAGAAGACCTGGCTGAAGAAGGCCACCGACTATTCCAAGAAGTGCGACAAGGCCGGCGGCGCGCTGCTCGACCACGTCAAGACCACCGACTCGGTGGCCGACATGGAGAGCCTGCGCAAGGCCCTGGGCGCGAAGCAGATCAACTACTACGGCTTCTCGTACGGGACGTATCTCGGTCAGGTCTACGCCACGCTGCACCCGGACAAGATCCGCCGGGCGATCTTCGACGGCGTGGTCGACCCGCGGCGCGTCTGGTACGACGCGAACCTGGACCAGGACATCCAGTTCGACAAGAACATGGACGTCTACTTCGGCTGGGTCGCCAAGTACGACGCGATCTACCACCTCGGCACCACGGCCAAGGCGGTCAAGGCGAAGTACTACGCGGTGCTGAAGTCGCTGCGGACCGCTCCGGCGGCCGGCAAGATCGGCCCCGACGAGTGGAACGACATCTTCGTCTCGGCCGGCTACTACGTCTACGGCTGGCAGGACGTCGCCGACGCGTTCTCCGCGTGGGTGAACGAGAAGGACGCCACGCTGCTGCTGGCGAACTACGCCGAGCCGGGTGCCGTGGGCGCCGACAACAACTACGCGATGTACCTGGCCACCCAGTGCAGCGACGTGCAGTGGCCGACCAACTGGTCCAAGTGGCAGCGGGACAACTGGAAGATCTACGCCAAGTACCCGTTCATCACCTGGAACAACGCCTGGTACAACGCGCCCTGCCTGAACTGGGGCACCAAGCCGGGCAAGCCGGTCCAGATCAACGGCTCGAAGGCGCCCGGGTTCCTGCTGATCAGCGAGACGCAGGACGCGGCGACGCCGTACGCCGGTTCGATCGAGGTCCGTAAGCGCTTCCCGCGCTCGGTCCTGATCGAGGGCGTCGGCGGCACTACGCACGCCGGCTCGCTCAGCGGCGTGGCCTGCACCGACGACACGATCGCGAACTACCTGGCGACCGGCGCCCTGCCCAAGCGGGTCAACGGCAACCGGTCCGACAAGCAGTGTGCTCCGGTTCCGCAGCCGGACCCGACCGCGGTGAGCACCCTGAGCCGGAAGATCGCCGCCGGCGACAGCGCCCGGGATGTCATCCGGGCCGCGGCCGCGCACTGATTTTCCACGGAGCGCGGGCCACGCCGGGGGATCGGCGTGGCCCGCTTTTCCGATCCATGTGACCTCGACGCGAAGATAACTTCGTGGCCGATATATAGTGGCGACCATGCCAGATCCCATGCGGGAACCGACGTTCCTGATCCTGACCGCCCTGGCCGACGAGCCCAGGCACGGCTACGGCCTGATCACCGAGGTCGACCGGCTGTCCGACGGGCGCGTCGCGCTGAAGCCGGGCACCCTCTACGGCGCGCTGGACCGGCTCGCCGACGACCGGCTGGTCGCCCGCGACCGGGAGGAGGTCGTCGACGGGCGGCTGCGCCGCTACTACCGGATCACCCCGGACGGGGAGCGCGCGCTGCGCGCCGAGACCGAGCGCATGCGCCGGCACGTCGAGGCGGCGACCGCGAAGTTGAACGGCCTCGGCCAGGCCGGGGTGAGTTGGGCATGAGTGACCTGACCACGGCGTACCGTCGGCTGCTCGTCGCCTATCCGGCCCGCTACCGGCGCGAGCGCGGGGACGAGCTGGTCGGCCTCTACCTGGAGATGGCCGGCGACCGGCGCCGTCCGCGCCCGGCCGACGCCGCCGACCTGATCCGCGGGGGCCTGCGGGAACGCCTACGCGTCGCCGGGCTGAGCGGCCTGTCCGACGGGCTGCCCGCGGCCGGGGTGATCGCGCTGGCCGCGCTCGGCGCGATCGCGGTCTACTACCTGGCCACCGTCGAGGTCCAGCACCTCTGGCCCTACTCGTTCAACGCGCCGATCGGCCCGTTCCGGACGCCGGCCGCCCTGGCCTACCTCGGCTGCCTGGTCGCGGTGCTGGCCTACGCCGCGTTCCCGGGCCGGGTCGCCCGCGCGGCCGGTGCCGGCGCGGTCCTGCTGCTCGGGGCGTTGCTGCTGGTCCGCGGGGCGATCGGGATGCCGGTGGTGACGATGCCGGCCTACCTGTTGATCCCGCTGTTCGCGCTGAGCGCCCTGGCCCTCGGCGCCCCGCGCGCGCCGTCCTGGCCGGTCCGGCTGACCCCGCTCGCCGTCACCGTCGCCGCGGTGCTGGTGGCCGCCGCTCATCTGCCGGCGCCGCTCGCCGGTGAGTCCGAGCCGGTCGGCACCATCTGGGAGACGTCGACCTGGGGCTACAGCTTCTGCTGCAGCTATCTGTCGCCGACCACGCTGGTCCTGCATCTGACCGCGCTGGCACTGCTGGCGATCGGCGTCGTGGTGGCGCTGTGGGACGCGTCCGACGGCCGGGCGCGGGGCGCGTGGACGCTGTTGCTCCTGCTCACCCCGATCGCGCTGATGGAGGCGATGCGGCTGTACCCGGTCGAGCCGTTCTTCACGGTCGCCTCCCGGCTGGCCGCCTCCAACGAACTGCAGGTCTGCATCGTCGGGCTGCTGGCCGCCGCGATCACCGGGGTGCTGCTGCCGCTGCTCTCCGGTCAGGCCATCCGCCTGTCCCGCCGGCGCCGGGTCCTGGACTGAAAAAAGGACGGCCCGGATCGAGGTCCGGGCCGTCCCCATGCCGTCGGGCTACTTGGCCGCGGCCTTCTTGGCCAGCTGGATCTGCTCGTAGACCCGGGTCCGCAGCTCGACGAACCGCGGATCCGCCCGGGTGTGCAGCTGGTCCCGCTCGGCGGGCAGGTCGACGACCAGTTCGTCCTGCACGACGGTCGGCGACGACGACAGCATCACCACGCGCCGGCCCAGGTAGACCGCCTCGTCGATGTCGTGCGTCACGAACAGCACGGTCACCTTGAGCCGCTGCCACAGCGCCCGGACCAGGTCCTCCAGATCGGCCCGGGTCTGCGCGTCGACGGCCGCGAACGGCTCGTCCATCAGCAGCGTCGACGGCTCGTAGGCGACCGCGCGGGCGATCGCCACCCGCTGCTGCATGCCGCCGGAGAGCTGCCACGGGTACGCGGACGCGGTGCCGCTGAGACCCACCGCGTCCAGGGCCGTGTCGACCAGCTCTTTACGGCGGGCCCGGTCCACCTTCTTCTGCTTGAGCGGCAACTCGACGTTGTCGCGCACGCTCATCCAGGGGAACAGGCTGCGCCCGTACTCCTGGAAGACCACCGCCATGCCCGGCGGCGGCCCGGTGACCGGGTTGCCGCCGACCTTGACCTCGCCGGAGGTCGGCGTGAGCAGACCGGAGATGCAGCGCAGCAGCGTGGTCTTGCCGCAGCCGGACGGCCCGACCAGGCAGACCAGGTCGCCGTTGTCGACGGTGAACGTGAGGTCGCGAAGCGCTTCGACTTCCCGGCTGCCGGAACTGTAGACCTTCCGCAGTCCTTTGACTTCAAGCATCGTGGCCCTCCTAACCGGCCCGGCGCTGCGCCGCGCGCAGCCCCTCGTACCACCGCAGCGCCCACCGTTCGGCGAGCCGGAACAACAGCGAGAGCGCGAAGCCGAGCAGGCCGAGCAGGATGATCCCGCTCCACATCTCCGGAATCGCGAAGCTGCGCTGGAACTGCACGATCGTGAAGCCGAGACCGTTGCTGGACGCGAACATCTCGCTGATCACCATCAGGATGATCGCGATCGAGAGCGCCTGGCGCAGCCCGGCCGCGATCTGCGGCGAGGCCGACGGCAGGATCACCCGGGTCAGCCGGGCGGTGCCGGTCACCCCGTAGGCGCGGGCGGTGTCCAGCACCACGCTGTCGGTCGCCCGCACGCCCTCCACCGTGTTGAGCAGGATCGGCCAGACGCAGCCGAACACGATCACGATCACCTTCATGCCGTCGCCGATCCCGGCGAACAGCATGATCACCGGCACCAGGACCGGCGGCGGGATGGCCCGGAAGAACTCCAGGACCGGTTCCAGGGTCGCGCGCAGCCGCCGGTTGAGACCGATCGCCACGCCGAGCCCGACCCCGATCAGGGCGGCCAGCAGGTAGCCCGCGAGCAGGCGGAGCAGGCTGGGCGCCACGTCGGCGCGCAGCCGATCGAGGGTCCAGGTGTCGCCGAACGCGGTCAGGATCGTGCGCAGCGGCGGCGAGTAGAAGCTCTCGCTGCCGCTGCTGAGGAAGAACCAGCCGGCGAACAGGACAAGCGGAAGAGCAACGACAAAACCAATTCGCTTCAGTACGGCCATCACAGGCTCACCTCGCCACGAACCGACTGGTGCCAGGCGAGCAGGCGGCGCTCGCCGGTACGAGTCAGCAGGTTGATGACCACACCCAGGGCGCCGGTCACCACGATCAGCGCGTACATGGTGGCCACCGCGTCCGAGGCCTGCGCGGTCGCGATCTCCTTGCCCAGCCCGGGCGCGCCGATCACCAGCTCGGCGGTGATCGCCAGGACCAGGGCGACCGAGGCGGCCAGGCGGAACCCGGTGAAGACGTAGGGGAGCGCGGTCGGCCACAGGACGTAGCGCACCCGGCCCCACGCGGAGAACCGGTAGCTGCGCGCGGTCTCCTCGGCGACCGGGTCGACGTCCGCGACGCCGTACAGGACCTGGACCAGGACCTGCCAGAACGAGGCGTAGCAGACCAGCAGCAGGGTCGAGCCCAGCTCGGTGCCGTAGAGCAGCACGGCGAGCGGGATCAGCGCCACCGACGGGATCGGCCGCAGGAACTCCACGGTCGAGGCGGTCAGCTCGCGCAGCACCGGCACCGAGCCGATCACCAGCCCGGCGACGACCCCGGCGACCACCGCGATCAGCAGGCCGACGGCCCACGCGTAGAGCGTGTCGCCGAGCGACTGCCAGAACACCGCGGTGCCCACCTCGTCGGCGAGCGCGGCCGCGATCCGGCTGGTGGGCGGCAGGAACCGCTCGTTCACCAGGCCGAGCCGCGGCACCAGTTCGAGAATGAGAAGCAACCCGGCCAGCCCGGCGAAGCCGAGCAGAACCGGGTTGCCACGGCGAGCGGATGTCACGGCAGCAGCTTGCCCAGGTCCGGAGCGCTGCTGAAGATGCCGTCCTGGGTGCCGAGGTCGGCGACCTTCTGCACGGACGCCTTGTTGATCTCGATGGGCCACTTCGGCAGGATCACGGCGGCGCGCGTCTTGTCGTCGATCTTCGTGTAGGTGGTCAGGATCTGCCGCACCTCGTCCGGGTGCCCGTCGGCGTACGTCAGCGACTCGTTGATCGCGTCGGTGAAGCGCTTGACCAGGTCGGGGTTGTCGGCGATCAGCTTCTGCGAGGTGAAGTACGCCGCGATGGTCAGCTTCGGGTCGATGTCCACGAAGGTCGAGGCGATCTCCGTGCCACCGGCCGCCTTGATCGCGGAGAGCTGCGGCTCGACGACCCACGCGGAGTCGATGTCGCCCTTCTCCAGCGCGGCCTGCATGTTCGGGAACGGCATCTCGACGAAGTTGACCTTCTTGTCGTCGCCGCCGGCCAGGCGCACCGAGTTGCGGGTCGCGGTGTCACCGATGTTCTTCAGGGTGTTGACCGAGACCTTCTTGCCGACCAGGTCCTTGGCGGTCTTGATCGGGCTGCCGGCCTTGACCACGAGCGCGCCGAAGTCCTTCTTCTGCTCGCCGGTCGTCGAGACGCCGGCCGCGATCGCCTTGATCGGCACGTTCTTGGTCTGCGCGATCATCAGCGAGGTCAGGTTGGAGAACCCGAACTGGAACTGGTTGCTGACCACGCCGGGCACGATCGCCGCGCCGCCCTGACCGGCTTCGAGCTTGAGCTCGATGTTCCGGGTCTTGAAGAAGCCCTTCGACTGGCCCAGGTAGATCGGGGCGACGTCGATGATCGGGATGACACCGACCGTGACGTTGTCCACCCCGCCGGACGAGGTGCCGGAGCCGCCTGAGTCCTTATCCGAGCCGCAGGCCGCGACCGTGCTGGCAACCATCGCCAGCGCCAGGCCTGCGATCAAACGCCGCCGCATATCTATTCCTCCGTAAATCTGTGCGCATAACGAACGGAAGTTCTCAGAGAGAACGCTAAGATGTGGCTCGTGTCACGTCAACGATTTAGATCGATCATCCGATGACGCGGGAACCGTACTACGTTCAGTCGCTGGAGCGAGGACTGGCGGTGATCCGTGCATTTGACGCGGAACACCGCGAACTGACCCTCAGCGACGTCGCCCGGCAGTGCGGTCTGACCCGTGCCGCGGCCCGCCGGTTCCTGCTCACGCTGACCGATCTCGGCTACGTCCGGAGCGACGGCCGGCTGTTCTCGCTGACCCCCCGGGTGCTGGAGCTGGGGTATGCGTTCCTCGGCGGCCTGACCCTGCCCGAGGTGGCCGAACCGCACATGGAACGCCTGGTCGCCGAGGTGCGCGAATCGTGCTCGCTGTCCGTTCTCGACGGTGCCGACATCGTCTACGTGAGCCGGGTGCCGACCAGCCGGATCATGCGCGTGGCGATCAACGTGGGGACCCGGTTCCCGGCGTACGCGACGTCGATGGGCCGGGTGCTGCTGGCCGCGCTGCCGGCCGCGGAACTGGACGCATACCTGGAGCGGGCCAAGCTGGAGCCGCTCACCGACCGGACCATCTGCGCGCCCGAGCCGCTGCGGGCCGAGTTGCGGCGGGTCCGGGCGGACGGGCACTCGATCGTCGACCAGGAGCTGGAGGAGGGGTTGCGGGCGATCGCCGCGCCGATCCGGGACCGGTCCGGGGCGGCGGCCGGCGCGCTGAACATCTCCGTGCACGCGGCCCGGGCGACCGTCGACACGATCCGGGAACGCCTGCTCCCGCCGCTGCTGACCGCGGTCGCGGCGATCGAGGCGGACCTGCGGATCGCGGCGCCGCGACGTCCCGGGCAGCCGTGAGAGAGCGCTCTCGACGGGAGATATTCACAGGTGTGGTTTTCGCCACTCACGTCCGTACCGTGGACCGATTTTGATCTGTTTCTTGAAGTTTGACGCGTGGATAGTTGCACTGCGGATCGAAACCGTTCGATGATGAGCGCCTGAGGGGAGGCGTCAAAAATGTCCCTGTTATCCGCGCTCGATCACAAACACACCGTGGCACCCGAAGGTTACAGCCGGTGGCTGATCCCGCCGGCCGCGCTCGCCGTGCACCTCTGCATCGGCCAGGTGTACGCGACAAGCGTCTACAAGAACTCGTTCATCGCCCACTTCGACAGCAGCCAGACGTCGATCGGCATCATCTTCAGCATCGCGATCGTGATGCTCGGCCTGTCCGCCGCCGTCGGCGGCACCTGGGTGGAGCGGAACGGGCCGCGCAAGGCGATGTTCGTCTCCGCCTGCTTCTGGGCGGCCGGCTTCCTGGTCAGCGCGCTCGGCATCGGCACCGGCCAGCTGTGGCTGGTCTATCTGGGGTACGGCGTGCTCGGCGGCATCGGCCTCGGCATCGGCTACATCTCGCCGGTCTCCACGCTGATCAAATGGTTCCCGGACCGGCCCGGCCTGGCCACCGGCCTGGCGATCATGGGCTTCGGCGGCGGCGCGCTGATCGCCAGCCCGGCCTCCCGGCAACTGCTGTCCTACTACGACGCCGACTACGACCCGAGCGTGTCGACGTCGGTCGCCGACGGTCACGCCCTGGTGCTGCTCTTCCTCACGCTGGGTATCGGCTACTTCCTGATCATGATGTTCGGGGTCGCCAACATCCGGGTGCCCGCGCCCGGCTGGCGCCCCGCGGGCTGGGACCCCAGCACGGTCAAGGCGAAGTCGCTGGTCACCACGGCCAGCGTGTCCGCCGGGAACGCGATCAAGAGCCGCTCGTTCTGGCTGCTCTGGATCGTGCTGTTCTGCAACGTGACGGCCGGCATCGGCATCCTCGAACAGGCCAGCCCGATGATCCAGGACTTCTTCCGGGAGGACGGCGTCTCCGCGGTCGCGGTCGCCGCCGCCGGTGGCTTCGTCGGCGTGCTGTCGCTGTTCAACATGGCCGGCCGGTTCGCCTGGTCGTCGACGTCCGACCTGATCGGCCGCAAGCCCATCTACATGGTGTACCTCGGCGTCGGCATGGTGCTGTATCTCCTGCTGGCCACCGTCGGCGACTCGTCGATCCCGCTGTTCGTCCTGCTGGCCGGCGTGATCCTGTCGTTCTACGGCGGCGGGTTCGCCACGGTCCCGGCCTACCTGCGGGACCTGTTCGGGACGTACCAGGTCGGCGCCATCCACGGCCGCCTGCTCACCGCCTGGTCCGCCGCCGGCGTCGCCGGGCCGCTGATCGTCAACGGCTTCCTGGACGCCCAGGGCAAACCCGGCACCCTGACGTCGTCGGCCTACCAGCCGGCCCTGCTCACCATGGTCGGCGTCCTGGCCGTCGGGTTCATCGCCAACCTGCTGATCCGCCCGGTCGCGCCCGTCCTGCACGAGCCGGCCGCACCCGTCGCCGAGAAGGAGGTGGCGGCATGAGCGTCCGCCTGGCCGTGTCCTGGCTCCTGGTAGCCGTCCTCCTGGGCTACGGCATCATCCAAACCGTGATCACCGCCGCCAAGCTCTTCTGACCTGGAAGTTTGCGTACCCTGCAAGCTAACGTGCAGGGTACGCAAACATCGTGTGCCGCTAGACTTCGGCGGCCTGATCGTCGGTGATCGCCGGATCCTCGCCCGGGAGCGCCGACGGTGCTTGACCGCGCAGCAGAGTCCCGGCTGAGCCGATCATGCCGAGCCAGATGGCGGCCGGAAACAGGGCACCCGCCCTGAGCACGGAGACCCGTCCTTTGTCGTCGAGGTTCGGGGCGGCGCCGGTTCGTGCGCAGAATCTCAACCAGACACCGAGCGCCACGACGGGTGCGTAGACGGTCGCCACCACAACCGTGAGGGCCAGCGCAGCCAAAGCCATATGACATTCCCTTCCGTCTCGTCGTCGGCGTTGTGCCGGCGAGCCCCGTGACTGACCTGGCAAATGGCAGAGTGCTGCCTTGCCTGGACTCGTCGCGGTGACGATGGCAATGCGATGTGCTCGGCTAGCTCATGTGCGGGCTCCCCTGAAGCTGTGAACACAGTGGACTGGCGTGGCCGATGCTATCCGGCCGATAGATGCGCGGCCAAGGCTCCGGCGGGAGTGACCCGCCGGGCCCTGGCGTTTCAGCGGGTGAGGCGGAGGGTTCGGACTTCGAAGGGGGTCAGGTGGAGGGGGATTGCGGAATCGGTCAGCGGGAGGGGCTCGCCCTCGGGGTGCTCCAGCAAGGTGGCCGGGTGGGCCCCGGTGAACTCGGTGTGTAGGTGGAGGGTGCCGGTGGCGCGGCGGCCCTGGGACTCGTAGAGGCGGACGATCACGTCGCCGGAGTGGTCGTCGGCGAGCTTGATCGACGAGATCAGGAGGCCCTCGCCGGTGAGGGAGACCAGCGGGTCGAAGCCGTGGGCGCCCCGGACCACCCGCGGGGGGAGGTTCAGGGCCAGGCCGGCCTCGGTGGCCTCGGCTACCGAAGCGCCGATGACCAGGCCGTAGGAGCACGTCTGCCGGCCCTGGTCGGTCTCCGGGTCGGGGAAGCGCGGGGCGCGGAGCAGGGACAGGCGGACCGTGGTGGTGACTCCGGCGGACGGGTCCGAGTCGCGGGTGACGTCGTAGCCGTAGGTCGAGTCGGTGATCAGGGCGGCGCCGAAGCCGGGCTCCTCGACCAGCACGAAACGGTGCATGGACGCCTCGAACTTGGCCGCTTCCCAGCTGGTGTTCGTGTGGGTGACGCGCTTCTGGTAGCCGAACTGGGTCTCGGCGGCGACGTGCTCCGCCCGTACGTCGAAGGGGAATTTGACCTTGAGGAATTTCTCCGTCTCGTGCCAGTCGGTCTCCTGGTCGATGCGGAGCACGCGGCTGCCGGGGGCGAGGGTGAGCGTCTGGGTGATCCGGGACTTGCCGAACGCGCGCACGATCGTGACCGAATTGTCCGTGCGGGTCAGGGATTCGACGGCGCGGAGATCGGTGACGCGGTTGCGGTAGAAGCGGTCGACGTCCCAGGCGTCCCACATGTTCGGGAAGTCCTGGTGGAGTTGGAGGAGGTTCCCCTCCTGACCGGAAGCGATCACATCCCGGCCGGTCGCCAGGTCGATCGCCGAGGTGATCAGGCCCTCGTCGGAGATCGTCACCGACACGAGGTCATTCGATAGGATATTTCCGGAAAAAGGGGCAGTATCCACAACGGCCGCCACGCCGGCCCCTAGAGCCGCCACGCCGTCCCGCGCGAACGGCGCCGGGTTCAGCGTGATCTCCAAGGCGCCGGCGCCGGCGAGCGCGGAGCAGGCGGCGTCGATCAAGGCCGAAGCCGCGGAGCAGATCTCGGCGTACGCCGCCACCGCCTCCCGATGCACCCAGGCGATCGACGTCCCCGGCAGGATGTCGTGGAACTGATGCAGCAGCACCTGCTGCCACAGCCGGTCGATCTCCTCGTACGGATACGGCACCCCGGCCCGCACCGCCGCGGTCGCCGCCCACAACTCCGCCTCGATGAGCAGGTGCTCGCTGCGCCGGTTCCCCTGCTTTGTCCGATGTTGACTGGTCAGCGTCGCCCGGTGCAGTTCGAGGTAGAGCTCGCCGACCCACACCGGCGGGTGCGGCATCTCGGCGCGCGCCTTGTCGAAGAAGTCGTTCGGGTGCTCCCATTCGACCGTCGGGCTGCCCTCGAGGTTCCGCAGTCGCGCGGCCCGCCCGGTCATCTCCCGGGTGGTGCCGCCACCGCCGTCGCCCCAGCCGACCGGCGCGAGCGAGTGCGACGCGACCCGGCTCTCCCGGAACTGGTTGGTGGCCTTGGCCAGCTCGGCGCCGGAGAGCTGCGAGTTGTAGGTGTCCATCGGCGGGAAGTGGGTGAAGATCCGCGACCCGTCGATGCCCTCCCAGAGGAACGTGTGGTGCGGAAACTTGTTCACCTGGTTCCAGGAGATCTTCTGCGTGAAGAACCACTGGAACCCGGCCCGCCGGATCAGCTGGGGCAGCGCGGGGGAGTAGCCGAAGCTGTCCGGCAGCCACACCCCCTGGCTCTCCACGCCGAACTCCTCGCGGAAGAAGCGCTGTCCGTAAGTGAACTGCCGGACCAGCGCCTCCCCGGTCGGCATGACCGTGTCGCTCTCCACCCACATGCCGCCGAGCGGGATGAAACGCCCGTCCTTGACCGCCTTGCGGACGCGCTCCCAGACCTCGGGGCGGTGCTCCTTGAGCCAGGCGTACTGCTGGGCGCTGGACATCCCGTACCGGAAATCGGGGTCGATCTCCATCAACTCGGTCATGCCGGCGGCCGTCCGGGCCACCTTGCGGATCGTCTCCCGGACCGGCCAGAGCCAGGCCGAGTCGATGTGCGCGTGACCGATCGCGGACACGTGGTGGGCGCTGTGCTCGGCCGGCGCGGCGAGGACGTCCACGAGAGCTGAGCGGGCGTCAGCGGCGGTGCCGGAAATGTCCTGCAGATCCAGCGCGTCCAGGGCGTCGTCGAGAGCCTGCAGGATCCGCATCCGCCGCGGCGCCGTGGCCGGGAGCACGGCCTGCAGCTCCAGCAGCACCTCGATGTCCAGCGCCAGCTCGTAGACCGGCTCGTCGAAGAGCGCGAGATCCATCCGGCGGGTCGTGTACAGCGGCCGCGTCGACGACGTCTGGATGTCGCCTTCCTGGGTCGGCAGGAAGGGGTGGTAGTCGAGGAGCACCGGGTTCGCGGCGGCTTCCAGATAAAGGTCGATATCGTCAGAAGTGACGGGAATCCACTGGTTGCGCGGATTGATCGACTTCACCGGCGTGCCGTCGGGCCGGTAGACCAGCGCCTCGCACTGGAACCCGGGCATGTTGACGTCGAACCCGAGGTCGACCACGACCTCCGCACGCCGTCCCTGCCACTCTGGCGGCACCGAACCGCGCAGCCGGAACCAGGTGGTGTTCCACGCCGGCCCCCACGGCGTGCCGACGGCATAGGGGGCGAACTCCAGGCCCAAGCCCTCGGCCACCGGGATCGGTTCACCGGGAAGAGCATGGAAAGACACTTCCAGAGGTACGGCGTCGGTGTGGATCGCCGGCCGGACACGCTCGGTCAGGACGCGGGTCGCGCGCCCGACGGTGAGCGGGATGTCGTCGTGCATGGTCAGTGCCCTTCCTTGAGGACGGTGATGCCGCGCGCGGCGAGCAGGGCGGAGTCACCGATCGTGGACCTGCGGACGATCTGCGGGCCGGGGCCGTCGCCGGCCAGTTCGAGCCAGGTCCGGTAGAACCCGCGGGTGGGGCCGGCGGCGGCCCGGTAGCCGGGCACCGTGTCATCCAGGACGAGGGCGACCGGCTGCTGTTCCGGCACCGGCTTCCGCAGATCGGCGATCGTCTCGGCGAACCGGATCCCGGTCGGCTTGACCCTGCCGGAGCTGGTGATCAGGCCCAGGTCGTACTCCAGCTCGGGGAAGTCGAGCAGGTCCCGGGAGACGTCGTGGGAGCACCACCAGGTGATGCCGGACAGTTCGGGGATGCGGGCGACGTGGCGCAGGGTGGCCTCCAGGAAGTCCGCGGCATCCGGCTCGCTGACCACATTCGTCGGTGCGCCGACCTCCTGCAACCACACCGGGCGCGCCGGGTCGGAGTGCCAGGCGGCGGCGAGGCGGCACAGGTACTCGGCGTGCCGGACCGAGCCGGCGCCGAGACCGCCGTACGCCTGCGCCGCCCCGTTGAACACCCAGGAGTGCACGACCGTCTGGTCGCCGTGCGCGACCGCGTGCGCGGGGCCGAACGGCTGGGTGTCGTCGTACCAGGCGGCGTCGTACATGGCGTGGGTGACCAGCGTCGACGGCCGGACCTCGGCCCGCACCGCGTCGGTCAGCCGGGCCAGCCACACCCCGGCGCCCTCCTCGGTGACCGGGTGCGGGAACGGGTGCGGCGCCGCGGCGAACTGGTTGACCTCGTTGCCCAGGGTCACGCCGAGCAGGTTCGGCCGGTCGGCGACCGCGGCGGCGAGCGCCCGCAGGTAGTCGGCGGTCGAAGCGAGCACGTCCGGGTCGGTGAACATGTTCCGGCGGTGCCAGCTGGACAGCCAGGCCGGCACGAAGTCGAAGCTGGACAGGTGACCCTGTAGCCCGTCGACGTTGACGTCCAGGCCACGGTCGGCGGCGAGGTCCACGACGGTGACCACGTCGGCCAGCGCGCGCGGGCGGATCAGGCCCCGGTTCGGCTGGACGTGCGGCCAGAGCGGCATCAGCCGGATGTGGTCGACGCCGAGCGCGGCGATCGCCTCGAGATCCCGGCGGACCGCGGCCGGGTCGAAGTCCAGCCAGGAGTGGAACCAGCCGGCCGACGGGGTGTAGTTGACGCCGAAACGCATCGGGTGGGTCATCCTTTCACGCCGCCTTCTTCGACACCTTTGAAGAAGTAGCGTTGTAGTGCGCTGAACAGGATCGCGATCGGGATGAAGGCGATCATCGTGCCGGCCGCGATCAGGCGCTGGTCCTGGGTGAACGTGCCGGACAGGTACTGCAGGCCGACCGTCAGCGTGTACTTCTCCGGTGAGGTCAGCACGATCAGCGGCCAGAGGAAGTCGTCCCAGGCCGCGATGAACGCGAAGATCGCGACGACCGCCAGGGTGCCGCGGACGGCCGGGAGCGAGACGCGCAGCAGCCGTTGCGGGACGGTCGCGCCGTCGACGATCGCGGCCTCGTCGAGCTCCCGCGGCAGGGCCCGGAACGCGTTGTACATCAGCAGCACGTTCAGCGCGGCGACCATGCCGGGCAGGGCGACCCCGACCAGGGTGTCGGCCAGGCCGAAGTCGCGGACCGTGACGTACTGCGAGACGATCGTGACCTCGCCGGGCAGGACCAGCGTGGACAGGAACAGCCCGAGGACCAGGCCGCGGCCGCGGAAGCGCAGGCGGGCGATCGCGTACCCGGCGGTGGTGGCGAACAGGATGTTGCCGCCGACCGTCAGCGCCGCCACCACCAGCGAGTTGCCGATGTAGCGCCAGACCGGGATGGCGTCGGCCACCTTCGCGTAGTTGTTCAGCGTCGGCTGGTGCGGGACGAAGCTGGGCGTGGTGGTGTAGATGTCCTCGCCGGCGCCCTTGAGCGAGGTGGACAGCTCCCACAGGAACGGGCCGACGGTGATCGCCAGGACCAGGATCAGCAGCAGATAGCGCAGCGTCTTCATCGCTCGCTCCGGAGGTTCAGCCGGGCCAGCACGATCATCGGGATCAGCGTGACCACGAAGAGCAGCACGCTCAGCGCCGACGCGTAGCCGAAGTCGCCGTAGAAGCCGCCCGCGTACTGCTGGATCAGCATCACCAGCGACTGGTCCTTGCCGCCCGGGCCGCCCTTGCCGCCGGTCAGGATGTAGAGCTCGGAGAAGACCCGCAGCGCTGCCACACTCACCAGAATCGAAACCAGAAACATCGTTCCCCGTACGCCGGGGACGGTCACGGTCAGGAAGCGCCGCACCGCGCCGGCGCCGTCGATCGCCGCGGCCTCGTGCAGGTCCTTGCGCACGTTCCCGAGCGCGGCCAGGTAGACGATCATGTAGTAGCCGAGCCCCTTCCAGACGGTCAGGCTGATCGCGCTGATCAGCAGCAGCCACCGGTCGGTCAGGAACGGCACCGGCTCGGTGATCAGGTGCAGGTGCCGGGCCAGGTTGTTGATCAGGCCGCGGTCGTCGAGCAGCCAGGTCCAGATCAGGCCGACGACCACGGCGCTGGCGATGACCGGGACGTAGAACGCGGTCCGGAAGAACGCGATGCCCGGCAGCTTCTTCTCCACCAGCACCGCGAGCAGCAGCGGCAGGATCGTCAGCAGCGGCAGGCAGATCGCCATGTAGATCACGCTGTTCAGCAGGGCGGTCCGGACGTCGCCGTCGTGCAGCATGTCGGTGTAGTTGCGGAGGCCGACGAAGTCGACGTCCCCGCCGAGCGGCTTGGCGTCGGTGAACGACAGCCGCAGCGTGTTGATCGAGGGCCAGACGCTGAACACCAGCAGCCAGGCCAGCGCCGGGAGAACGAGCACCCACGGCGTGAACCATCGTTGAGTCTTCACGGGTTCCCCTCGGAGGGTGGCGGCCGGAAGGAACACGGGGGGCCTCCGGCCGCCACCTGCTTCTACTGCCGGCTCAGCATCTGGTTCATCTTGGCGACCGCGTCGTCGAGCGCCTTCTTGCCGCTCTCGTCGCCCTTCACGGCCAACGCGATCTGCTGGTCCAGCAACTTCTGCATGTCCGAGTTGACCTCGTACGGAATAAGGTTCTTGGCGTCCTTGAGCTCGCCGAAGGCGAGTGCCCGGGCCTTGCCCGCCGGCGTGCCGTCGTCCTTGCCGAAGTAGCTGTCGGAGGCCGAGGAAATGGTCGACGGGAAGATGTTGACCAGGTGGCCGAACTTGTTCTGGTTGTCGGCGTTGGTGATCCACTCGGCGAACGCCTTGGCGGTGGCGGGGTATTTGCTCTTGGCCGAGACGCTGACGCCCTGCACGTAGAGCGGCGGGGTGTCGAGCGCCTTGCTGACCGTGACCTGGCCCTTCAGGCTCGGGTTGTCCCGCTCGAAGTCGGCCAGCCCGGTCGCGCCGCCGGTGGTCCAGGCGACCTTGCCCTGCGTGAACAGCTTCGAGTTGCCCTGGTAGTCGCTGTTCAGCACGCTCGGCGGCAGGTAGCCCTTGGCGTACGCGTCCTTGTACTGGTCGACCAGCGCGGCGGCCTGATCGGTGTTGAAGACGAACTGCTTGCCGTCATCGCTGATGATCTTGATGCCGGCCCGGACGAAGTCCGAGACGTCCGGCTTGCGGCTCATCAGGAAGTTGTCCGGGCACTTCGCCTTCATCGTCGCGGCCTGGGTGAACAGCTCCTGGGTGGTGGCCGGCGGGGTGTTCGCGTCCAGCCCGCAGTCCTTGAACTGCTTGACGTTCCAGTAGTCCAGATCGGTGTTGAGGTACCACGGATACCCGAAAACCCCAGCAACCCCATTGAATTTGTACGCGTCGATCCCGCCCTGCACGTACGTCTTGCTCAGGTCGTTGTCCTTGCTGACATCGACGAGCAGTTTCTGCTTGGCCAGCGGGAGGGCGAAGTCGGGCGGCAGGTTGATCACGTCGGGCAGCGTGTTCGAGGAGGCCTGCGCGAGCACCTTCGCCGAGTAGCCGTCGCCCGGCTGGTCGAGCAGCTTGACGCTGGTGCCCGGGTACTTCGCCGTGAAGCCGGCGATGACCTCGTTCAGGTAGTCGGTGAACTTCGGCGTCAGCGCCCAGGTCTGCAGGGTGATGCTGCCGGTGATCTTGTCGCTGGTACCGCTCGTGTCGCTCTTCGCGTCGCCGCAGGCCGCGGTGGTGAGGGCCAGTGCCAGAGCCGCGGCGGCGGCCGTCAGGTTTCGGATTCGCATGGTTCAGCTCCTGTGCCATCGATCGGCGTCGACCAGGAAACGTCGGCGAAACATCATCGTGGAGAACTAAAGCGCTATAGTCAACGCTCGAGTTGATTCGGGTTTCCGCGCTGTTCTGCTGGCTAAAACGCTATAGCGGGAGTACTGTGCCGCCGTGAGTAACAGGCCCACCATCGCGGACATCGCCAAGCGCGTCGGGGTGTCGCCGGGTGCCGTCTCGTTCGCCCTCAACGGCCGGCCCGGCGTCAGCGAGCAGACCCGCGCGCGGATCCTCGAGGTCGCCCGCGAGATGAACTGGCGGCCGCACCGCGCGGCCCGGGCCCTCGGCGGCGCGCAGGCCGGCGTCGTCGGGCTGGTGCTCGCCCGTGACCCGCGCACGCTGGGCTCCGAGCAGTTCTACACCCAGATTTTGTACGGCATGCAGGACGTCCTCTCCGCCCGGTCGTCGGCCGTGCAGATCCAGATCGTCCGGGACACCGCCGCCGAGATCGACCTCTACCGCCACTGGGCCGCCGAGCACCGCGTCGACGGCCTGGTCCTGGTCGACCTGCAGCTCGACGACCCGCGCATCGCCGTCGTGCGCGAGCTCGGCCTGCCCGCGGTCACCCTCGGCCTACCCGGCGACTCCGACGAGCCGGCCTTGCTCGGCGGCTCCGACCGGCCTGGCGACCCCGACCGGCCTGGCGACACCGAGCGGCCCGGCGGCTCCGAGCGGCCCGCGGGTTCCGACCGGGCCGGAGGTTCCGAGCGGCCCACGGGCTCCGAGCGGCCCGGCGGCTCCGAGCGGCCCGGGGGTTCCGAGCGGCCCGGCAAGTCCGGCCGGCTGCCCAGCGTCTGGGCCGACGACGCCGAGGCGATGACGACGATCGTGGACTACCTGGCCACGCTCGACCACCAGCGGATTGCGCACGTCGCCGGGCCGCCGGTCTACCAGCACACCGCCCGCCGCGCCGCCGCCCTCGACGAACAGGCCGCCGCGCGTGGCCTGCACGCCGAATCGGTGCCGACCGACTTCAGCGACGCCCAGGGCGCGGCCGCCACTCGGGCGCTGCTGTCCCGCGCCGACCGGCCGACCGCGATCATCTTCGACAGCGACCTGATGGCGGCCGCGGGACTCGGCGTCGCGCTGGAGATGGGCATCGAGGTGCCGCGCCAGCTGTCCCTGGTGTCCTTCGACGACTCGGTGCTGACCAGAATCGTGCACCCGGCGCTGACCTGCCTGTCCCGGGACACCTACGCCCTCGGCGCCCAGGTGGCGACCAGCCTGCTCGCGGCGATCGACAACCCGGCCTCCCGGGAGAGCATCCGCACCGAGACCCCGCGCCTGGTGGTCCGCGGAAGCACCGCCCGCCCGGCGTGACTGCCCGCCCGGCGTGACTGCCCGCCCGGCGTGACTGCCCGCCCGGCTCAATCGCCGGCTCGGCGTGGCTCGCCTGCAAAGCGTGACCCGCCTGCTTAGCGTGACGCGGCTGCTCAGCGTTGCTGTTGCTGGCCGCCCGGCGCGGCCGGGCCGGGGACGATCACGGCGGTGCGGCCGCGGGCAGGGGCCCACCCTCCGGGGGCCCCCATCCCTCGAGATCACCGTATCGAAGATGGTCATGATCGTGTCGGTGGCCTGTGGATAACCCTCTGGTGTGGACAACCGGCTCGGCGGGCTCGCCCGGGGTTAGGATTTTTGGACCGTGCCCACCCTCGGACGTCGCCCTTTCGGCGCTCGCGTTCTGGGCGCGCCAGCGCCCTGCGAGGGTCGGAAGGGTCCCCGCGGGAGCGACGATCAGTTATTGGCCGCAGCGTAGGAAATGAAGTTCTTGATCTTTATGAGGAGGGCGCCCGGCCGACATTCATCAGTCAGGCGCCCGCCCGGGTCAGGGGAGGAGCGGCTGGAAGTGGCGCGGGGCGAGCGGCGCCGGGATGGCCTTCGCGCTGGTGGTCGCGGCCGGGGCGAGTGCCGGGACGCGGCCGATCAGGGGCAGGGTGAGTGAGCTGCCGCGGAGGTCAAGCTGGATCGTCGCGCCGGTGGACTGCGGGGTGGAGTATTCGTTGTCGCTGGCCTGCAGGATCAGGCCGAGCGTGTGACCGGCGGCGATGCGCTGGTCGGTGGCCTGCAGCGGGACAGTGATCGAGTACCAGCGGTCCGGCCGCAGCGGCGTCACGAAGCGTAGCGAGACGTGGTGCGCGGCGTCCTGCCATCCGCGGGTGATGATCGCGTGGCCGCTCAGCTCGACATTTTCCGCGGTGTCGCGGTAACAGGCGTCGTCGGCCGCGGTCGAGGCGCCCCAGCAGGACTGGGTGTCCAGGGTCCGGATGCCCTCGCCGCCGCTGAGGTAGTCGATCCGCTCGGCGTCGCCGTAGTCGACCAGCCGCGCGGTCAGCTCGGTGGTCGGTTTGTCGACCTTGACGCGCAACGTCACGGACGGTGAGCCGGAGATCCGCACGCCCTGGGTGAGCGGCGCGGAGACGATCGCGACCCGGCCGGGGACGGCGGCGCCCGGGTCGGCGACCGCCTCGGCCTCGGTCAGGTCCGGGTTGTCCGCCCAGGTCAGCTGGCCGGCGCCGAGCGGGATCCGGGTCGGCCGCGCGTCCCTGGCCGGCCAGGTGCGCTCGTTGACCCAGGTGCCGGGGGCGGTCTCGATGGTCGCCTGCGGCTCGCGGTCGATGCCGTTGTGCAGTCCCTGCAGGTAGCGGTCGAACCACCGGTGCAGGGTGTCCACCCACGCGCCGCGCCGGATGTCGAACGGGTCGACGTGGCCCTCCTGGGAGAGCCAGATCTTTTTCGGTACGTCCAGCCGGGTCCACCACTTCGCGAACTGGTCGGTGGTCACGTTGGTGTCGTTGAGGCCGTGCACGACGAACACGCTGGCGTGCACCTTGCGCGCGTCCGGCCGGAAGTCCCGTTCGGCCCAGTAGGCGTTGTAGTTCCCGGTCGCGTCGTCGCTGCCCTGATCGAGGTCGGTCAGGACGTCGGCGCACGCCTCCGCGGGCCGCCCGCTGACGTAGGAGTGCAGGAACTCCGGGTAGTCCGGGGCGCGCAGCACGCCGTTGTAGCGCTGGTAGTCGTACCAGCTGGAGATGGCCGAGATCGGCACGATCGTCGCCAGGCCCTCGACGCCGGTCGCGGCGACCCCGTTGGCGACCGAACCGTCCCAGGATTTCCCGATCATTCCGGTACGGCCGTCGGTCCAGCCCGTCGCGACCGCCGGCGTCCCGTCCGCGTGCCGGGCCGGGGCCCGCCCGTTCAGCCAGTCGATCACCGCCTTGGCGCCGAGCACCTCCTCCCGGCCGCCGACGTCCATGCAGCCGGTGGAGCGGTTCGTGCCGGCCAGGTCGGCGGCGACGAACGCGTAGCCGCGGGGCACGAAGTAGTTGTCGTAGAAGAGCGGCTCCTTGGCGATGACGCCGTTCGCGTCGTACGTCTTCAGCTCGCTCTCGTTGCCCCGCCCGCAGCAGGAGTAGTACGGCGAGCCCTCCATGACCACCGGCACCCGGAGGTGTCGCGCGGCGGTCTCGCGCGGCCGGACGATGTCGACGGCGATCTCGTCGCGCTTGCCGTCACCGTCGTTGTCCAGCGGCGTCTGCACCCAGACGCTCTCCCGGATCGCGTTCTCGTAGGAGTAGACCGGCACGGTCTCCCCGTTGCGGATGTGCGGGACCCCGGTGGCCGCGGCCGGCGCGGCGGTGACGGCCAGGGTGGCACCGACCCCCGCGACGACGGCCAGCGCCAGCCTGCGCATTCGTGTCACTGACATTGATGCATCGTAATCACTCGATGTCCGGGCGGGCATCGGTGCTATTGACATCGGAAAATAGTTTGTGGGCGGTGAGAATCCGGTATCTGCTCCACAACGCGTACGCGGTCGGCGGCACCATCCGCACGGTCTTCAACCAGGCCGACGCGCTCTGCGCGAACCACGACGTCGAGATCGCCAGCGTGTACCGGACCGCCGAGGTCCCGATCCTCCCGCTCGACCCGCGGGTGCGGCTGGTCTCGCTGACCGATTGGCGGGACGACGGCGCGCGGTGGACCGACCCGGCCGGCACGAACTCCCGGTGGTGGCGCAAGACCCGGCGCCTGCGCAACCCGATGCCGCACGGGCAGGACGGCCGGTACCGGCGCTGGGACCCGCTGCTCGACCTCAAGGTGATCCGCTACCTGCGCGCCCAGCCGGACGGGGTGCTGGTCAGCACCCGGCCCGCGCTCAACCTGCTGTCCGCGTGGTGGGCGCCCCGCCGGCTGATCCGGATCGGCCAGGATCACATGAACTTCGGGAGCTATCGCCCCGCCGCGCGGGCCGCGATGGTCCGGGCGTACCCCCGGCTCGACGCGGTGGCGGTGCTGACACGTGCCGATCTCGCCGCCTACCGGGCGGCGCTCGGCGACGCGGTCCGGGTGGTCCGCGTGCCGAACGGCATTCCGCCCCGTGCGGATGTGCCCGGCGGCGAGCGGGCCCGGGTGGTGGTGGCCGCCGGCCGGCTCGTCGAGCAGAAGGGTTTCGACCTGCTGATCGAGGCGTTCGCGCCGGTCCGTGCCCGGCACCCGGACTGGGAGCTGCACATCTTCGGCACCGGTCCGCTGCGGGCCGACCTGGCCGCGCTGATCGAGCGGCACGGCCTCGGCGGCGCGGTCCGGTTGCGCGGGCTCAGCCGGACCCTCGACGCCGAGTTCGCCCGGGCCTCGATCTTCGCGCTCAGCTCCCGCAAGGAGGGCCTGCCGATGGTCCTGCTCGAAGCGATGAGCGCGAGCCTGCCGGTGGTGTCGTTCGACTGCCCGACCGGCCCGGCGGACGTCGTGGACGACGGTGTGAACGGCCTACTCGTGCCGGCCGAGGACGTCGCGGGTATGACCGCCGGTCTGAGCCGCCTGATCGAGGATGCCGCCGAGCGGGCCGCGATGGGCGCGGCCGCCGCCACCACCGCCGCCGACTACGAGATGCCGGTCATCGGAGCCCGGTGGGAGGAGCTGTTCACCGGCCTCCGTCACGTTCGTCCCGGGCGGTCACACCCGGCGCTGCTCCACCAGGCCGACCAGGTTGCCCTCGGAGTCGCGGACGAAGGCCTGTAGCTCCTGGGTGCCGGCCGGGCCGAGCGAGTCGTCCTGGTGCGTGAAGATCACGTGCGGTTCGGACTCCACCTTCGTGCCGGCCGCGCGCAGCCGCTCCACCGTCGCGTGCAGGTCGTCGACGAGGTAGTAGTGCAGGGCCGACGGCGCGGCCCGTTCGAGCAGCAGCCGCTGCCCGTCCAGGTCGAAGAAGACCAGGCCGGGCGGGTCGAAGGTGGCCGTCGGCGGGGTGCCGAGCAGGTCGGTGTAGAAGGCGGCGGCGCGGGACAGGTCGGCCGCGTGCTGGGCGATCTGTGCAGCTCTCATGCCGCCGGACCTTACCGCCGGGTGGCGGGTGCCTACTACGCTCGGCGCGCCTGTGGCACCTGGTAAAGGAGCGACCGCCGTGCACATCACCGCCCATCTCGACGTGGAGATGATCGCTGTCGAGACCGATGACCAGGTCTCGCTGATGATCGAGCTGAGTGCCCCGCCCGCGCCGGCCGACGGCGTGCGCGCGCCGAACACGTTGCAGGTCGTGCTGGACCGCAGCGGCTCGATGCACGGCGGCCGGCTCGACGGGGCGAAGACCGCGCTCGCCGCGCTCGTCGACCGGCTCGACCCACGGGACAACTTCGGGCTGGTGGTCTTCGACAACCGGGTGGACGTCCCGGTGCCGGCCGACCGGCTGACCGACAAGGCGGCGGCGAAGCGGGCCATCGCCGGGCTGCGCACCGGCGGCAACACCGATCTGTCCGGTGGCTACCTGCGCGGGCTGCAGGAGGCGCGGCGGGTGACCGGCGGGTCCGGGGCCACCGTGCTGCTGATCAGTGACGGGCACGCGAACGCCGGGGTCACCGATCCGGACGCGCTGTCCCGGGTGGCCGCCGAGGCGTACGCGCACGGCGTGACCACCTCGACGCTCGGCTTCGGTCTGGGCTACGACGAGCGGATCATGTCGGCGTTGGCCCGGGGCGGCTCCGGCAACGAGCATTTCGCCGAGGAGCCGGACACCGCGACGGCGCTGATCGCCGGCGAGGTCGAGGGACTGCTCGCGCAGACCGCGCAGGCCGCGTCGCTGCACGTACGGCTGACGCCCGCGGTGCGCGGGGTCCTGGTGGTCAACGAGCTGCCGTCGAACGCGGTCGGCGACGGGCTGCTGATCGAGCTCGGCGGCTTCTACGCCGAGGAGACCCGCAAGCTGGTGCTGACGTTCGACGTCCCGGCGGTGGCCGCGCTGGGCCTGACCGAGGTGGCGACGCTGACGTTCACCTACGTCGAGCTGCCGGCCCTGGTCCAGCACACGGTCACCGTCCCGGTGCACGTGAACGTGGTGCCCGGCGATCAGGCGGCCGGCCGGGTGCCGGATCCGGTGGTCCGGACCGAGCTGGTCTACCTGCGCGCCCAGCAGGCCAAGCGGCGCGCCTCCGACCTGCTCAACAAGGGTGACTCGGCGGCGGCGCTGCGGGAGATCCGGCAGGCCCGGCAGGACATCGCGGACGCCCGGGACGACGCGCCCGAGTCGCTGGCGGCGGACCTGGCCGAGGAGGCGGCGACGCTGGACTACCTGGAGCGGGAGACCGAGCACGGATCCGCGTCGCGGGCCGGGAAGTACATGTCGGCCAGCTCGCAGCGCCGGTTGCAGAAGCGCGGCCGCAAGGACTCCGGCTCACCGTTGGACGAGGGCGAGAAATAGAGACATATGTCATCGTATATGCGTGCAACGCGCCGGAAACCGCTGGTCAACCGGCCGGAAACCGGAGTGACCACGCGGTAACAGAAGATCACATGCCACAAAGGAGGGGTCCAACCCCGTCTATGCGGGTGTGCAGGAGGAATCCGAGAAACGAGCCCCCCGCTGGCGCAGGGTCGTGACGGTCGCCGTCGCCGTGCTGATGTTCTGGACCGCCGCGGGGGTCGGTGCGGCCGAGGCGTACGTCGAATCCGTGCCGGTGCCCGGCGCCATGCCGGAGCCGCAGGCGTCGGTGCTCTACTACCGTGACGGCCGGACCATCCTGGCCCGGGTCGGCGCCACCGACCACAACGACGTGCCGCTGTCGGCGATCTCGCCGGAGCTGCGGCGGGCCGTGCTGCTCGCCGAGGACCAGGAGTTCTACGACCACGCCGGGGTGTCCATCCGGGGCGTGGCGCGGGCGATGGTGGCCGACGCGGGCGGCGCGCACCAGGGCGCCTCCACGATCACCCAGCAGTACGCGCGGAACGCCTTCCTCAGCCAGGCCGTCACGGTTGACCGGAAGCTGCGGGAGTTCGCGCTCGCGGTCAACCTGGAGCGCGAGCTCAGCAAGGACGAGATCCTCGACCGGTACCTGAACACGATCTACTACGGGCGCGGGGCGTACGGGATCGCCGCCGCCGCGCACGCGTACTTCGGGATCACCCCGGACCGGCTGGACTTCGCGCAGAGCGCGGTGCTGGCCGCGGTGATCAAGGACCCGTGGGGCTTCGACCCGGCGCACGACGCCAAGGCCGCCCGCCGCCGGTGGAACTGGATCAGTGCCCTGGGCCGGGCCAACGGCTGGGTCGACCCGAAGGCGCTGGAGTACCCGGCGATCCAGCCGGCCGGCTCCCCGATCGGCGGCCCGATCGGCCTGGTCGTCGACCAGGTGGAGCGTGAGCTGTCCACCCACGGGGTCACCTCGCAGCAGCTGCACACCCAGGGCCTGTCGGTGGTCACCACGCTGGACGCGACCGCCCAGCAGGCCGCGGTGACGACGGTGGCCGCCGGGCTGCACGGCCAGCCGAAGGGCCTGGAGGCGGCGCTGGTCGCGGTCGATCCGGCGAGCGGCGGCGTGCGGGCGTACTACGGCGGCGAGCACGGCAGCGGCTACTTCGACTACGCGTCGGCGCTGCACCCGGCGGCGTCGACCTTCAAGCCGATCGTGCTGGCCGCCGCGCTGGGCCGGGGCATCGCCTATCAGTCGCACTGGGACGGCAGCTCACCCCGGTTGTTCCCGGACCGGGGCGTGCCGCTGCGCAACCACGACAACCTGCAGTGCGCCAACTGCACGCTGGAGAAGGCGATGGTCGACTCGCTGAACACCCCGTTCTACGCGGTGACCGCGGAGATCGGCCCGAACCGGGTGCGCGACATGGCCGTCAAGCTCGGCATCCCGGAGAAGTACCAGGGCGCCAAGTCGATGGTGGACGTCAAGGGTGACCCGGCGCCCGGCAAGACCCGCGGCGACATCGCCCTGGGCCGCTACCCGGTCACGCCGGGGGACCTGGCCACCGTGTACGCGACGCTGGCCGGCAACGGCGTCCGCCACCAGCGCCACTTCGTGGAGTCGGTGACCGGGGCGGCCGCCGGGTACACCGGGTCGGACGCCGGCGCGACCGTGATCGACGCGAAGATCGCCGCCGACGTGTCCACCGTCCTGCGGTCGGTGGTGCAGGACAACGGGTTCACCCCGGGCCGTCCCGCGGCCGGCAAGACCGGCACCCAGCAGTACCGGGAGACCCTGGACAACCAGGACGCCTGGATGGCCGGCTACACCCCGGAGTTGGCCACCGCGGTCTGGCTGGGCCGGGCGAAACCCGGCCCGCTGCGGGACAAGGCGGGTAAACGCATCGAGGGCGACACGATCCCGGCCCGGGTCTGGAGCGCCTTCACCCGGTCGGCGCTGCAGGGGCAGCCGGCCACGCCGCTGCCGGCGCCGGCGCACGTCGGCCGCTCGGACGCGGGTGACTTCGGCAAGAGCCACGACGCGAAGAGCCCGGACACGGTCGCGAACCTGCACGCCCCCGCGGCCGGGTACGAACCGGTCGTGCACACCGAGCACACCGGCAAGCGGCTCGCGCTGACGTTCGACGACGGCCCGTCCGACTACACCCCGGCGGTCCTGGACCTGCTGGCGCAGTACCACGTGAAGGCCACGTTCTGCGTGGTCGGCGAGAACGCGACGTGGTACCCGCAGCAGGTCCGCCGGATCGTCGCCGACGGCCATCGGCTCTGCAACCACTCGATGCACCACGACGACCTGGGCATCATCTCGGCGGCGAAGAGCGCCGCGGACATCGCCGAGGCGGACGCCGCGATCGCCGAGGCCGCGCCCGGGTCGACGGTGACCTACTACCGCGCGCCGTACGGCGACTTCGGCCCCTCGGCGAAGGCCGGCGGGCTGGCCGGGCACACCCCGCTGGGCTGGGTCGTCGACCCGGACGACTGGCTGCTGCCGGGCGCCGACGTGATCGAGCAGCGGATCAAGCAGCAGCTCACGCCGCGGGCGGTGGTGCTGGTCCACGACGGCGGCGGCGATCGGAAGCAGACCGTCGAGGCGCTGCGCAAGCTGATCCCCGACCTGCTCGCCGACGGGTGGACCTTCGACTTCCCGGAGACCACCATCGCCAGCAAGCCGCAGGCCGGCCCGACCACCCCGGGCCCGTCGGCCTCGGTGTCGGCAACCCCGTCCGACCCGGTGCCGCCGGCGTCCTCGCCGACCCCGTCCGCGTCGTCGAGCAGCCCGGCGCCGTCCGATCCACCAGAGCCGCAGAGCACCCCATAACACCATTAAGGGCCCGCCGTCACGGCGGGCCCTTAAGTTTCCGGCCTATTTCCAAGTCTTTTCTTGACAACGTTGTCATCCGGGAGCGAGGCTCACGATCATTGATCCGGGCGATCCACTGTGCTTCCTCTCCGCTTGGAGTTTGCATGACCTCTCCGTTCCTGTCCCGACGGTGGATGGCCGTCGGCGCGGCGCTGTTGCTGCCCGCCGGGCTGCTCTCCGTTCCCACCCTGGCCGGCGCCGCGCCGGCGGCCGGCGACTTCCGATCCTCGTTCGAGACCACCGACCCGCAGCCCACGGCGAGCACCGCCGAGACCGGCGCGGACGGTAAGCCGGTGCAGGGCAACCTGACCGGCTCGATCCGTACCGGCCTGCCCGGCAGCGTGCTCGGCAAGGTCACCGCGGTGACCGCCAGCGCCGAGAACCCGCCGAACGAGATCGCGGCCCGGCTCACCGACAACGAGTCGTCGACCAAGTGGCTGGCGTTCACCCCGACCGGCTGGGCCGCCTACCAGCTGTCCGCTCCGGTGGCCGTCGTCAAGTACTCGCTGACCTCGGCGAACGACGCGGCCAGCCGCGACCCCAAGGACTTCGCGCTGCAGGGCTCCGCCGACGGCTCGGCGTGGACCGACCTGGACAAGCGAACCGGTCAGACCTTCGGCGGTCGCTTCGCGACGAACACCTACACCTTCACCAACACCACCGCGTACGCGTTCTACCGGCTGAACATCACCGCGAACTCCGGTGACTCGCTCCTGCAGCTCGCCGACTGGGACCTCAGCGACGGCACCGACGTCCGGCCGCCGGCCACCCCGATGGTCAGCGCCACCGGCACCGGCCCGGTCCGCGGCGCCAACCAGCGGCCGAGCGCCGGCTTCACTGGGGTCGCCGCGCTGCGCTACGCCGGCGCGGCCGAGGGCGACGGACGCTCGTACGCGACGAACAAGCTCTTCGACGTGAACCTCCCGGTCGGGCCGAAGTCCCGGCTCAGTTACAAGATCTTCCCCGAGCTGACCGCCGAGGACCTGCAGTACCCGGCCACGTTCGCGGCGATCGACCTGCACTTCACCGACGGCACGTACCTGAGCAAGCGCTCCCCGGTCGACCAGCACGGCAACGCGCTCACCGCGTCCGGCCAGGGCACCGCCAAGGTGCTCTTCGCCGACGAGTGGAACGCGGTGCAGGCCGACCTCGGCACGGTCGCGAACGGCAAGACGATCGACCGGATCCTGCTCTCCTACGACAACGCAGGCGCGAAGGCCGCCACCCGGTTCCAGGGCTGGATCGACGACGTCACGGTCACCGGCACGCCGGCCGCGATCGACAACGCGGCGCTGACCAACTTCGTCGACACCCGGCGCGGGAGCAACGCCTCCGGCGGCTTCTCGCGCGGCAACAACCTGCCGATCGCGGCGCTGCCGAACGGCTTCAACTTCCTGACGCCGGTCACCAACGCCACCTCGGACTCCTGGGAGTACGTCTACGCCCGGGACAACAACGCGGCGAACCTCCCGCTGCTGCAGGGCCTGGCGATCTCGCACGAGCCCAGCCCGTGGATGGGTGACCGCAACCAGATGTCGGTCATGCCGGTCATCGAGGGCGGCCCGCTGACCGGGCAGCCCAGCGGCCGGGCGGCCGCGTTCAGCCACACCGACGAGATGGCCCAGCCCGACCTGTACCGGGTGAAGCTGCAGAACGGCCTGGTCGCGCAGATGTCGCCGACCGATCACGGCGGCGTCCTGCAGGTCACCTTCCCGGCCGGCAAGGCCACCGGGAGCCTGGTCTTCCAGAACGGCACGTTCACGGTCGGGACCGACGGCACGGTCACCGGCTGGGTGGACAACGGCAGTGGCCTGTCCGCCGGCCGCAGCCGGATGTTCTACGCCGGCACGTTCGACCGGGCACCGACCGCGGCGGCGGCCACCTCGGCCACCTTCGACATCGCGACGGCCCCGCAGGTGACCCTGCGCTTCGCCACCTCGTTCCTCTCGGTCGACCAGGCCCGGAAGAACCTGGACCTGGAGGTCACCGGCCGCAGCTTCGACCAGGTGCACGCGGCCGCGACCGCGGCCTGGAAGGACCGGCTGGGCCGGATCGAGGTCAAGGGCGCGACCGAGACGCAGCTGGTCACGCTCTACTCGAACCTGTACCGGTTGAACCTGTACCCGAACTCGCAGTCGGAGAACACCGGCACCGCCGCACAGCCGCACTGGCAGTACGCGAGCCCGGTCTCCGCGGCCACCGGCGCGTCGACCCCGACCGCGACCGGCGCGAAGATCGTCGACGGCCAGATCTACGTCAACAACGGGTTCTGGGACACCTACCGCACGGTGTGGCCGGCGTACTCGCTGCTCTACCCGGACGTGGCGGCCAAGCTGGCGGACGGCTTCGTCCAGCAGTACCGCGACGGCGGCTGGATCGCCCGCTGGTCCTCGCCCGGCTACGCCGACCTGATGACCGGCACCAGCGCGGACGTGGCGCTCGCCGAGGCGTACCTGAACGGGGTCAAGCTCCCCGACCCGCTCGGCGCGTACGACGCCGCGGTCAAGGACGCCACGGTCGCCTCCGGCCGCAGCGCCGTGGGCCGCAAGGGCATCGAGACCTCGCTGTTCCTCGGCTACACGCCGACCACCACCGGCGAGTCGGTGTCCTGGGCCCTGGAGGGGTTCATCAACGACTACGGCCTGGGCAACATGGCCGCCGGTCTGGCCAAGGACCCGGCCACCCCGAAGGCGCGACGCGCGCAGCTCAAGGAGGAGTCGCAGTACTTCCTGGAGCGGGCCCGCAACTACGTGAACCTGTTCGACGGCAAGACCAAGTTCTTCCAGGGCCGCCAGGCCAACGGCACGTTCCTCAACGGTGACCCGCTGGACTGGGGTGGCGTCTACACCGAGACCGACGGCTGGAACTACGCGTTCACCGCGCAGCAGGACGGCCAGGGCCTGGCCAACCTCTACGGCGGCCGCAAGGAGCTGGAGAAGAAGCTCGACAAGTTCTTCGCCACCCCGGAGAAGGCCGACCACCCCGGTGGGTACGGCGGCACGATCCACGAGATGCTCGAGGCGCGGGCGGTCCGGATGGGCCAGCTCGGCATGAGCAACCAGCCCTCGCACCACATCCCGTACATGTACGACTACACCGGCGTCCCGTCCAAGACGCAGGCGCTGGTGCGGGAGATCATGCAGCGGCTCTACGTCGGCGGCGAGATCGGCCAGGGCTACCTGGGCGACGAGGACAACGGCGAGATGTCGTCCTGGTACATCCTCAGCTCGCTGGGCATCTACCCGCTGCAGAACGGCTCGTCCAGCTGGGCGATCGGCTCGCCGCTGTTCACCGAGGCGACCGTGCACCGCACCACCGGCGACATCGTCGTCAAGGCGCACGAGAACAGCGTCAAGAACGTCTACATCCAGTACGCCCGGGTCAACGGCAAGGACCAGAAGAACGTCTCGATCGACTCGTCGGTGTTCAACCGCGGCGGCACGCTCGAGTTCGTCATGGGCCCGAAGCCGTCGTCCTGGTTCACCGGCAAGAACGAGGTGCCGGAGTCGCTGACCAAGGGCGACGAGGTGCCCAAGCCACTGCAGGACGTGACCGGCCCGGGCCTCGGCACGGCGACCACCGGCGGCGGCCAGGACGCGGCGAAGCTGTTCGACGACTCGTCCGCCACCCAGCTGGCCTTCGACTCGGCCACCCCGCAGGTCGACTGGACGTTCCGGGGCGGTGAGCAGGCGCCGACCTACTACACCCTGACCTCGGGGGCGAAGGCCGGCGACCCGGCCGACTGGACACTGCAGGGCTCGCCGGACGGCGTCACCTGGACCACCCTGGACACCCGTGCGGGCGAGGTGTTCGCGTGGCGCAACCAGACCCGGCCGTTCAAGATCGACAAGCCGGGCCGGTTCACCCGGTTCCGTCTGGCGGTCACCAAATCGGCGGGCGCCGAGCAGGCCAACCTCGCTGAGGTGGAGCTGCTCGCCGGTGGCGACGTCCAGCTCGGCGGCGGCTCGGTCACGGTGACCGGGGCCGCGAACGTGGCGGCCCGCTCGGGCACCGCGGTCGCGATCCCGCTGGCTACCGTCACCGGGGGCACCCCGGCGGAGTACCAGGCGACGATCAACTGGGGTGACGGCACGCCGGCCGCTCCGGCCGAGACGGTGCTCAGCTCGCGGGCGGTCTACGGCGTGAGCGGGTCCCACACGTACGCCAAGCCCGGTTTTTATCAAGCGTCGGTCACCGTGACCGATGGCGACGGGCAGGACTCCGCGACCGTCGGGGTGGACGTGGCCTATGCGCCGCCGTCCGGGCTGACCGCCGCGTTCGACACCGTCTGCATCGGTGACGACGGGGTGCTCGGGGCCAACTGCGACGCGAAGAACTGGGCCTACTCCCGGACCGCGCTCGCCGCGGCCGGCGTCACCCAGGGCAAGTCGGCGACCGTGCCCGGGACCGCGCTGCGGTTCACGCTGCCCGCGACCCCGGCCGGCCAGCCGGACAACGCGATCGGCAACGGAAAGACGATCGCGCTGAACCTGCCCGCCGACGCCAGGAACATCTCGTTCATCGGCACCGGCACCCAGGGCAACCAGAGCACCACCGGCACGGCGACGTTCGCTGACGGCAGCACGGCGAGCATCCCGATCCAGTTCACCGACTGGACGATGGGCGCGAACCCGAACGCCACGCCGGCCTTCGGCAACGTGGTCGTCGCCAAGTCCGCGTACCGGCTGCACGGGACGGACCGGGACAGCGCCGTGCCGTTCCTGTTCGCCACCGCGCCGTACCAGATCCCGGAGGGCAAAACCCTCGTCTCGGTGACCCTGCCCGCCCAGTCCGGCGACCCCGGCTCGGCGGGCCGGATCCACCTCTTCGCGATCGCCGACGACGGCACGCCGCGGCCGGAGCTGGCGCTGACCGCGCCCGCCGATCAGACCGCGACGGCCGGCCAGGAGCTGACCGCGAAGCTGGGCTCGGTCGTCGGGGGCAAGCACGCCACCGTCCAGTGGGGCGACGGCACGGTGCTCGCCGACGCGGCGATCGACGAGGCCGGGGCGATCAGCGGGAAGCACACGTACGCCCGGCCGGGCGCCTACCCGGTGCACGTCACCGCGTGGGACGACCTCACCAGCAGCTCGGTCACCTTCACCACGACGGTGGCCGGGGCGGTCGCGGCGCACGCGAAGAGCGCCGACGTCGACCTGACCGCGGAGAGCGCGGCGCCGGTCTATCAGCCGGAGGCGAAGCTCTCCGTCACCGAGGGGCCGCGGGCCACGGCGATCACCGTCGACGGCTCCGGGTTCGCTCCGAACGAGACGGTCACCGGCAGCTTCGGCGCCGGGCTGGCCGCCACCACCCTGCACGCCAACGCCGACGGTGTGGTCTCCGGTGAGACCGTCAGCGTTCCCGGGGCGGCGATACCGGGCGCCACCGGCGTCACGCTGACCGGCGCCGAGTCGGGTGCCGCGGTCGAGCTGCCGTTCACGGTCACCAAGTAAGAGGTATCGCGGCCGCCGGTGAGCATGACCTGCTCACCGGCGGCTTTTTTCGACCCTGGAGGCCTCCATGCCCGTCTCTCGCCGTACCTTCCTCGCCGCCGGCAGCGGCCTGCTCGCCTCGATCGGGGTGGAGGCCACGCTCCCCGGGGCGGCCGCCGCGGCACCCCAGCCGGCCGCCGGTGACCTGGCCCGCTACCGGCCGGTCTCGGCGTCGTCCACCGCCTACGCCCCGGCCCAGCCCTCGTTCGCGGTCGACGGCCTGCCGCAGCTCGGGGTCCGCGGCTCCGGCTGGCGCGCGACCGCCGGCGATCCGCAGTGGATCGCGGTCGACCTGCAGACGCCCTGCCAGGTCGAGGCGATCACGCTGACGTTCGAGGCGACGCTCGCCGACGGGCCGTTCGACGGCGACTGGAACAACGCCGACGGCGACGAGATCCAGTCGAGCGCGGCCGTCGCGTACGCCATCGAAGTGTCTCTTGATCAAAAGGTCTGGTCGAAGGTCCACGAGACGAGCGACGGCCAGGGCGGCACGCAGGCGATCACGCTGGCCGCGCCGGTCCGGGCCCGGTACGTCCGGATGACCGCGACCCGCCGCGCCAACCCCAACCCGGTCGGCCTCAACGGCTTCCAGGTGTACGGCCGTCCCCTCGGCCCCCGCCCGGCCGCCACCGGCTGGACCGACTGGGCCGGCCGGAACACCGCGCCCGCCCCGGCCCTGACCGTCGCCGCCGACGGCACGGTCCCGCTGGAGAGCGGCTGGGCGCTGACCCTCGACGACTTCGCCGGCAGCACCGAGGGCAAGGAGCTGTCCACCGGCCGGCGCGACGTCCGGGACTGGCTGCCGGCGACGGTTCCCGGCACGGTCCTGGCCACCCTGGTCGATCGCGGTCACCTGCCGGACCCGGTCGCCGGCTTCGAGAACCTGCGCATCCCGGAGGCGCTGTCCCGGCACGCCTGGTGGTACCGGCGCGAGTTCCGGTTGCCCCGCGGCCTCGACACCGGCCCCGGCCGGCACGTCTGGCTGGAGTTCGACGGCATCAACCACCAGGCGCAGACCTGGGTCAACGGGGTCGAGGCGGGCACCGTCACGCATCCGTTCGCCCGCGGCGCCCTGGACATCACCGAAGCGCTGCAGGGCCGCACCGAGCACACCGTCGCGGTCCGGATCACCCCGATGCCGCACCCCGGCACGCCCGGCGACAAGACCCTGGACAGCTGGACGTTCCTGAACGGCGGCTCGCTCTGGCGGGACTCGCCGACCTACCTCGCGGTCTCCGGCTGGGACTGGATGCCCGCGGTCCGCGACCGGGTGGCCGGCCTCTGGAACCACGTGCGCCTGCGCAGCACCGGCGCCATCGTGATCGGCGACGCGTTCGCGACAAGCAAGGTGCCCGACCGCAAGAACGCCGACGTGACCGTCACCGTGCCGGTCCGTAACGTCGCCACGACGGCCACCACGGTCACCGTCCGGGCGACCTTCGAGAGCTTCCGGATGGAGAAGACCGTCACCGTGCCGGCCGGCGCGAGCACCGAGGTGAGGTTCATCCCGGTGCGGGTGACGAACCCGAAGCTCTGGTGGCCCAACGGTTACGGCGAGCCGCACCTGCACGACCTCACCGTCACGGCCACGGTCGGCCGCAGGGTCAGCGACACCCGGAAGATCAAATTCGGCATTCGGGAGTACGCGTACGAGTCCTTCCAGCCCGTGATCGTCAGTCCGCCCGCGATCCCGCCGCTGACCTTCCAGGACGGCCACGCCACCCAGACGGTCACGTTCGAGCGGACCACCCGGCGTCACGTGCGGATCCAGACCGGCGCCCGGGCCACCGGCTGGGGCGTCTCCCTGTGGTCGCTGGAGGTGCACGACGGCGCGGACGGCCCCGACCTGGCCCGGGGCCGCACGGCCACCGCCTCCACCCAGGGCTCCTCGGCGCCCGCGGCCGTCGACGGCGACCTGACCACGCGCTGGAGCTCGGACTACCTCGACGACCAGTGGATCCAGGTCGACCTGGGCGCCGCGACCGGCTTCGACCGGGTCACCCTGATCTGGGAGACGGCGTACGCGCTGGACTTCCGGGTGCAGGCCGCCGACGACGGCGACACCTGGGACGACCTGGCGTCGCGCAGCAACGAGACGCCGATCGGCAACACCGGCAAGCAGGTCGTCGACCTCGGTCAGCAGCACGCCCGGCACGTGCGGATCCAGGGCCTGCGGCGGGTCACCGACTGGGGCTTCTCGATGTGGACGCTGTCGGTGCGCCGGGCCGCCGACGCGGGCACCGACCTGGCGCGCGGGAAGTCCGTGACGGCGTCGTCGGCCGAGGGGTCCAACCCGGCCGGCAACGCCGTCGACGGCAACCCGCGGACCCGCTGGGCCTCGGACGCCGCCGACAATCAGTGGATCCAGGTGGACCTGGGTGCCGAGACCGCGTTCGACCAGGTAGAGATCGACTGGGAGGCGGCGTACGCCCGCGACTTCAAGGTCCAGATCTCGGCCGGCGGCGACGCGTGGACCGACGTGCGGACGGTCGACAACGCCGCGATCGAGCTGAAGGTCAGCGTCAACGGCGTGCCGGTCTTCTGCCGCGGCGGCAACTGGGGCTGGGACGAGCTGCTGCGCCGGACCGGGACGCACCTGATCCGGGACGCGGTCGCCATGCACCGTGACATGAACTTCACGATGATCCGCAACTGGATCGGCAGCAGCACCCGCGACGAGCTCTACGCGGCCTGCGACGAGTACGGCATCCTGGTCTGGAACGACTTCTGGGAGGCCGGGCCGTTCATCGACGGGTCGCCGACGTACGACGCGATCGTCGCCGACACCATCCGCCGCTACCGCCACCACCCGTCGATCGCGGTCTGGTGCGGCGCCAACGAGCAGTTCCCGCCGGCCGCGATCGACGCCGGGATCCGCAGGGCGGTCGCCGAGCACGACCCGGAGATCGTCTACGTGCCGTCCTCGAACGCCGGCGTGGTCAGCGGCAGCGGCCCGTGGCACTGGATCGAGCCGGCCGCCTACGCCGACCCGCTCAGCTACAAGGCCGGCGTGTTCGGCTTCCACACCGAGATCGGCATGCCGGTCGTCCCGCACGCCGAGACCATGCGCAACCTGGCCGGCTCCGAGCCGGCCTGGCCGATCGGCGAGGTCTGGGGCTACCACGACTGGGCGCGCAACGGGAACCAGCACGTCGAGGGCTACCGGCAGGCGATCGAGGCCCGGTTCGGCGCCGCGTCGTCGCTGGAGCAGTTCACCCGGCAGGCGCAGTTCGTCAACTACGAGAACCATCGCGCGATGTTCGAGGCGTGGAACGCGCACCTCTGGCAGAACGCGTCCGGGCTGCTGCTGTGGATGTCGCATCCGGCCTGGTACAGCACGGTGTGGCAGACCTACGACTACGACCTGGACGGCAACGGCGCCTACTTCGGCGCCCGTAAGAGCTGCGAGCCGCACCACGTCCAGGCCGATCCGGGCACGTGGCAGGTCCGCGCGGTGAATCACACGGCTGCGCCGCTTTCCAAGATCAAGATCACGGCTTCGGCGTACGACCTCAGCGGACGTCCCGTGGGCGCGGGCCACAGTCGTACCGTCGAGATCGCCGCATCCTCGACCGCGCCCGCCTTCGTCCTGAGCGCCCCGGTCGCGGATCTTCACCTGGTCCGGCTGGAGATGCGGGACCGGCACGGCGAGCTGCTCTCCGAGAACACCTACTGGCGGTACGAGAAGCCGGAAGACATGCGGGCGCTGACGACGATGCCGAAGACCCGGCTCAGCGTCAGCACGCGATCGAAGTCGGACAGCCTCACCGCCGAGGTGACCAACCGCGGCCCGGCGGTCGCCGCGCTGGTCCGCCTGGCGCTGCGCGACGGGCACGGCGACCGGGTGCTCCCCGCCCGGTACAGCGACAACTACTTCTGGCTGCTGCCGGGGGAGAGCCGCACGATCGCCGTCGACTGGCCGGAGCGGCTCGGCCGCCCGCCCGGCCTGACCGTCACCGCGGAGGCCTACAACGCGTGACGCCCCCGGGCGGTTTCCTCCCTCGGCCTTCTCGGGAGGAAACCGCTGGTGCGGGCGACGTAGGCGGCATAACCGGGCCGGCTGCCGGACAGGTGCCGCTCCAGCAGCGGCTTACCGGTCTTGCCGGCCAGGAACCAGGTCATCAGCACCGGCGACAGCACCGTGAGCCAGCCCGTCCAGTGCAGCGCGGCCAGGGCGAACAGCCCCCACCAGACGCACGCGTCGCCGAAGTAGTTCGGGTGCCGGGTGTATCGCCACAGACCGGTGTCGAGGACTGTGCCCTTCGACGCCGGATCGGCCCGGAACCGGGCCAGCTGAGCGTCGCCGACCGCCTCGAAGAACAGGCCGACCGCCCAGATCAGCACCCCGAGCACGGCGAGCGCGTTCAGCGGCGCGTAGCGGGCGGCGACCTGGACCGGCAGCGACACGAACCACAGGATGACCCACTGCAGCAGGTAGACGCTGCGCAACGCGTACCAGGTCGGGTTGCCCTTCGCCTTGGCCAGCATCTCCGCGTAGCGCGGGTCCTCGCCGGAGTGCGCCACCGAGCGCCGCCCGATGTGCACGGCGAGCCGGACACCCCAGATCGCGGTGAGCGCGGCGACCAGGGCGGCCATCGGCCGGTGCGCGTTCAGGCCGAACGCGGTCCCGGCGATCGCGGCGAAGCCCAGCCCCCAGGCGACGTCGACACCCTTGTGCACGCCGGTGGCCACGCCCACCGCGAACGCCACCAGCAGCACCACGAGCGAGGCCGCCGCGGTCGCCACCAGCATGATCAGCATCGGACGTCCGGCATCCCGCTCGCGCCCTCGGCGGTCCGGCGCACCGCGAGGATCTGGTCCACGCCCATCCGCCCCTCCTCGAAGGTCAGCGCGCCGCCGACCAGGTAGAGCCGCCAGACCCGGGCGACCGGCTCGCCGACCAGCGCGACCACCTCGTCCCAGCGGTGCTCCAGGGTGTCCAGCCAGCACCGGACCGTCCGTACGTAATGCTCGCGCAGGCCGTGCACGTCCCGCACCTCCAGCCCGGCCCGTTCGAGCAGCGCGACCGTCTCGCCGACCGGGCGCATGTGCATGTCGGGCGCGACGTACGACTCGATGAACGCCCCACCGCCGGGCGCGTGCGCGCCCCGGGACATCTGCTGGACGAGCAGCCGGCCGCCCGGCGCCAGCAGCCGGTGCAGGGTGGCCGCGAAGACCGGGTAGTTGCCCGCGCCGACGTGCTCGCCCATCTCGATCGTCGAGATCGCGTCGAACGGCCCGTCGTCCACGTCCCGATAGTCCTGCAGCCGGAACTCGATCGGCAGGTCCCCGGCGGCCTCGACGGCGTACGCCCGCTGCTCCTTGGACAGCGTCACCCCGACGACCGTCACCCCGTAGTTCCGGGCCGCGTGGATCGCCAGCGCGCCCCAGCCGCAGCCGACGTCCAACATCCGCATCCCGGGCCGCAGCCCGAGCTTGCGGCAGATCAGGTCGAGCTTGGCCACCTGGGCGTCTTCGAGGGACATCGCCGGGTCGGTGAAGTACGCGCAGGAGTACGCCATCCGCGGGTCCAGGATCAGCCGGTAGAAGTCGTTCGACAGGTCGTAGTGGTAGCTGATCGCGGCCCGGTCCCGCTCCCGGGTGTGCACCCGGCCGTCCAGCCTGGCCTGCGCCGGCGGGTTCGCCGGCCGGGGCCCGAGCACGCCCAGCCGCAGCGCGATCCGGGCGGCCCGCAGCCGGTCGGCGACCCCGACCCGGATCCCGCCGCCGGTCAGCCCGGTGGTCCGGGCGTGCCGCCACACCTGCCGCAGCCCGTCGGCCAGGTCGCCCTCGACGTCGATCTCCCCGGCGATGTACGCCTGGGCCAGGCCCAGCTCGTTCGGATGCCACAGCAGCCGGCGCAGCGCGTTCCGGTCCCGGATCACCAGCACCGGGCCGTCGGACGGGCCGCTCTCGCTGCCGTCCCAGGCCCGGATCCGCACTGGCAGCGCGCCCCCGGCCACCCCGGCGACGATCGTCGACAGTGCACCGGCGGCGCCGGCCTCCAGCATGGTCGTCATCGGGTCCGTCCCAGGATGAGCTGGCACACGTCGAGGTAGCGGGCCGCGAAGCCCGCCTCGCAGTACGCCAGGTAGAAGTTCCACGTCCGGGCGAACGTGGCGTCGAAGCCGAGCGCGGCCACCTCGGCCGGCCGCTCGTTGAAGGCCGCCCGCCAGCGCCGCAGCGTCTCGGCGTAGTCGGGACCGAAGTCCAGGCGGTCGGTCACCCTCAGGTCCGCCCGGCTCAAGGCCGCCTCCATCGCCGGTACGGACGGGATCAGGCCACCGGGGAACACGTACTTGTGGATCCAGGTGTAGGCGTCGCGGGTGGCCAGCATCCGATCGTGCGCCATGGTGATCATCTGCAGCCCGACCCGCCCGTCCGGGGCCAGGTGGTCGGCGAGCGCCCGGGCGTACGCCGGCCAGTAGTCGACCCCGACCGCCTCGACCATCTCGACCGAGACGATCGCGTCGAAGCCACCCGGAATCCGCTCGATCTCCCGGTAGTCGCAGAGCCGCACGTCGATCCGGTCGCCCACCCCGGCCGCGGCCGCCCGCCGCCGGGCCAGGGCACGCTGCTCGGCCGAGAGCGTCACGCTGACCACCTCGGCGCCACGCCGGGCGGCCCGCACGGCCAGCTCGCCCCACCCGGTGCCGATCTCCAGCAGCCGCGTCCCCGGCCCGGTGCCGGTCCGGTCGAGCAGCCGGTCGATCTTGCGGTGCTGGGCGGTGGTGAAGTCCTCGCCGGGCGTGGTGAACAGCGCGCTCGAATAGCTCATCGACCCGTCCAGGAAGAGCGCGAACAGGTCGTTGGAGAGGTCGTAGTGCCGCTGGATGTTGCGCCGCGAGCCCGCCAGGGTGTTCCGCTCCGCGTGCGGCGCCCGCACCCCGTGGAAGCGCCGCAGCCGCTGCAGGGCCGGCGGGATCAGTGTGCCCATCGACCCGGCCAGCACGGTCAGCACGCCGGTCAGGTCCTCGGCGTCCCAGTCACCGGCCTGGTAGGCCTCGCCGAACCCGATCAGCCCGGCGGTCCCGAGCCGGCTCAGCAGGACCCCCGGCCGCCGGACGTCCAGGATCGGCCCGCTCGCGCCGGTGACCGTCCCGTCCGGGTAGCGGACCCGGACCGCGCACCGGCTCATCGCCCGGCGGAACAATGCGCCGGCCATCGCGGCCCGCAGCGGGGCGTGCGGCACGGCGGTCACGTCCGGCCAGCGGTCCTCGACGCCGGCCGGGGCATCCTGGGTCAGTGTCACGACACGCCTTTCGTTCGCTCTTTTGTTCGGGGCACGACGGGCAGGCCGCGTAGGTAGAGGCGGATGCCCTGGATGCGGATCCGCAGCGCCACCGCGACGGTGACGAGCGGGTGGCGCAGCAGGGCGCCGGTGGTCGCCGGCCGGCGCCGGCCGCGCAGCGACGCGACGAACGGGCGGCCGCCGTCCCGGTCCAGCGCGACGGTCAGCGACAGCCGCTCGCCGGGCTCCGGCAGGCTCAGCCGGTAGTCGCCGGAGACGTCGTTGAACGGCGAGACGTAGAACGACTTCGCGGTGCTGGCCACGCCGCGCTCGTCGGTGCGCAGCAGGTAGCAGTGCCGCCCGCCGTACGTGTTGTGCACCTCCGCGACCACCGCGGCCAGGCTGCCGTCGGCCCGGTGGCACCAGTAGACGCTGAGCGGGTTGAACACGTACCCGAGCACCCGGGCGTTGGTGAGCAGCCGGATCCGCCCGCCGTCCAGGTCGATGCCGTGCCCGGCCAGGTAGGCCTCGACGTTCTGCCGGATGCTGCGCGCCGGGTCGCCGAAGTGGTCCCCGGCCCGGAACGAGGCGAGCCACCGGTCGCGGGGCAGCTCGTCCAGGTCGACGAACCACTGCTGGGTCCGGTAGGTGAAGGTGTGCCGCAGCGGTGCGGTCCGGGCGTGCCGGACCGTGCACTCGTACAGCGCCGGGCCGCTCACCACCGCACCCCCAGCGACTCGGCGGCGACCACCCCGCTGCGGCAGCCGTCCTCGTGGAAGCCCCAGCCGTGGTACGCGCCGGCGAACGCCGTCCGCCCGTCGTTCAGCCCGGGCAGGTCGATCTGGGCGGCGACCGAGGCGGGCGTGTAGATCGGATGCTGGTAGCTCATCCGGGCCAGCTCGCCGTCGTGCTCCCGGCCGGCGTTCAGTGTCACCAGGTAGTGCCGCTCGGCGCGCAGGCCCTGCAGCCGGCTCATGTCGTAGGTGACGACCGGCGGCCCGGCGCTCGGCGCGCAGCCCGGCAGCCGGTAGTTCCAGGACGCCCGGGCCCGCTCGTGCAGCGGCAGCACGGTGTCGTCGGTGTGCAGCACGGTCTCGTTGCGCGAGTAGGTGAAGGCGCCCAGCGTCCGGCGCTCGGCCTCGGTCGGATCACGGAGCAGCCGCAACGCCTGATCGGCGTGGGTCGCCACGACCACCGCGTCGTACCGGACCCGGTCGTCGGCCTCGACCCAAACCCCTTCCGGGGTACGGGACACGCCCGTCACCGGATGCCCGGCCCGCACCGCACGCAGATTCTTGGCGAGCAGGTCGACGTAGGTGCGCGACCCGCCCACCACGGTCCGCCAGGCCGGCGATCCGCTCACCGACAGCATCCCGTGATGGGCCAGGAAGGTGAACAGGTACCGCGCCGGGTAGTCGGCGACCACCTCCGGCCCGCACGACCACACCGCCGAGACCAGCGGCACCACGAAGTGCCGGACGAAGTGCGCGGTGTATCGGCCGCGCTCGAGGAACTCGCCGAGCGTGATGTCCGAGCCGGTGTCCAGCAGCGCCCGCGCCCGCCGGTGGAAGATCGGCACCTGCGCCAGCGTGGCCAGGTAGGCCGGGGCCGGCGGCTGGACGAACAGGCCGGCGGGGCCCTTCGCGCCGGCGTACTCCAGACCGCAGCCGTCGCAGCGCACCGACATGCTCATCTCGGTCGCCCGGGTGGGCACGCCGAGCTCGGCGAAGAGCCGGAGCAGGAGTGGGTACGTCCGATCGTTGTGCACGATGAAGCCGGAGTCGACGGCCACCGACGACCCGCCGTCGGGCAGGTCGTGCGTGTGGGCGTGCCCGCCGAGCCGGCTGTCCGCCTCGTACAGGGTCACGTCCCAGGCGTCGCGCAGGACGTAGGCGGCGGTCAGTCCGGACACGCCGGCGCCGATCACGGCAACGGATCTCATCCTCAGTCCTCCGGGGGTTCGGTCTTCGGGAGGGGATTCGGAGAAGATCGCCCGGCGGATTGGTGCGGTCTTCCGGCAATCCGGCCGGCTCTCCGGTCCGAATCACCGAGGTGACACCCCAGCAGCCAGCGCTTACCGTTCTCGGTCCGGCGGCGCACGCCCGGACCGTCGTCCTCGTCCTGCCCGGCGGCCGCGCCACCAGCCAGGCGCCCGCTCCGCGCGGCCTGGCCTGGGCGCGGATGCTGCCGTTCGCCCTCGGCGTCGCCCGGGACGACGTGGCGGTCCTGGTGCTGCGCTACCGGGTGCGGGGCTGGAACGGCGCCGCGCAGGACCCGGTCCGGGACGCCCGGTGGGCGCTCGCCGAAAGCCGCCGCAGGCATCCGGGCAGCCGGATCGTGCTGGTCGGGCACTCGATGGGCGGCCGGGCCGCGCTGCGCCTGGCCGCCGACCCGGAGGTGACCGGGGTGTGTGCCCTGGCGCCCTGGATCGAGGTGGGGGAGCCGGTCCACCGGGGCCGGGCCGACGTGCTGATCGCGCACGGCGACCGCGACCGGGTGACCGACCCGGTGCGGTCGGCGGCCTTCGCGGCCCGGATCGGCGCCGATTTCGTGCGCGTGACCGGCGACGGCCACGCGATGCTGCGCCGGCCGCTCGCCTGGCAGCGCCTGGTCACCGGATTCGTCCGGGAGCGGCGCGCGGCGGCGCACAACACACAAAGTTGACAATTGTCGATGCGGTCTTGTGTGGACGGTAGGGCGCCAGCAGGGTGGGTGCGGCAGTTTCCGACAGCCCCGGGGGACCCTGATGTCGTACCGTCGATTGCCCGCGCTGACCGCAACCCTGACCCTGACCGTGACCACCGCCCTGATGCCCGCGGCGGCGCAGGCCGCGCCGGCGCGCGGCCCGAACGCCGTGGTGGTCTGGAACCTCAACGCGCAGAACGAGATCTACGAGGTGGCGCGGCAGTCGCCGGCCACCGCGGCCCGCAGCTTCGCCATGGTTCAGGGCGCCGTCTACGACGCCGTGAACGCCGTCGCCGGCGTGCCCTACCAGCCCTACCTGACCGCGCCGAAGGCCCGGCACGGCGCCTCGGCCGACGCCGCGGTGGCCGCGGCCGCCTCGGCGGTCCTGCTCTCGCTCTTCCCGGAGCAGGCCGCGACCGTCACCGCGCAGTACGACGCGGCCCTCGCCGCGATCCCGGACGGCCGGGCCGAGACGGCCGGCGTCGCGGTGGGCCGTCAGGCCGCGGCCGCGATGATCGCGGACCGGGTCGGCGACGGCGCCTTCGACCCGGACAGCTGGAACATCAGCACCGCCCCGGGCCAGTGGCGGCCCACCCCGCCGACCAACATCCAGGACGGCGCGTGGTTCGCCGACCTGAAGACGTTCGTCCTGCCCGACGCGGCGATGTTCCGGACCGCCGGGCCGCCCGCGCTGACCAGTGCCGCTTACACCCGTGACTTCGCGGAGGTCAAGGCGATCGGCGGGGTGAACAGCACGGTCCGCACCCTCGACCAGACCCAGTCCGCGAAGTGGTGGCACGACCGGCGGCTCACCGAATGGGACATGAAACGGCAGCTCGCCGTGGACACCCACCTGAGCACGCTGCAGACCGCGCGGATGTTCGCGATGGTCGACATTGTCAACGCCGACGCGCTGATCGCCTGCTACAACGAGAAGAAGTACTGGAACTTCTGGCGGCCGGTCACCGCGGTCCAGGAGGCCGACCTGGACGGCAACCCGGCGACCGTCGCGGACCCGACCTGGATGCCGCTGCTGGTGACCCCGCCGTTCCCGGACTACACGTCCGGGCACACCTGCTCGTTCTCCGCGATCACGCTGACCTGGCAGCGGTTCTTCGGGCGAGACGACATCCCGATCGGCGCGTACAGCGCGGACTCCGGGACCACGCGGTCGTTCCCGAGCTTCTCGGCGGCGCTCGACGAGGTGGTGGAGGCGCGGATCTGGGGTGGAGTGCACTTCCGGACGGCCGATGTGCAGGGTCTGCGGATCGGGACCGGGACCGCCCGGTACGTGCTGGCGCGGGAGTTCCGGCCGCGCCACTAGGCATTTCGTCTCCTCTGTGGGCCGGCCGGATTCTTCCGGCCGGCCCGTCCTGTCTCTCACTCCGCGTCGTCACGGCGGTACGGAACCGTCGCAACGTAGACGTACGTGCGTTGACCCCCTACGCTGTGCCGAACCTGTGAAACGAGGAGGGCACTGTGGCCGAGTCCCCGCCAGAGCAACGAAACCCGACTGACCCGGCGTCGCCGCAGCTGTTGGTGATGCCGCACAGCGACGCGATCCCGTCGATCGCCTGGCCGGGGCCGGACGGCGCGCCGGCCTGGGCGATCCCGGTGCAGGTCCCGTCCGGGACCCGGGGGTACGCGCTGTTCATCCCGATGCTGCCGATCGAGACACCGGCCGCCGAGTCGACCGGGGTGGCCGCTGAGTCGACCGGGGTGGCCGCCGCGGTCGGCGCTCCCGCCGTCGTGGTCGCGCCGGCAGCTGTCCCGGCGCCGGTCGAAGAGGCCGCCGCCGAACCCGCTCCCGCGGTCTCCGATGTGGAGGAGCCCGCGGCTCCCGCCCCCGTCCCGGCCCCCGTCGCGGCTCCGGCTCCGGTCTGGCCCGTGGCGCAGCAGGTCGCTCCCGTTCCGGCGCCGCCCCGGCCGGAGCCCTGGGCCCGCCCGCGGACGGACACCCACCAGCCGTTCCAGCGGTACCAGGCACCCCCGACGCCGTGGCAGAAGTTCCGCGCGAAGCACTGGACCGGCCCGGCGAACGCCCAGGGCCGCGCGGCCCCGCTCGGCGTGCTGGCCGGCGCGCTCGGCATCGCCTGCTTCACGCCGCTGGACCGGACCGGCATCGGCTGGTTCCTCGGCTGGCTCGTGCTGACCGCCGGCGTCGTCCTCGCCGTGCGCCGGTCCGCCGACCTGTCGCACTCCGAGCGGTGGATCCGCTCCGGCTGGGCGGTCGCGTCCCTCGCGCTGCTCGCCGTCCCGGCATTCCGGAACGCGTGGTGGCTGGTCACGTTCAGCGTGCTCGGCGCGCTCGGCACGGCGACCCTGGCGATCGTGGGCGGCCGGCAGGTGCGGTCGATCCTGTTCGGGTTGCTGGCCACGCCGTACGCCGCCTTCCGGGGTTTGCCCTGGGTGCGCCGCCACCTTCGAGCGAACCGCGACCCCGGCACGGTCCGCCGGATCTTCTTCTCGGTCGGCCTCACGGCGGTCGTGCTGCTGGTCTTCGGCACGCTGCTGTCGTCGGCCGACGGGGTGTTCTCGACGCTGCTCGGCAAGGCCGTGCCCGACCTGAACATCGGCTCGGTGTTCCAGTGGATCTTCCTGGCCGTGGTCGGCGCGCTGATCGCGACGGCCGGCATCTACACGCTGTCCGCGCCGCCCGCGACGTCCAGCCTGGACACCCCGGGCCGGGGCCGGTTCGGCCTGGTCGAGTGGGCGCCGGCCGGCTTCGCGCTGGTGCTGCTGTTCGGCGGCTTCGTGGCGGTGCAGTTCGCCGTCCTGTTCGGCGGGCGGCGGTACGTGGTGGAGACCGCCGGGCTCGGCTACGCGGGGTACGCCCGCAGCGGCTTCTGGCAGCTGGTCGTGGTCACGCTGCTGTCCCTGGCGGTGCTCGCCGCACTGGCCCGCTGGGCCAAGCGGGACCAGCCGATCGAGCGGACCCTGCTGCGCGTCGTGCTCGGCCTGCTCTGCGCGCTGAGCGTGGTCATCGTGGCGTCCGCGCTGTCCCGGATGTGGGAGTACCAGCGGGTCTACAGCTTCACCGGCGAGCGCATCTTCGTGATGTCCTTCGAGATCCTGCTCGGCACGGTCTTCGTCATGGTCGCCGCGGCCGGCATCCGCTGGCAGGGCCGGTGGATCCCGCGGGCCACCGTCGGTCTCGCCGTGCTCATGCTGCTCGGCCTCGCGGTCCTCGGCCCGGAGGGCTACGCGGCCAGCCGCAACGCCCAGCGCTACCACGACACCGGCAAGATCGACGCCTGGTACCTGCGTGCCCTCTCCGCCGACGCGACTCCCGCTCTGACCAAACTGCCCGATCCGGTACGGCGGTGCACCCTGAGCTGGATCGCCGCCGACCTGGCGAAGCCGGACCCGTGGTACGCCTGGAACCTGGGCCGCGCCCAGGCCCGTGCGGCCCTGAAGAAGCTCCCGAAGTCCGCCATCGGCAAACAGTCCGACTGCCGAGCCGCCGACCAGTACGACCTCCCCAAGACACGCCGCTGACGAACGACGAGCCCGGTTCCGCCTCCGCGGGCCGGGCTCGTCGTCATCGATGGCCGGCGCGGACTCAGCTGCCGGTCGGGTAGGGGTGGGCGGCGGCGGTTGCCAGGGTCATGAAGGCGGGCAGGTTCAGGGTCCAGAACGAGGCCACGCAGGAGTACGCCGGGAAGAAGCCGCTGCACCCGGAGGCGTTCGGGCCGACCTCGACGGTGTAGCCGGGAACGCCCAGCGTGCCGTAGATCCAGTCGTCGGTGGCGCCCGGCGCGAAGTAGTTCAGGCCGCCGTCACCGTGGACCACGTCGTACCCGTTGGACCGGCCCATCGCCGTGGCGATCGTCTTCAGGTCGGTGTTGTTCGGGGCCAGCGAGTTGGTCCACCCGTACGGATAGATGTTGAGCTCGGCGTAGCTGTGCAGGGTGAGGAACGTGCCGGTGGTCGCGGTCGTCGCCGGGGAGAAGTCGGCGCTGGGCTTGGTGTCGCGGTAGATCTGGCCCAGGAAGCTCTGGATGCCCTGCGTCTCCGGCTCGCTCGCCGCGGCCGTGCCCGGGTAGGTCTCGCTGCACTTGGTGCCCTGGTTCACGTCCCAGTGGTAGCTCGAGTTCCGGTTGAGGTCGACCCCGAGGCCGGTGCCGGAACACCCGTTGGTGTGCGCGTTCTTGCGCTGGGAGATCGGCCGGGTCGAGTTCGACGAGACGATGTCGACGCCGTCCGGGTTGGCGATCGGGATGACCCACAGCTCGGTGGTGTCCATCAGCTTGGTCACCGCGGCGACCTTGCCGTAGTTGCCCACCAGGTAGTCGATCCACTTGTAGGCGAGCTCGCCGGTCGCCAGCTCGCGGGCGTGCATCTGGGCCATCAGGGTGAACTTCGGCTTCGCGCCGCTGGTGCTCGCCGCGCAGTCGCCCGTGACGATCTTGGTGATGCACAGGGCCTGGATGTCGTGGCCACCCGAGCCCTGGGTCTTCTTCCACGACTGCCCGATGGTGCGCAGGACGGCCAGGCCCGGGTTGGCCGCGACGACCGCCTGGTTGTGGGCCTCGTGCCCGGCCGCGGTGTGGTAGCCGCCGTAGTAGGTGTCGGCCGCCGCCTGGAACGACGACGCGACCGGTTGGTAGAGCGGCCCGGCGTACCGCACGGTCAGCCCGCGCTGCCGCAGCCGCTGGACGTCGGCGGTGGCTGCCAGGATCGGAACGCCGCTGGTCAGCGGCCCTTCCAGCACGTCGTAGCCGCGCCGGGTGAGGTCGGCGGCCAGCCCGCCGGCGGTGGCGGACGGTGACGTGACGTCGTAGTAGGCCAGGTCGGCCGGGTCCGGAACGGCTGCGGCGGCGGCGCCGGGCGTCGTGAGCCCGGCGCCGATCAGGACGAGCAGCACGGCTGCCCCGACGGCGATCAACCGCCGGAGACGCGAGAACCAGGTCATCGGTACCTCGATCGTGGGTGGGCCGGCACACGGCGCGCCAGGCCACAGTTAATCCACGATCTTCTATGCATCGACTCTCGTCAACGCCGCGGACCATACCGAAGAATGACCCACCTCACCGGGATGCAACCGCGACCACCCGCCGTGCGTCAGGGATCTGTGAGATCAATTCGACTGTCGGCCCTGGCCCTGCTCCTCGTTCTGGCCGGATGCGGGATCGTCGGATACGCGCTGGCCGGGCGCGGGAACGCGGTATCGGCGGAGCCGGCGGCGGCGACGCCCACGACCGCACCGGCCGCGCCGACGACCAGGCCCGCGGCGAAACCACCGGCCGCGGAGCGGATCACCTACCCGGCCACCGGCAGCCGGAAGTTCGCGATCGCGCCGGCCGAGACCGCGGCGCCGGCCGGCCGCAAGGGCACGCTGCTGCGCTACCAGGTCGCCGTCGAGAAGGACATCCGCGGCATCACCGCCGATCAGTTCGCCGCCGTCGTCACCAGCACGCTGCGCGATCCCCGGAGCTGGACCGCCGGCGGTGAGTGGCGGTTGAAGCGCGTCGGGCCCGACGACAAAACCGATTTCCGGGTACGACTCGTCACCCCGAAGACCCGCGACGCGCTCTGTGCGGGCGCCGCCGACGGCTACACGTCCTGCCGCACCCACGACGAGGTCGTCGTCAACGTCGCCCGCTGGGCGAAGGGCGTCCCGAAGTACGGCGCGACCCTCGACGTCTACCGCGAGTACGTGGTCAACCACGAGGTCGGCCACCGCCTGCACCAGGCCCACGAACTGTGCACCGGCCCAGGCGACCTGGCCCCGGTCATGCAGCAGCAGACCCTCGGCCTGCACAGCTGCGTAGCCAACGCCTGGCCGTTCCTGAACGGCCAGCGCCACCGCGGCACGATCGGCGCCTACGACGACCCGGTTCCGCCCCGTGACCAGGGACGTTCCTAGCCGGGTCAGGAATCGTGGGCGGCGCCAGCACGAACATCGGTGGGGGCTCGGCGAGCGGATTGCCGGGCCGGACCACCGATGTTCCCCCGTTCGCCGAGTGAAAGGCGCGCAGGACGGACGTTAGGGCTTGGGCGGGCCGGGCAAATCCGTGATGCTCCTTAGGGATCCACGGATATCTACCCGGAGGGGCTCCGAATGCACCCGATGTTGCAGCGCCTGGACGAGATCGCCGCCGAGCTGGCCACCCGTGCCGAGACCGTCGCGGTGCTCGGGCTGGGGTCGGCCGGCGCCCAGCGGGGCCGGCTGGACGGTCACTCCGATCTGGACTTCTTCCTGGTCGTCGACGAGGGCGCGACCACCCGGTACGCCACCGAGACCGACTGGCTGGCCGGCACCTGCCCGCTGGTCTGGAGTTTCGCGCACGAGCGGCACGGGCGGAAGGCGCTCTACGCCGACGGGATCTTCCTGGAGTACGCCGTCTTCACCGTCCCGGAGCTGCGCCGCGTCCCGTTCCGCGGCGCCCGGGTGGTGTGGCGTCGCGCGGACGCCCCGCCCGGCCTGACCGAGTCGGACGTGCCGGTGCCCCGCACGCCGTACGACACCGTCGAGTTCCACCTGAACGAGGCGCTCGCCAACCTGTACGTCGGCCTGCACCGTGACCTGCGCGGCGAGCACCTGAGCGCGGCCCGGTTCATCCAGGGTCACGCCGTCGACCGGGTGATCGCGCTGCTGCGGCTGACCGACGGCGAACCGCCGTACCGTGATGTCTTCGATGCCTCCCGGCGGGTCGAGCGGACCTATGCCCCGCAGGTCCTGCCGTTGGCCGAGATGGTCCCGGGCTATCGCGGCAACGCCGCGGCGGCCCGGACGATCCTGAGCTGGCTCGGCGCCCGGTTCCGCATCCCAGCGCCGATCGGCGAGGCGATCGAAGCGTTACTCAGATGAAGATGGGCAGGCCGGCGTAGTTCTCGGCCAGGCCGGTCGCGCCGGCCTCGCTGGACGCCACCCACCGCAACTGGGACAGCTGCAGCTCGGCGTCGAACGGGTCCCCGGAGGTGTGCAGCATCGTCGTCATCCACCAGGAGAAGTGCGTGCAGCGCCAGACCCGCCGCTGCGCGGTCTCCGAGTACGCGTCGGCGAGGCGCGCGTCGTTCTCCCGGAACCGGGCGACGAGTGCCTTGCTGAGCAGCGCCACGTCGGCGATCGCCAGGTTCAGGCCCTTCGCGCCGGTCGGCGGCACGATGTGCGCGGCGTCCCCGGCGAGGAACAGGTTGCCGTGCCGCATCGGCGTCTGCACGTAGCTGCGCATCGGCAGCACGCTCTTGTCGGTGATCGGGCCGGGGTTGAGCTTCCACCCGTTCTGCTCGTGGCCGAGGCGGGTGGCCAGCTCGTCCCAGATCCGGTCGTCGGACCAGGACTGCGGGTCGGTGCCGTTCGGGACCTGGAGGTAGAGGCGGCTGACGGTGGCCGAGCGCATCGAGTGCAGGGCGAACCCGTTCGGGTGCCAGGCGTAGATCAGCTCGTCGGTGGACGGGGCGACGTCGGCGAGGATCCCGAACCAGGAGTACGGGTAGACGCGCTCGAAGACCTTCGCCGCGGGGACGGCCGCGCGCGACGGCCCGAACGAGCCGTCACAGCCGGCGAGGACCGCAGCATCCAATCTGACGACATTTCCGGATTTGTCCGTGTAAGTCACGTAGGGCCGGTCGGATGAGACGTCATGCAACTCGACGTCCGACACTTCGTAGTGGATCTCCTGGCCGGCCGCGCGACGAGCCGCGATCAGATCCTTCTGCACCTCGGTCTGACCGTAGACCCAGACCGACCGCCCGGTCAGATCCACGAAGTCGAGATGGTGCCGCTCGTGCGGCCACTGCAGGTAGATCCCGCGGTGCTCGTCCCCCTCGGCCCGCAGCCGGGTGCCGAGCCCGACCGACTCCAGCAGCTCGACGCTGGAGTGCTCGAGGATGCCGGCCCGGATCCGGGCCGCGACGTACTCCTCCGAGCGGGTCTCCAGGACCACGGAGTCGACGCCGCCCTGGGCGAGCAGATGGGAGAGGAGCAGACCGGCCGGGCCCGCGCCGATGATGGCGACCTGGGTACGCATGCCCCCCACCTTCAGTGGCGGACGTCCCCCGGGCAAGGGGCTATTTCCACTGGACGGAAGCCAGCGTACGCCCGATGCCCCGCGCCGCGACCTGCAACGCCGACACCAGCCGGGGCAGCTGGCGCCGCAGATCGGGCACCACGATGCCGAGCGCGGCCACCACGTCGTCCCCGTTGCGCACCGGCACCGCCACCGAGCAGGCGCCCAGGCTCATCTCCTCGCCGGTGGTCGCGTACCCCTCGGCCCGCGCCCGGCGCAGCTGGTCGAGCAGCCGGGCCGGCTGCGTGATGGTGTACGCGGTGACCCGGTGCAGCCGGCCCAGCGCCTCGGCGAGCACCTCGTCCGGCGCGTACGCCAGCAGCACCTTGCCGACCCCGGTCGCGTGCAGCGGCAGCCGCGACCCGATCTTGCTGACCACCGGCACCGAGACGTGCCCGGCGAGCCGGTCCACGTACAGCACCTCCTGCCCGTCCCGGACGGCCAGGTGCACGGTCGCCAGGGTGGCCCCGTAGAGGTCGTGCAGGAACGGGCTGGCCGCGGTGCGCAGCTCGCTCTGCACCGGGGCGAGCAGGCCGAGCTGCCAGATCCGCCGGCCGATCACGTACCCGCCGTCCGGCTCGCGGGCCAGCGCGCCCCAGCGGACCAGCTCGCCGACCAGCCGGTGGGTGGTCGCGAGGGGCGTGCCGGAGCGCCGGGCCAGCTCGCTGAGCGTCAGGCTGCGATGCCCGGTGTCGAAGACGCCGAGCAGATCGAGCGCGCGAGCAGTGACACTCTTGGCCATCGGAACCTTTTCCATTGAACGGAAGCCGAGTATCGCCGTGGAGCCGTCCGACCGCCTAGCGTCGCAGTAATGAACACCCAGGCTGAGATCAACCAGGAGATCGAGGCGGCGGCGCAGCAGCCGGGCGGCCCGCAGCCGAAGATCGACTACGCGCCGTACCGCAGCAGCATCCTGCGGCACCCCAAGCAGCCCCTGCAGCCGATCGACCCGGAGTCGGTCGAGCTGTGGGCGCCTGCCTTCGGTCATCGGGACGTCGCCGACGACGAGGCCGACCTGACCATCCAGCACGCCGGCACCCCGCTCGGCGAGCGGATCGTGGTCACCGGCCGGGTGCTCGACGGCGACGGGCGGCCGGTGGCGAACCAGCTGGTCGAGGTGTGGCAGGCGAACGCCGCCGGGCGCTACCGGCACCAGCGCGACCAGCACCCGGCGCCGCACGACCCGAACTTCACCGGGGTCGGCCGGGTGCTCACCGGGCCGGACGGGACGTACCGCTTCCAGACGATCAAGCCGGGGCCGTACCCGTGGCGCAACCACCTCAACGCCTGGCGCCCCGCGCACATCCACTTCTCGATCTTCGGGACCGATTTCACCCAGCGCCTGGTGACCCAGATGTACTTCCCGGGCGACCCGCTCTTCAGGTACGACCCGATCTACCAGTCGATCACCGACCCGAAGTCGCGGGAGCTGTTGATCGCCCAGTACGACCACGACCTGACCACCCCGGAGTGGAACACCGGATACCGTTGGGACATCGTGCTCACCGGCACCCACCGCACTCCGCTCGACACCGAGGACAACGCATGAGCGCCGTGCCCGGGCAGACCGTCGGCCCCTTCTTCCACCTCGGTCTCGAGTTTCCGCAGATGAACGAGCTGGTGCCGCCGGCGCACGCGCGCGCGGTCCGGCTGCACGGGCGGGTCACCGACGGCGCCGGCGCTCCGGTGCCGGACGCGGTGATCGAGATCTGGCAGGCCGATCCGCAGGGCCACGTGGTGCGGCAGACCGGTTCGCTGCGGCGCGACGGCTGGACGTTCACCGGCTGGGGCCGCGCCGCGACCGACCCGGACGGCTTCTACTCGTTCGCCACCCTGGAGCCGGGGCCGGCCGCCGAGGGCCGGCCGGCGTTCTTCGCGGTGACCGTTTTCGCCCGTGGTCTGCTGGACCGGCTCTTCACCCGCGCCTACCTGCCGGACGACACCGACGCGCTCGCCGCCGACCCGCTGCTGTCCGCCCTCGACCCGGACCGCCGCGCCACCCTGCTCACCCGGCGCGCCGACCAGTCCCTGGTCTTCGACATCCGCCTGCAGGGCGAGGGCGAGACGGTCTTCCTCGCCTATCCCCGGTTGCGGGATTCCTGGGCATGAAGATCAAGTTCAAATTCCGCTTTTCCCGTACGTCGTGAGCGATCTCCTGTGGCCCGGCGATCACCGAGCCGGTGACCTGTTCAGCGACGCGGCCGTGGTGGCGGCCATGGTCCGGGTCGAGCACGCCTGGCTGACCGCCCTGGTCGACAGCGGTCTCGCCGACCTCACCGTGCCGGCCGACCTGGCCACCCTGGTCGGCCCGGAGGACCTGCCGCGGCTGGCGGTCGACGCGGAGTCCGGCGGCAACCCGCTGATCCCGCTGCTCAAGCTGCTCCGCGCCCGGCTGCGGGGGCGCAACACGGCCGCCGCCGGCTGGCTGCACAAGGGGCTGACCAGCCAGGACGTCGTCGACACGGCGATCGTGCTGTGCCTGCGCGACGCGCACGACCGGATCCGGGCCGACCTGCGGACCCAGATCGGCGCGCTGTCCCGGCTGGCCGGGGAGCACCGCGAGACCCGGATGGCCGGGCGGACACTGACCCAGCACGCCATCCCGATCACGTTCGGGCTGAAGGCGGCCGGCTGGCTCACCGGTGTCCTCGACGCGCGCGACCAGCTCGCCGCCGTGCGGTTGCCGATCCAGGTCGGCGGAGCGGCCGGCAGCCTGGCCGCGCCGGTCGCGCTCGCCGGGGACCCGGCCCGGGCCCGCGCCCTGGTCACCGCGACCGCCGAGCAGCTGGGCCTGGTCGCGCGCGAGCCCTGGCACACCAGCCGCGCGCCGCTGACCCGGGTCGCCGACGCGTTCGTGACCTGCACCGACGCGTGGGGCCGGATCGCCAACGACGTGCTGCTCGGGTCCCGCCCCGAGGTGCACGAGCTGATCGAGGGTGGCGCCGAGGGCAGGGGTGGCTCGTCCGCCATGCCGAACAAGCAGAACCCGGTCCTGGCCGTCCTGATCAAGCGCGCCGCGCTCGCCGGGCCGCCGCTCGCCGCCCTGGTCCACGCCGGCGCGGCGGCCGCGGTCGACGAGCGGCCGGACGGCGGCTGGCACGTCGAGTGGGCCACCCTGCGGACCCTTTCCCGGCGTACGGTGGTGGCCGGCTCCCAGGCCGCCGAGCTGCTCGCCGGGCTGCGGGTGGACACCGGGAAGATGCTTGCCACGTTGCACGGGGCGCGCCCGGAGATCGACGCCGAACAGCAGTCGATCACCCCGGGGGTGTCGCCGGACCAGCCGTATCTCGGGGCGGCCGACGAGATCGTCGACGCGGTCCTGGCCCGGGCGGCGGCGGGACCGCGCTGACCTCCGTACCCAAATCGGATTTTGATCTTGAAGGGAATGCCCTTGCTGACCGCGACCGTGTTCACCGACGCGCCCGACCGCCCGCTGCTCCTGCTCGGCTCGTCGGTCGGCACCTCCGCGGAAAGTCTGTGGACGCGGTGCGCGTCCCGGCTCTACGGCCGCTACCACGTGGTCGGCTTCGACCTGCCCGGACACGGCCGCAGTTCTCCGGCGACCGGCCCGTTCCGGATCGCCGACCTGGCCCGGGAGGTGGTCGCGCTGGCCGACCGGCTGCGGCCCGCCGAGCGGTTCCTGTACGCCGGCGACTCGATCGGCGGCGCGATCGGCCTGCAGGTGCTGCTCGACGCCCCGGACCGGGTCATCGCGGCGGCGCTGCTCTGCACCGGCGCCAGGATCGGTGAGCCGGCGGCGTGGGCCGAGCGGGCCGCGCTGGTCCGGGCGAAGGGCACCGAGGCGGTGGTGGCCGGTTCGATCGAGCGCTGGTTCAACCCGGCGTTCCCCGCGGCCGACCGGGAACCCCTGCTCGACGCCCTGCGGGCCACCGACGACGAGAGCTACGCGCGCTGCTGCGAGGCCCTGGCCGAGTTCGACGTCCGCGAGCGGCTCGCCGAGATCGGCACCCCGGTCCTCGCCGTGGCCGGCGGCCTCGACAAACCCACTCCGACCGCGGGACTGGAACTGATCGCGACCGGCGTGCCGCACGGCCGTCTCGTGGTCCTCGACGACGTGGCCCACCTGGCCCCGGCCGAGTCCCCGGAGGTCGTCGCGTTCCTCCTGGACCAGCACTTCGACGAGGCCCGCGCGGCCGGCATCGCGGTCCGCCGGGAGGTCCTCGGCCCGGCCCACGTCGACCGCGCGACCGCCGCGACCACCCCGTTCACCCGGGACTTCCAGGATCTGATCACCCGCTACGCCTGGGGCGAGATCTGGACCCGCCCCGGCCTGGACCGCCGCAGCCGCTCGATGATCACGCTGACCGCGCTGGTCGCCCTGGGCCACCACGACGAGCTGGCGATGCACGTCCGGGCCGCCCGCACCAACGGCCTGACCGTCGAGGAGATCAAAGAGGTCCTGCTGCAGACCGCCATCTACTGCGGAGTCCCGGCCGCCAACACCGCCTTCCGCATCGCCCGGCAGGCCCTCGACGACCTCTGATCCCCGGCCCGGTCCGCTGTTGGCCGCTGTTTCCGCCGCCCGGCGCCGTCGCCTCCGGTCGCGGAGCTTGCCGGCCGGCACCCGCCGCCGCTCACGGCCGCCGCCGCCGCGCACGCTCCCGGCTGGCGTTCAGGGTTGTTCCGGGAGCTCTTTACGACCGTGACCGCCAGCTCGCCGGGCTCGGCTGGTGTTGGTGGTTGTTGTGGCGGCTTTTTGCGACCGTGACTGCCAGCTCGCCGGGCCGAGCCGGCGCTGGTTGTTCGGGTGAGCGAATCCGGCCGCAAGCGGCGGCTGCGACAGCGACCAGAGGCGGGCGGTGCCTGGCAAGCTCAGTGACCGCAAGCGGACAACGCGCGCCCTGCCGCCGAGGACCGTGAGCGGATGCCGCTCGCGCCGGCTCGCCGAGGACCGTGAGCGGATGTCGCCCGCGCGGGATCGTCAGACGGGCTGCGGCTCGGTGACCGGGTGGCGCAGGCCGGGGTGGCCGGCCGGGAGGGTGCGCTGGATGACCCACCAGCTGACCGCGAGGCAGGCCGCGACCAACGGCCAGCTCAGCGCGATCCGGGCGGCGGCCAGCGTGGCCGTCCAGCCGGCGGCGTAGAGCGGGAGGAAGACCGCGACCCGGATGACGTACTGCAGGACCCACACCCAGCTGGCCCGCGAGTAGGCCCGGAGCAGCTCCGGGTCGCGCCGCCAGCGGGTCTTCTGGCCCAGCACCGCGCCGACCACCAGGCCCAGCAGCGGCCAGCGGACCACGATGCTGATCGCCCAGATCAGCACGCTGGCGCCGTTGCTGAGGATCTGCAGCAGGAAGAAGTCCTCCGCCTTGCCGGTGTGCAGCGCGATCAGGGCGGCCACGCACACGCCGAGCAGGCCGATCAGGACCGCCCGGGGCTTGTCGCCGCGGCGCAGGCGCCAGCCGACCACGCCCAGGGCGCAGATCAGCGCGCCCGCGGAACCGGCCCAGATGGAGTGGAAGACCAGCCAGCCGACCAGGTAGCCGACGGCCGGCCAGGACGCGTCGATGGCGGCGCGCCGCCCGTTGAGTAGTTCCGACAGCGACTCCGGCTGCGTCATGTCCACCCGCCCCGTTCTCAGTTAGGGCAGCCTAACCCTGGCCGGGCGGACGGGTCGATGTGGCCCGCCGGAACGTGATCCGAACGGGGCAGCGGCCGGCCGATGTGGAAGCCCTGCGCGTGCCGGTACCCGATCTCCTGGAGCCGCCGGGCCTGCGCCGCCGTCTCCACCCCCTTGGCGACCGCGTCGATCCCGAGGTCGTCGGCGAGCCGGGCGAGGGCCCGGGCCACCGCGGTGTGCCGCCCGTTCTCGGTGATCCGCTCGGTGAACGACCGGTGCACCTTGACCACCGCCACCGGCACCTCGGCCAGCAACGCCACCGACGCGCGGCCGATGCCGAAGTCGTCCAGGGCGATCCGGGCGCCGAGGTCCCGGATCCGGTGCAGGCCGGCCAGCGCGGCGGCGTCGTCCATCGCCGCCTCGGTGACCTCGATGACCAGCCGGTCCGGCGCGAGGCCGCTGATCGCCAGGGCGGTGGCCACCCGGTCGGCGAACCCGGTCTCGCGCAGCTCGCGCGCCGACACGTTGACATAGGTCATCGGGGCCTGGCCGCCGTCCCGGCAGGCGGCCCGGAGCACCCACTCGCCGAGCGGCACGATCAGGCCGCTGCGCTCGGCGACCGGGAGGAACTCCGCCGGCGGGACCGGGCCGCGGGCCGGGTCGGTCCACCGGACCAGCGCCTCGACGCCGGTGACCGTCCGGTCGCCGAGCCGGACGACGGGCTGGTAGTGCAGGGTCAGCCGGTCGTCGGCGAGGGCCCGGCGCAGCGCGGTGAGCGTCGCGGCGTGGTCGATCACCCGGGTCCGCATGCCGGGCCGGTAGTGGACGCACCGGCTCTTGCCGCCGTCCTTCGCCGCGTACAGCGCGATGTCGGCGTGCCGCAGCAGGTCGGCCCGGCCCCGGGCCACGCCGATGCTGGCGCGCGGGGTCAGCGGATGCCCGGCGGCCTCCACCGGCCGGGCCAGCGCGGCGACGACCCGCCGGACGACCTGCTCGATCCGCGCCTCGGCACGGTCCTCCAGCAGCACCGCGAACTCGTCGCCGCCGAGCCGGGCGACGAGCCCGCCGTCGGCCAGCGCGTCCCGGAGCACGCCGGTCACCGCGATCAGGAAGTGGTCGCCGACCTCGTGCCCCAGGGTGTCGTTGATCCCCTTGAAGTCGTCGAGGTCGATCAGCAGCACCGCCGGTGGGCAGTCCCCGGGCCGGGCCACGGCCTCGTCGACCCGGCGGGTGAACAGGGCCCGGTTGGCGGCGCCGGTGAGCGGGTCGGTGTCGGCGAGCTCCTGGAGGCGGCGTTCCAGCACGCGCCGCTCGGTGATGTCCAGCATCGCCCCGGACAGCCCGGTCACCGCGCCGTGCTCGTCGGTCAGCACGCCCTTGTAGAAGGTGACCTCGTGCCGGGAGCCGTCGGCGTAGACCACCGCGGCGTCGTAGACCTGCTTGCCGCCCGCGTCGAACAGGGCCCGGTCGGCCGCCGCGTAGACGTCCGCGAGGTCCTTCGACCAGATGCCGTGCACGGTACGGCCGATGATCCGGTCCCGGCTGACCCCGACGTACGCCTCGAACGCCGTGTTGCAGGCGCCGTAGACCCCGCCGGCGTCCTTGCTGAAGATCGGCGCCGGGATGTTGTCGATCGCGGTCTGCAACTGGTGGGTGGTGTGCGCCGCCTGCTGGACGGCGTCCGCGGCGAGCAGCACCTCCGCGACGCCGTCGAACCCGGTCGCGCGCAGCTGTTCCAGCTTCGCGACGGCTCCGGCGAGATCGTCGGCGGCGACGACGACGCGCGTGGGATGCGGCACCCGGCTCACGATTTTCCATCGGCCGCGGGCGTGCGGGGCTGAGGTGGGGTGACGGGGAGCGAGGTTGGGGCGGCCTCGCTCCCCGTCCTGGTGGTGCGGCAGCACTGCGTGGTGGCACGCGGGGGATTTGCTGCCTCCGTTCGTTCAGTCGGGGGGACGGCGGAATCTGGGAGCGCTCCCAGTTAACCGAACTGTAGCAATTGTTGCGCCGCCCCGCGAGAGGTCAGACCGCGGAGCAGGCGATCGTGGGCGTGCTCGGCGTCCCGGCGGCGATGAAGCCGAAGGTGGTGGAGCCCCCGGCGGACAGCGCCCCGTTGTACGCCGCGTTGGTCGCCTGTATCTGGTTCCCGCTGGTCAGCACCGTCGCGCTCCACGACTGCTGGACGGTCTGCGCCGCCCCGTAGGTCAGCGTCACCGCCCAGCCCTTGACCGCCGCGTTCCCCGCGGTCACCGTGACCGTCGCCTGGTAGGCGCCGGACCACTGGGAGGCCACCGCGACGGCCGCGCTGCACGCCCCGGTCACCGGGGGAGTGGAGGTGCTCGGCGAGGTCGAGGCCGACGGTGAGGTGGACGGCGAGGTGGACGGCGACGTGGTGGTCGAGGCCGACGGCGTCGGCGAGGAGGTCCCGCCGAAGTTCACGTCACTGCAGAAGTAGTACGACTGGTCCAGGTGGCTGGCCTGCCAGATGGTGTAGACCATCGCCCGCCCGGATCGCCCGGAGACGCTCACCGGGATGTCCATCTGCACCCCGTTGCTGAGCTGCTCGGTCCACTGCGCGGCCGGCGTGTTCGGCACCTCCTTGACCAGGTCCAGGTCGGACCACTTCAGTGCGGTCGTGATCGGGTTGTAGGACGGCTTGGTGACGTACACCCGGATGTAGTCCGCGCCGTGCCGCGCCCCGTCGAACAGATTCAGGGTGAACGAGTTGGCGAGGTTGGTGGCCTTCCAGTCGCCGATCGTGTCCATCGCGGCGTACCGGCCGTTCTGGGTCCGCCCGGCGCTGCACAGCTGCCCGTCCGGGATGGCGCCCTGGTGATCACCGGCGACGCCCTCGCGGTAGAGGCCGTTCCAGTTCCACATCGCCTGCGGATCGGCCTGCCAGGCCTGGTAACACATCGGATCCTCGGTGGCCATCTCCGGCGCCTGGAAATTGTCGCCCCAGCGCTCGAAACAGCCGTAGTTGCGCGACGCCGGGCTGAGGACGTTGCCGTGCGCCTCGGCGGGGGAACCCGGCGCGATCAGCACGACGAGGGCCGCGGTCAGGGCCGCGATCAGAGCGGAGATCAAGAACTTTTTGCGTACGACGTTGTGCATGCGAACTCAGCACTCCTGAGCTCAGGGCCGTTCCCCGCGTGGGGACGGCCGAGCGGTGAGGACGTCGGGAGCTGCCCAGGGCTCCCGTGCGCCGCGTGCGTCCCGCGGCAGTGCTGTCCGCCCAGAGTGCCGAATCGATCGAGTCAAGTCAATGCGGGGCGCTTGGTGTCGTACCAAATGGTGGGGTGAAAAATCGGATGCCGGGTGCGCCGGGCGGTCCTAGGTTGTGGGGATGTCCGCCGAAGCGGCTCGCGCCGCCGAGCTCCTCACGCAGCTGTCCAACCCCGTCCGCCTGCGGGCCTTCGCCGGTCTGGTGGCCCGCGGCGCGGAGGGGTTCTCGATCACCGAGATGTCGTTCCTGCTGGACATGACGAAGCCGGAGGCCGGCGAGGCGCTCGGCCGGCTGGCCGGGCTGGGGCTGGCCAGCGGCAGCGGCGACGGGTATTACCGGGCCAAGCCGGAGGTGCTGCGCGAGGCCGCCCAGGCGCTGGTCGGCACCCTGCCGATCGCCCCGCTGCTGAAGGAATATCCGCAGCTCAAGGGCTACTTCACGCACGGCTACCTGACCAGCCTGCCGCCGACGCTGAGCGAGCGGTACGAGCAGATCGCCGAGCTGCTGGCCCGGTTCCTGGCGGTCGACGGCGTGCTCACCGAGGACGAGGTGAACAAGCGCATCGCCGTGGTCGCCGAGGACGTCGCCGCGGTCCGCCGGATGCTGGTCGAGACCGGCTGGCTGGAACGCGACCGGGCCGGCACCACCTACGGCTCAGGCCGGATCTTCGTCCCCGCCGGCTGACGCCGGGCCGCGCAACTCGTCACCGAGCGCGCTGCGGGAGTAGACGACCATCCGCCCGTGCCGGGCCCGGTCCACCAGCCGGGCCTCGTGCAGGACGCGCAGGTGCTGGCTGACCGCGCCGGGCGTGACGTCCAGCCGGCGGGCCAGCTCGGTGGTGGACGAGGGCTCGTCCAGCAGCGTCAGCAGCCGGGCCCGGGGCTCGCCGAGCAGCCGCCGCAACGCCGGGAACGCCGGTGGCGGCCGCCGGTTCTCGGTCATCGTGGCCAGGCCGCGCGCCGGATACATGATCCACGGCCGCGGCCCGGGGTCGATCGCGGTGATCGCGCCGTGCGCGAAGCAGGTCGGGGTCAGCACCAGCCCGCGGCCGTTCACGTCGACCTGGCTCGGCTCGACCGGCGGCCGCCGGTCCCAGCGGATCGTCAGCACCCCGTCGTGCCACCGCAGCCGCTGGGCCAGGTCGGCGAAGAGCGCGTCGGCGCCGCCCTCGGCCAGGATCCGCGCCCGGTGGACCAGATCCGCCCGCAGCACCGAGCGGGCCCGCGGCCACCACTGCGGGGCCAGGCAGCGCTCCCAGTACTCGGCCAGCGCGTCCGCGATCCGCCCGAGCAGCGCGACCGGGTCGTCCAGCCCCGCCGTGAGCAGCGCCGGCAGCGCCCCGTCGTGTGGCAGGTAGGTCCGTTCCAGGTCCGGGCGGACCAGCTCGGGCGGGGTGGCGCGGAGCCGCTCCAGCTCGTCGGCGAACACCGGCCAGGTGGTCGCCGGGCGCGGCGTGAGCAGATCGGGGAGCCACCGGTTCGACGCGACCAGCGACACCAGCAGCTCCCGGCCGGCCAGCTCGTCGAACTCCGCGCGCATGCCCCGGAACCACGTCGTCTGCTCGGCGTAGCAGCCGGGATGGGTCCACATGCGCAGGCTCAGCGCCGCCTCCTGCAACGGGGAGCAGGCGAACGACGCCGACGCGAGGTCGGCCAGGCCGATCCGGAACTCGATCATTGAGTCCCAGCCTAAATCAGTTTCGGATGGTGCCGGATGCCGCTGGGATCGGGGCATGACATCGATGGTTGCCGAACGCCGCCTGCTGCACCCCGACCCGGTGGTCCGCCGGCTGTCCTGGATGGTGCTGGTCAACACGGTCGGCAACGGCATGTTCATGACCGCGTCGGCGCTCTACTTCACCCGGTTCGTGGGGCTCGGCGCCGGCCAGGTCGGCCTGGGCCTGACGGTGGCCGGGGTGTGCGGCGTGGCGGCGAGCATCCCGGCCGGGCGGGCCGCGGACCGCTGGGGCAGCCGCCGGGTGCTGCGCACGCTCTGCGTCGTGCAGGCGGCCGGCATGACCGCGTACGTCCTGGTGCACAGTTTCGCGGCGTTCCTGGCGGTGGTCTGTCTGGAGGTGATCGCGGACCGGGCCGCCTCGACCGCGCGCAACACCCTGTACGCCGACGCGCTGCCGGCCGACACCCGGGTGACCGCCCGGGCCTATCTGCGGGCGGTCACCAACGTCGGCATCGGCGCCGGCGCGGCCCTCGCCGCGATCGCCCTGCAGGTCGACACCCGGCCCGCCTACCTCGCGGTGATCCTCGGTGACGCGGTGACCTACCTGGCGGTGGCGGTGATCCTGCGGTGGATCCCGGCCACCCCGGCCCGCGTCCACGCCCGGACCGGGGAGTCCCGGCGCGGTGCGCTGTCGGACCGGCCCTACCTGCTGGTCACCGCGCTGAACGGGGTGCTGAGCCTGCAGTTCGCGGTGCTCACCATCGGCATCCCGCTGTGGATCGTGCGGGAGACCGCGGCCCCGCACGCCCTGGTCGGCGCGACGCTGCTGCTCAACACGGTGCTGGTGGTGGTCTTCCAGGTCCGCGCCGCGCGGGCCGCCCGGGACGTGCGGCAGGCGGCCCGGGCCTGCCGGATCGCCGGGCTGCTGCTGGCCGGGTACTGCCTGGTCGTCGCGGTCAGCCACGGCCTGCCGGCGGTTCCGGCGTCCGTGGTGCTGCTGCTCGCGGTGGCGCTCGGCACGGCCGGCGAGGTGCTCTCCCAGGCCGGTGCCTGGCTGCTCAGCTACGACCTGGCCGCCGACCACGCGACCGGCGCCTACCAGGGGGTCTTCAACGCGGGCACGTCCGCCGGCCTGATGATCGCCCCGGTGGTGGTGACCGGCACCGCGATCGATCACGCGCCCTGGGGCTGGGCGGTGCCGGCCGCGCTGTTCGCGCTGAGCGGCCTGGCCATGGTCCCCGCGGTCCGCTGGGCCGCCCGCCGCCGCACCCTGGCCGCCGCCCACCGGTGACCGTCCCGCCGCCGCCCTCGCTGCCGGGAACCGCATCCGCTCCCGGCCGCCGGATCCGTCCCTTGACCTCGGCAGCTGCGGCGGCGTGCCGTGACCGGTCGGTGATTCACGACCGCAGGCGGACGCGGTGGCTCAGTCGCTGGTGACGTTGAGGGCGGGGGCGGACTTCGGGACGATCCGCAGGACGGCGACGGCCAGCAGCGCCGTGGCGACGCCCAGGGCGCCGATGGCCGGGCGCAGGCCGCCGACGCCGGCGGCCAGGCCGTTGAGCAGCACCGGGGAGAGGAACTCGCCGATGAACAGGGCGCCGGTCCACAGGCCGGTGCCCCGGCCGCGCTCCTCGAAGCCGAGGTTGTTGGTGGCCCAGGTCAGCAACGTGGGCAGGAGCAGGCCGGTGCCGGCGCCGGTGACGACCGCGCCGAGGGTGATCACCGGGACCGACGCGGTGGCCGCGAGGATCAGGAAGCCGGCGGCGGCGAGTCCGAAAGCGATCGGCAGCAACTGCCGCGGGGTCTTCGCCGACAGCCTGGCGAACGAGCCGGCGGCGAGCGCGGTGGCCAGCGACATCAGGGCGCTGAGCGCGCCGATCGTGCCGGTCGCCTTGACCCCGACCTCGTCCAGCACGAAGGACAACTCGACGATCAGCGCGTAGAAGACGATGCCGCCGGCGAGCGTGACCAGGCACGGCGTCCGCAGCGCCCGCCACGGGAGCGGCGGAAGCCGGCGCGCACCGGCCGGGCCGGCGGCAACAGCGGAGCCGGCGAAAGCGGTGCCGGTCGAGGCGGGGTCGCTGCTCAGGTCAGGGTCGGCGGCGCGGGTGGGCTGCCAGATCAGCAGGGCCATCGGGACGGCCAGGAGCAGGGCGATCGTGTAGAGCCAGAACGGCGCACGCCAGCCGGACCCGCCGATCGCGCCGCCGAGACCGAGGAAGATCGTCGCCGAGACCGAGGCGAGCAGCGTCTGCAGGCCCAGGTAGCGGCTGCGCCGCCGCCCCGACCAGTAGTCCGCGATCAGCGTCGTGCAGCACGTCATGATCGCGGCCTCGCAGAGTCCGACCAGGACCCGGCTGCCGATGATCGCGGGCAGCGACCCCAGGTAGAGCGGCGCGGTCCCGCAGATCGCGTACCCGATCATCGCGGCGATCAGCAGCCGCTTGCGGTCCACGGCGTCCACGATGAACCCGGCGAACGGCGCGGTCAGGCCGATCACCAGGGCCGGCACCGTGAGGACGATCGGGACCAGGACGTCCGCGCCGGCGACCCCGGCGAAGTGGTCGGTCATCCGCGGCAGGACCGGCGCGATCAGGACCGCGCCGAGGACGGACAGGCAGCTGCCGGCGAGCAGCAGGATCAGTTGACCGGTCCCGGCGCGGCGCAGGGTGGCGACTTCGGACATGGCGAGCCTTCCGGAGGAGGAGAAGCCGGTGGCCCAGGTCACATCCGGCGGCCCTGAATATGGTCAGAGGCCCGGCCATCACGGAAGCCGCGATCCGCTGATGGCCGGTATCAGCCCGCCTTATGCCGCAGTGGGTCCGCCGCGCTCAGGATCAGGTCGCGGAACCAGGCGTGGGCCGGGTCGTTGCGGTACAGCGGGTTCCACCAGAACGCCTCGGCCACCGGCACCACGTCGAACGGGCAGTCCAGGATCCGCACCCCGGTGACCGGCGCCAGCAGCCGGGCCAGCCGCTCCTGGACGAGCGCCACCCGGTTCGTCCCGGTGACCAGGAACGGCATCTGCACGAACCCGTCCACCACCACGTCCACCCGCGCCTCGATGCCGAGCATCCGCAGCTGCCGGGCGGCCGGCGCGAACGCGGTCGGCCGGTCGAACACCACCACCCACGGCAGCGTGCCGAGCTGCTCCAGGGTCAGCGCGTCCCCGACCTCCGGGTGGTCGTCGGACACGATGCACACCCAGCGGTCCTCGAACAGGTCCAGATAGGGCAGCCCGGTGACGAAGCCGTGCGGGATGACCAGGCCGTCCGCGGCGCGCAGCGTGTCGGCGACGTGGTCGACCGCGTACGGCGTGGTCTGCTCCAGCCGCAACCGCACGCCCGGCGCGAGCCGCCCGAGCTCCCGGGACAGCAGCGGCCCGAGCACCGTCGCCGCGTAGTCCGAGATCACCAGCGTGAACTCGCGGTCCAGCTGGGACGGGTCGAAGTCGGCGGTCGAGTCGAAGACCCGGCGCACCCCGGCCAGCGCCGGCCCGGCCAGCACCGCCACCCGGGCGGCGAGCGGGGTCAGCTCGTACCGGTTGCCGACCCGGGTGAGCAGCGGGTCGCCGAAGTGCCGGCGCAGCCGGGCGAGCGCGCCGCTGACCGCCGGCTGGCTGACGCCGAGCCGCTCCGAGGTGCGGGTCACGTTCCGCTCGCGCAGCAGGGTGTCGAGCGTGACCAGCAGATTCAGGTCGAGATTGGCCAGCACCCGGTCCACCGCCATGGCGCCACTATAAGCCGCGCCGATGACGCACATCAGCAACTCGACCTTCCGTAATACCCCGGCCTCCGGCGACAGTGGTCCCAGTCACACGAAACGGGAGGGAAACCGCCGTGCCAGCAGTTCGTAACGTTCTGGTCGTCGGTGGCGGTGCCGCCGGCGCCGCCGCCGCGATCCTGCTCGCCGAGGGTGGCGTCGCGGTCGACCTGGTCGACGCCAAGCCCGACGTCGCCGCGCTCGGCTCCGGGATCACGCTGCAGGGCAACGCCCTGCGGGTGCTGCGCGAGCTGGACGTCTGGGATCAGGTCCGGGCCGAGGGGTACGCGTTCGACACGCTCGGCCTGCGCGCCCCGGACCCGGCCGGCACGCTGCTCGCCGAGCTCACCGACCTCCGCACCGGCGGCCCGGACCTGCCGGCCACGCTCGGCATGTACCGCCCGGCGCTCGCCCGGATCCTGCTCGAGCGGGCCGGGGAGGCCGGCGCGACCGTCCGGTTCGGGACGCGGCCCGAGGCGCTGGTCCAGGAGGGCGACGCGGTCACGGTCACCTTCAACGATCACACCACGCGGAGGTACGACCTGGTGGTCGGCGCCGACGGCCTGCGCTCGTGGACCCGGCGCGCGATCGGGATCGACGCCGAGCCCGGGCCGGTCGGCATGGGCATCTGGCGAACCTTCACCCGTCGTCCGGAATCGATCACCCGGACCGACCTCTTCTACGGCGGCCCCGCGTACATCGCCGGGTACTGCCCGACCGGGCCGGACAGCGTCTACGCGTACCTGGTCGAGGGCGTGCGGGACCGGTCCGGCCTGAGCCCCGCGCAGACGCTCGCGACGATGCGGGAGCTGTCCGGGGCGTACCACGGGCCGTGGGACGAGCTCCGCGAGCAGCTGACCGATCCGAGCCGGGTCAACTACACGGCGTTCGAGAGTCACGTGCTCGACGGGCCGTGGCACCGGGGCCGGGCCGTGGTGATCGGCGACGCCGCGCACAGCTGCCCGCCGACCCTGGCCCAGGGCGCCGCCCAGGCCCTGGAGGACGCATCCGTGCTGGCTGAGCTGTTGCTCCGGGACGACGCGGTCACCGAGGACCTGTGGAGCGAGTTCACCGCGCGCCGCCTGCCGCGCGCCACCGAGGTCGTCGAGGCCTCCCTGCAACTGTGCCGCTGGCTCCTCGATCACGAGCGCGGCGACGTCCCCGGCCTGATGGCCCGGATCTCGCACCTCGTGGCCGAGCCCGCCTGAAGTGGCCGAGCCCGCCTGAATCGGAGAGACACATGAACGACGAACGACTCATCACCCATCTGCGGCACGTGGACCTGGCCGTGCCGGACTACGAGAAGCAGCTGGAGTTCTACACGACGATGTGGGGGCTGGACGCCGAGACCACCGACGACGGGATCGCGTTCCTGGCCGCGGCCGGCTCGCCCGAGCAGTACTCGGTGCGCCTGCGCAGAGCCGCGGAGAAGCGACTGGATCTGATCGCGTTCGGCGCGAAGGACCAGGCCGACGTGAACGCGCTCGCCGAGCGGCTCGGCCGGGCCGGGGTCACGCTGGTCAGCGAGCCGGGCACGCTGGCTACGCCCGGCGGCGGGTACGGATTCCGCTTCTTCGACCTGGACGGCCGTACCGTCGAAGTGTCCTGTGATGTCGAAGCCCGCCGGCACCGCAAGGTGGCGGAGGGCGAGTCCGTCCCGGTCAAGCTCTCGCACGTGGTGATCAACTCGCCGAACCCGGAGGCGACCGTCGCCTTCTACGACCGGCACCTGAACTTCGCGCTGTCGGACACCCTGATGCATCCGCGGATGGGCTCGATGATGTGGTTCCTGCGGACCAACCGATGGCACCACAGCCTGGCGATCGCCCGCGGCCCGCACGTCTCGCTGCACCACGCGTCGTTCGAGCTGCGCGGCATCGACGAGTACCTGCGCGGCACCGGCCGGCTGCTGCGCGGCGGGGTCGAGAAGGTGTGGGGCCCGGGCCGGCACCTGGCCGGGAACAACACCTTCAGCTACTTCCTCGACCCGCACGGGAACACCATCGAGTACACCACCGAGCTGGAGGAACTCGACGAGGACACGTGGCACCCGCACCTCTACGACTTCTCCGACCCGGCCGTGAGTGATCAGTGGGGGACGGCGAACCCGATGAACGAGTTCGTCGCGAAGCAGTCGTTCAACGACCCCGACCGCGGCGTCTTCGTCGCCCCGCCGGTCTGATGAGGATCATTTCCTTCCGGTACGGGGGACAGGACCGCGCCGGCGTGCTCAGGGATGGTCTCGTCTTCCCGTTCGCCGACGACGTCACCGTGCCGCAGGTGATCGAACACGGTCTCGTCGACGTGCGGCGCGACGGCCTCCCGCTGGCCGAGGTCCGCCTGCTGGCGCCGCTGCGGCCGGCCTCGATCCGGGACTTCGTCGCGTTCGAGGAGCACGTCGAGGGCGTCCGGCGCAGCATCGACGGCGCGGCCGGGGTGCCCGAGGCCTGGTACGACGCGCCGACCTTCTACTTCACCAACCCGCACGCGATCTACGGCCCCGACGACGACGTGCCGTTCCCGGCCGCGTCCGTGGCGCGCGACTTCGAGCTGGAGGTCGCCGCGATCGCCGGGCCGGAGCAGACCATTTTCGGTTACACGATCTTCAACGACTGGTCGGCACGGGACCTGCAGAGCCGCGAGATGAAGGTCGGTCTCGGGCCGGCCAAGGGCAAGGACTTCGCGAGCAGTCTCGGGCCGTGGATCGTGACGGCGGATGAGCTGGAGCCGTACAAAATCGATGGTTTTCTTGATCTTCGGTGTGTGGCCGAGGTCAATGGCGTCGAGGTCGGGCGGGACCTGCTCAGCAACATGGGCTGGACGTTCGAGGCGATGCTCGCCTACGCCGCGCGGGACAGCGTGGTGCGGCCCGGGGACGTGCTCGGGTCGGGGACGGTCGGGAACGGCGGTTGCCTGGCCGAGCTGTGGGGCCGCGCCGGGGAGCAGGATCCGCCGCCGCTGCGGGACGGCGACGTGGTGACGCTGACCGTTGAGGGGATCGGCAGCCTGACGAATCGCATTATTTCTGGACAAAAAGGTGCGGAAGTTTCGGCCGCCCGGCGTCGGGATCCGGCACGAGCACGCGCAGAGAGGCTTTGATCAGGATGTTCGAGTACTTCCCCGGCAACTACGTCTGGAACCTGGGCGTGGTCGCCACCCTGAATAGCGGCGGCCTGATCGACGAGGTCGACCGGGCCTGCCGCCCGATCCGGGAACTCGGAGCTCAAGGCGCGGACGTCGGTACCAGGGAGTTCATGGCCTCGTGGGCGGCGGTCGCCGAGGATCTGGCGACCCGGGCGGCCGCCGACGAGGCGGCCGGTCACCTGCGGACCGCCGGCCAGAAGTACCTGCGCGCGACGAACTACCTGGCCCAGGCGGAACGGATGCAGAGTGCCAAGCAGCCGGATCGGAACGTCTTCTACCGGCGCTGCCTGGAGCTGCAGCAGAAGGCGTTCGACCTGATCGACCCGGCGACGACCCGGGTGGCGATCCCGTTCGAGGGCGCGCTGCTGCCGGCGTACTTCACGAAGGCCTCGGACGGGCCGGCACCGGTGATCATCATGTTCAACGGGCTGGACTCGACCAAGGAGCACATGTACTCGTCGGGCTTTCCGCAGGAGATGGCCGCCCGCGGCATCGCCACGCTGATGGTCGACACCCCGGGCAGCGGCGAGGCGCTGCGGCTGCTCGGCCTGACCAGCCGGGTGGAGAGCGAGGACTGGGCCACGGCCTGCGTCGACTACCTGCTCACCCGCGATGACGTCGTTGCCGAAAAAATCGGACTTGTCGGGTGGTCGCTGGGTGGGTACTACGCGCCGCGGGCCGCCGCGTTCGAGAAGCGGCTCGCGCTCTGCGTCGCCTGGGGCGCCAACCACGACTGGGGCGCGGTGCAGAAGCGCCGGCTCGAGCGGGAGGGGGAGAACCCGGTCCCGCACTACTGGGACCACGTGCTCTGGGTGTGGGGCGAGACCGATCTCGACACCTTCGTCAAGAAGGCCGAGGCGGTGAACCTCGACGGGGTGGTCGAGCGGATCACGGTGCCGTTCCTGATCACGCACGGGGAGAACGACCGGCAGATCCCCCTGGAATACGCGCACCGGTCCTACCGGCAGGCGGTCAACGCACCGCGGCGGGACCTGCGGATCTTCACGCCGGCCGAGGGCGGGGCCGAGCACATCGGGCTGGACCACTTCGCGCACGTTCGGACGTACATCGCCGACTGGATCGTGGACGTGTTCGCATGATCGATCGCACGGATCCCGAGGGCGCGATCGCGGCGGCCACGAAGCGGTGCTCGAACTGGGGGCGATGGGGGGCCGACGACGTACGGGGAACGATGAATTTCCTGACCCCGGCGCACCGTGCGCGGGCGGCGGCCCTGGTCCGCCGCGGGGTCTCCTTCTCGCTGTCGCAGTCGTTCGACGCGAACGGGCCGCAGAAGGGCTGGCGGCGGCGCACCAACCCGGTGCACACCATGCTGGACACCGGCACCGACGCGGTCGCCGGCGTGCAGGGGTTTCCGCACGGGCTGGGCGGCGCGGACGACGTGATCGCGATGCCGCTGCAGTGCTCGACCCAGTGGGACGGCCTCGGCCACATCTTCGACCACGGCCGGGCCTGGAACGGCCGGCCCGCCGACCGGGTCGTGACCAGCCTCGGCGACGGCGTCACCGGCATCGAGACGGTCGCCTCGGTGATCGCCGGGCGCGGGGTGCTGCTCGACGTCGGGCGGGCGCTCGGCGTGGACGGCGAGCTTCCGGATGGCTTCGCCATCACGGAGGAACACCTGGTGGAGACGATCGCGCGGCAGGGTTCGACGTCCGCGGTGGGACAGGGCGACATCGTTCTGGTACGGACGGGTCAGCTCACCCGCGTCCGCCGGAACGGCTGGGGTGAGTACGCCGGCGGTCCCGCGCCGGGCCTGTCGTTCACCACGGCCGACTGGCTGCACCGCACCGAGATCGCCGCGATCGCGACCGACACCTGGGGTTTCGAGGTGCGGCCGAACGAGTTCGACGACGCGTTCCAGCCGCTGCACCAGGTGGCGATCCCGCACATCGGCCTGTTCCTGGGCGAGATGTGGGATCCGGACGAGTTGGCGGCGGACTGCGCGGCCGACGGCGTCTTCGAGTTCTGGCTGACCGCCGCGCCGCTGCCGATCACCGGAGCGGTGGGCAGCCCGGTCAATCCGATCGCGGTCAAATAGGCGACGACCCGATTGGTGTCTCCCCGGATTTTCGCGACAGTGGGAATTCCGAACACTTTCCAGGGGAGAGGGCCATGCCGGATCAATTGGTGAAAATCGAAGACGCGACCTCGATCGGCGCTGTCATGGCGATCGGGTTGGAGCCGAATCCGAACGAGAATGCGATCACCGTGACCGTTCAGGGGCTACCCGCGGTGTCCTCCAGTCCGATCGTGTTCCTGCAGGTCGCGCAGTCCGACGGGGAGCGCATATTCCCCGATCAATTCACCACGCAGCTGATCTCGGTCGACCGGGAAACGCTGATTTTCCGCATCAAACGGGTTGACGCGCCGACCGGCTGGAAACAGCGATTGCAGATCAACATTCTGCTCTCCGGGCTGACCTGGGGATTCGGTGGGTGAGCGGGTCTCCGGTCTGGTCCGGGGATTCGGTGGGTGAATGCCGGGAACGGGGCGCGCCCGATCGGGCGCGCCCCGTCCTCGTGGCGGAGCTCAGGCGGTGGCGGCCGCCGGCTCCACTGCCGGGCGCCGCTTGGACACCCAGCGTTCAAAGATCAAGGTGGTGAGCGGGGGGATCGAGGCGGCCAGGGCGAAGCCGGTGCGCCACAGCGACCAGCGCTCGGCGCGGGCCACCCAGAGCGTCGCGACCAGGTAGGCGACGAACATCGCGCCGTGCACCCGGCCGAACAGCCAGACGCCCGCGTCCGTGGTGTGCGAGACGTGCTTCAGGTACATCCCCACCAGCAGCCCGGTCCACGAGAACGCCTCGGCGACCGCGGTCACGCGGAACACCCGGAACGCTTCCACCCGCCACCCCTTTCATGATCGACAGGATCCGGACGCTACCGGCCCGAAGTTGAGTGTTTCCTGGCAGCGGCGGCGAGGGCCGGCGGTCGCGGGCTTCCCGGTCTCGACGGCGGGTGTCGTCGGGGGAGGTGTGGATCACATCCGGATCGGGCAAGATCTAAATTCTCGGCATGTCGCTGCAAACGCATCGAAGCCACACCCGGGCCATTGCGCAATGGCCGGTGCTGGCGCCGCACCTGCAGGAGATCATTGAATCTCTTGCCGCCGGGGAGACGGCACGCGAGATGGCGGCCCGCCTGTACATCTCGCCCAACACCGTCAAGTCCCGGCTGAGGACGCTGTATCAGCAGCTCGGAGCCCGTGATCAGGCCCATGCCGTGGCCATCGCGTTCCGGATCGGGGTGCTCCGGGCGGCCGGCGAGCCGGAGCCCGACCGGAAGACCGTCATGATCGGCACCCTCGACCCGGACAGTCTGCGTGACACCATCGCCGATCTCACCGCTCTGCTGCGAATAGTGGAGCGGGTCCGCCAACTCGACGGCGGACACCTTCCCGACCTGCTCAGGCAGGTCGGCGAGCTGGCCTGTCAACCACACGAGGATCCACGGGACGCACTGGCCCGGATCGCGGAGATCGCCGCCGCGGCCGGGTTCGGCACGGATGATCCGGGCGCGGAGCCCGGTTCCGGACGATAATGGGCCGGTGGGTGACCGTCCGGCGGAGCGGATGCGACCGTGCCGTCGCTGCGGTCACCCGACCCGTGTGGACCGCATGGTGCAGGGCTACGGGCGCAATTGCGCGGCCTCGCTCGGCCTGACCGGCGGCACGGTGGACACCGGCCACTCCGGGCCGGACCTGTTCGATCTGCTCGAGGTCGAGCCGGAGGACTCCTGCGACGGGTGGGACCGGCCGGCCGACCGTCGCGGTCGTTGATTTTTTCTCTTCTTATGTAATTCCCGGCGGTACTCGCGCGCTTCCCCGGCGGCCGACGCCGGCCAGCATGAGCGACGCGCCCGGGTCGCTGATCGGCTCGGCCGGTCCCGCCGGATGCCAGCCGGGCCCGCGCACCACGCCCGGCTCGATCAGCTCCCACCCCTCGAACAGCGCGGTGAATCGCTCCTCGCCGCGCGGCACGAACGGCGTCCCGGTCCGGCTGTACAGGTCGGCGACCCGGGTCATCGCCTCCGGGTCCAGCCCGCCGCTGGCGTGCGACAGCGCCAGCAGGCTGCCCGGCGCGACCGCCTCGCGATAGCCGCGCAGCGTCGCGTCGAGCACCGGCCCGTCCGGCACGAAGTGCAGCACCGCGAACATCAGGATCCCGACCGGGCGACCGAGATCGATCACCGAGCGCAGCGCCGGGTCGCTCAGCACCGACGCCGGATCCCGCAGGTCACCCTGGACCACCACGGTCCGCGGGTCGTCGCCGAGCAGCCGGTGGGCGTAGAGCACCGCGGTCGGGTCGACGTCGACGTAGACCACCCGGGCCGCCGGATCGGCGGCCAGCGCGACCTCGTGCACGTTCCCCTCGGTCGGGATGCCGGAGCCGAGGTCGATGAACTGCCGGATGCCGTGCGCCAGCGCCCACCGCACCACCCGGTGCAGGAACGCGCGATTGGCCCGGGCCAGCGCCGTCATCTCCGGGACGATCTCCATGATCCGCGCCGCCACCGACCGGTCGACGGCGAAGTTGTGCGTGCCGCCGAGGAACACGTCGTACACGCGGGCGGAGCTGGGCCGGTTCGGATCGATGCTCACCATCTCGAAGATGCCCGGAATCCGGGGAATCCATGCCCGGAATTCCGGAAATTGGTAGTTTGGGGAGGGAGGGGACGGGTGTGGAGTCACGCATAGAGCTGCCGGGGCTCCTGATCGACACCGCCCCGGACGCGATCATCATCAGCCGCTCGGACGGCGTCATCACGATCGCCAACCGCCGCGCGCACGACATGTTCGGCTACCCGCCCGATCACCTCGTCGGGGTCTCCATCGACGAACTGGTCCCGGACGAGGTGCGCCCGGGGCATCCCGAGCAGCGCGCCGGCTACCTGGCCGCCGAACATCCGCCGCTGCGCCGCCTGCCCCTGCGCGGCCGGCGTCAGGACGGCACGGTCTTCGCGGTCGAGGTGTCGCTCTCCGGGGTCACCGCGCCCGACCGCGAGACGTACGTGACCGCGGTCCTGCGCGACGACACCACGCAACGCCAGGCCGCCGCCGCCCGGGCCCTGCTCGCCTCGGTCGTCCAGTCCTCGCACGACGCGATCGTCACCGTCGACCTGCGGAACCGGATCCTCTCCTGGAACCCGGGCGCCGAGAACCTCTACGGCTTCAAGGCCGACGAGATGGTCGGCACCTCGATCGACGAGATCATCCCGCCGGAGCGGCGCGCCGACGAGGAGCAGATCCGCGCGCTGGTCCGCCTCGGCGGCCGGGTGGACCGCTACCGGTCGCTGCGGCTCACCTCCGCCGGCCAGCCGATCGCCGTCGCGATGCTGGTCTCGCCCCTGCTCGACGAGCACGGCGCGCTGGTCGGCACGACCAGCACGGCCCGCGACATCAGCGAGCGGGAACGCACCGAGGCCCGGGTCCAGGCGATCCTCGACGCCGCGCCGGACGCGCTGCTCGGCGTCGCCGAGACCGGCGAGGTGGTGCTGGTCAACGCGGAGGCCGAGCGGCTGTTCGGGCACCCCCGGCACGACCTGATCCACATGGCGGTGGACCGGCTGCTGCCCGACGGCCTGCCGCCGGTCTCCGCGGTGCTGCGCACCGGCGACTCCGCCACCCCGCTCGACACCGAACGCTCCGAGGACGGCGAACAGCGCTGGGCCAAGCGCCGCGCGATCCGCAGCGACGGCGCCGAGCTGCCGGTCGACATCGCGGTCAGCGCGCTGCACGCCGACACCGGGGTGATCACCGTGGCCGCGGTCCGGGACATCACCGACCGGCTGGCCGCCGAGGCCGAGCGGCGCCGGCTGCGCGAGGAGACCGACCGGCAGAAGCTGGAGGCCCGCATGCAGCAGGCCCAGCGCCTGGAGAGCCTGGGCCAGCTGGCCGGCGGGATCGCGCACGACTTCAACAACCTGCTCGCGGTGATCCTCAACTACGCGGCGTTCATCATCGAGGACGCTGCCGGCAGCCCGCCCGCCGCCGACGCCGAGCAGATCGCCCGGGCCGCCCGGCGCGGCAGCGACCTCACCCACCAGCTGCTCGCCTTCGCCCGGCGCGAGGTGATCCGGCCCCGTCCGCTGGACCTCAACGCGGTGGTCACCGAGGTCCATCAGATGCTGGACCGGTCCCTGGGCGAACACATCAACCTGACGGTACGGACCACCGACCCGCTGCCCGCCGTGATGGCCGACCCGGGTCAGATGGAACAGGTGCTGGTGAACCTCGCGGTCAACGCCCGGGACGCGATGCCCACCGGCGGCCGGCTCACCATCGACACCGCCGAGGTCCGGGTCGACGCCGAGCACTCGGCCGCCCGGGCCGGCCTCAGCACCGGGCGCTACCTGCGGTTACGGGTCTCGGACAGCGGCACCGGGATGCCCAAGGAGGTGATCGACAAGGCGTTCGAGCCGTTCTTCACCACCAAGCCCAGCGGTCAGGGCACCGGCCTCGGGCTGGCCACCGTCTACGGCATCGTCACCCAGGCCGGCGGCACCGTGCAGATCTACTCCGAGCCGGGCATCGGCACCACGTTCACCATCCTGCTGCCGGTCACCGACGTGCGGGCGCAGGAGGTCGTGGCCGAGGAGACCGACGAGCGGCTGACCGGGCACGGGGCGACCGTGCTGGTCGTCGAGGACGAGGACGCGCTGCGCGAGGTGACCTCCCGGATCCTGGTCCGGGGCGGGTACACCGTGCTCGCCGCGAACGGGGGCGAGGCGGCGCTCCGGATCGCCGCCGAGAACCACATCGACGTGCTGCTCACCGACGTGATCATGCCGGGGATGCTGGGCAAGGACGTGGCCGACGCGGTGACCACCCGGTACCCGCGGACCAAGGTCCTGTTCATGTCCGGTTACGCCCAGCCGGTCCTGACCAATCACGGGACCCTCGCGGCCGATGTGCACCTGCTGGAGAAGCCGTTCACCAGCGCGGAGTTGATGCGCGCCCTGCACGACGAGCTGCAGACAAAGCCCTGACCCCACCGCCGGCCCGTCCCGCCGGCCCGTCCCGCCGGCCCGTCCCGCCGGCCCGTCCCGCCGGCCCGTCCCGCCGGCCCGTCCCGCCGGCCCGTCCCGCCGGCCCGTCCCGCCGGCCCGTCCCGCCGGCCCGTCCCGCCGGCCCGTCCCGCCGGCCCGTCCCGCCGGCCCGTCCCGCCGGCCCGTCCCGCCGGCCCGTCCCGCCGGCCCGTCCCGCCGGCCCGTCCCGCCGGCCCGTCCCGCCGGCCCGTCCCGCCGGCCCGTCCCGCCGGCCCGTCCCGCCGGCCCGTCCCGCCGGCCCGTCCCGCCGGCCCGTCCCGCCGGCCCGTCCCGCCGGCCCGTCCCGCCGGCCCGTCCCGCCGGCCCGTCCCGCCGCGCCGCCCCCGCCGCGCCGCCCCCGCCGCGCCGCCCCCGCCGCGCCGCCCCCGGCGCGCCACCGCCACCGCCGCGCCGCCACCGCCGCGCCGTCGCGTCCTGGCTGCTCGCGGCCTTCGCGGCAGCCCTGACCGTGGACCGCTACTCGCAGACGACGCCGTCGTTGTCGCGGTCCTGGTACCAGTCGTACTCCGGGTCGACGCCCTCGGTGTACGGCCCGTAGCCGGCCTTCTTCGCCGCCGCGCAGGTGGCATACCGCGGATCGGTGCCGCCGCCGCTGCCCGTCTCCGGCTTGTCGTCGGTGTCCGAGTCCCCGCTCTCACAGGCGACCCCGTCACCGTCCCGGTCGAGGGCCTTGCGGTAGCCGGGATCGTTCCTGCCGAGATCGGCGAGCCCGGCGTCATGCACCGCGTCGCAGTTCGCGTAGTAGACGGCCTTCGTCGTGGTCTTCGCCGGCGTCGGCTTCGTGGTCCTGGCCGGCGTGGCACTCCCCGCCGTGCTGCCCGCCGTCGTCGGGGTGGTACCGGCCGCCTCGGTGACCGGAACGACCGGCTCGGACGCGGCAACCGGATCAGTGGTCACCACAACCGAGGGACTCCCGCTCCCGGCCGTGTTGGTCCGGGCCCCGCCCGACGCGAAGATCGACACCCCGCAGGCCGCCACCGCCGCCACCCCGACCAGCCCGAGCATCACCTTGTTCAGCGACCACTTCCCGGGCGCTTTCCCCATCACCGCATACGGCCGAGTCCGCGGATACCCAGCCCCGCCAACCCCAGCCCCGCCTGCCCCCGCCCCGGGATAAGCCGCGCCGCCAGCCGCCCCGGGATAAGGCGTCCCTGCCGCCCCGCCCCCGCCATACGGCTGCCCCAGCGCCCCCGGCCCGGGGTAGACCTGCCCGGGCGGCACCGGCGACCCTGCCACGGTCTGCGGATAGGCCTGCCCGGGCGGCACCGGCGGCGCTGCCACGGTCTGCGGGTAGGCCTGCCCGGGCGGCACCGGCGACCCTGCCACGGTCTGCGGGTAGGCCTGCCCGGGCGGCATCGGCGACCCTGCCACGGTCTGCGGGTAGGCCTGCCCGGGCGGCACCGGCGGCCCGGGCACGGTCGGCGGCCCGTATTGCGGCGTTTCGGACGGACGGGCCCAAGGATCCTGCGGAGGCGGCAAACTCACAGCGAGAGCCTGATGTCCGAACCCGCCCATCGCCACCCGCCGATCGGCCCGTCACCGCTACGCGTGTCGATCCCCACCCTGACCGAAAGGTCCACTCACGCCAGTCGATCAACCCAGGCCGGCAGCCCCTCACAACGCTTGAGCCACTCACCGGGCACCCCGGCCAGCCCGGTCCGCGCCCCGACCACGCCACCCGCGATCGCACAGGTGGTGTCGATGTCCCCGCCGGCCGACGCGGTCGCCCACAGCGCCGCCGCCAGGTCGTCCTGGTGCCGGGCCGCGCACCACAACGCGTAGGGCACGGTGTCCGGCGCCGAGATCCGCAACCCGGACCCGACCACGGCCCCCACCTCCCGCGGGTCCGCGTCCCCCGGGAAGTCCGCGGCCCGCCGCAGACCGTCCGCCACCTGGCCCGCCGGCACACGCGCCACGACGTCGCCGAGCGACCAGTCCCCGCCTCGCACACTCAGCGCCGCGGCCACCGCCACCGCGACCGCCCCGGCGGCCGCCTCCGGATGGGCGTGCGTGACCACCGCCGACCGGCCCGCCTCGGCCACGACCGCGTCCAGGTCGCCGGCGAACCACGCGCCGAGCGGCGGAACCCGCATCGCCGCCCCGTTCCCCCAGGACCCCGACCCGTCGAACTGCCGCCGGGTCACCACCGCCCAGCCCTCCCCGGCACCGAACGCGGCGAGGACGTCATGCATCCCGGCGCCGTAGTTCCGATAGGGATCAGCCGCATACTCCGTCGCGAACTCCGCGGCCAGCACGTCCTGGTCGACCCGCCCGTGCGCCACCAGCACCCGGAGCAGTGGAAGCGCCATGGCGGTGTCATCGGTCCACGTCCACGGCCCGTCCGCCAGCCGCCGCTCGGCGAAGTCCCCGGCCGGCCGCCGGCACCACGTCTCCCCGAACGCGTCGCCCAGCCAAACTCCGCGCATCGCCGCCACCGCGGCCGCCGTGTTCCCCATCCGCCGATCATCCACTGCGTCTCATCCACCGCGCTCATCCATTGCGGCGGCCGGCGCAGCGGAGAGCCAGATCCCCATCCCCTCGTCCGTCAGCACCCTCCCGATGTCCTCGTTCCCCCGTCGCCTCCCCAAATCTGCCACCTCCCGGACCCCGCCACACCGGCCGGAAGAAGGGCGCCCCCGGCCGAAAGTAGGGGCGGCGGCGCGGCAGACACCGAAGAAGCACGAACCGACCCAACGGCCCCCACCGTCGAGTCCGGCCCGCCCGACGTGAAGCGTTCGACCGCCCCCACCGTCGATTCCGGCCCGCCCGACGTGAAGATCCCGAGACACCCGCAGACCGCCAGCACCACCGCCACCACGAACAGCACCACCGCCAGCACCAGCCCCGGATACTTCTGCGGCGGCGGCCCCAGCGCCCCCCGCAGGAACGCCAGCATCGGCGCCCGGTACTCCAGCTCCGCCGTCCGCCCCGGCAGCGCCACCACGGTGGTCTCCGCCGCCCCGATCCGGGACGGCAGCAGATAGGGGATGTGCACGTGCACGTGGTGCTCCCCGAACGCGACCGGCGTCGTCACCCGGCTCCACCCGGCCGGCACGTCTTTCCCGTCGATCTCCAGGACCGGCGTGAAGAGCCCGAGCACGAAGGCGAGCGGCGCGTACCGCATCGTCACCGCGATGGTCGCGCCGCCTTCGCCGCGCGCCGGGTCGAGCGGCGGGAAGCCTGGGGAGAATGGCCGGTAGGGCGGCGCCAGGATGGCCACGCTGCACCCTTTCCCTCGAAGTCCGCCGATGCAGGATATGCCTGTGAGCCCGGCCGGGAAAACTCCTCATGTCCACAGTGGAGCCGCAGGCCGGGTTAGGATGAGCCATGACGAGCGACCGGGTGGATCCGCAGACCGTCTCACCTGCTCGCCGGTGGAACTACTGGCTCGGCGGCAAGGATCACTACCAGGTCGACCGGGACTCCGGCGACCAGATCGCCGCGGTCTACCCGGCGGTCTGGACGGCCGCGCGGGAGGGTCGCGCCTTCCACAACCGGGCGATCCGGCACCTGGCCGGCGCGGCCGGCATCCGCCAGTTCGTCGACATCGGCACCGGCCTGCCGGCGCCGGACAACACGCACGAGGTGGCCCAGGCGATCGCGCCGGAGGCGAAGGTCGTCTATGTCGACAACGACCCGATGGTCCTGGCGCACGCCCGGGCGCTGATGTCCGGCGGTTCGACGACATATGTGGACGCCGACCTCCGCGACCCGGAGAAGATCCTGCGCGCGCCGGAGCTGCTGGCGACCGTCGACCTGTCCCGCCCGGTCGCGATCCTGCTGATCAACGTGCTGCACTTCCTGCTCGACGACGCGGAGGCGGCCGGCGTGGTCCGCACCCTGCTGGCCGGCGTCGCGCCGGGCAGTTTCCTGGTCGCCACGCACGGCACGGCGGATTTCGTCCCGCCGGAGATCTCGGCCCGGCTCACCGCGACCCAGCCGACCGGCCCGGCCGCGCTCGTGCCCCGCGACCGGGCCCGGTTCAGCGCGTTCTTCGACGGCCTGGAGCTGGTCGAGCCGGGCGTCGTGCCGGTGTCCGAGTGGCGCCCGGAGCAGGACGAGCGCCCGGCGCCCGTCGAGACCTCGACCTGGGCGGCCGTTGCCCGGAAACCCACGGACAAGTAACGCGTGAGGTCACACCGATAGGCGTCCGCGTCATCGTCCCGTAACGCGAGGACTAGAGTCCGGTTCGGGTGCCGAAATGCCTCAACCTCGGGAGACAAACTCATGACTAAGACACCGGTCACCGTCACCGTGACGGGCGCAGCCGGCCAGATCGGCTACGCGCTGCTGTTCCGCATCGCCTCCGGCCAGCTGCTCGGCGCGAACGTACCGGTCCGCCTGCGCCTGCTGGAGATCCCGGCCGCCACCCGCGCCGCCGAGGGCGTCGCGCTGGAGCTCGAGGACGGGGCGTACCCGCTGCTCGACGGCGTCGACGTGTTCGACGACGCGAAGGCCGCGTTCGACGGCGTCAACGTGGCGCTGCTGGTCGGCGCCCGCCCGCGTACCAAGGGCATGGAGCGGGGCGACCTGCTCGAGGCCAACGGCGGCATCTTCGGCCCGCAGGGCACCGCGATCAACGCGGGCGCCGCTGCCGACGTGCGCGTGCTGGTCGTCGGCAACCCGGCCAACACCAACGCCCTGATCGCCCAGCAGCACGCGCCGGACGTGCCGGCCGACCGCTTCACCGCGATGACCCGGCTCGACCACAACCGCGCGCTGGCCCAGCTCGCCAAGAAGCTGGACGTGCCGGTCGCCGAGCTGCGCAAGGTGACGATCTGGGGCAACCACTCCGCCACCCAGTACCCGGACGTCTCGCACGCCGAGGCCGCCGGTCGCCCGGTCAAGGACCTGGTCGAGCAGGCCTGGCTCGCCGACGAGTTCATCCCGCGGGTCGCCAAGCGTGGCGCCGAGATCATCGAGGTCCGTGGCGCGTCCTCGGCCGCGTCCGCCGCGTCGGCCGCGATCGACCACGTGCACACCTGGGTCAACGGCACCGCCGAGGGCGACTGGACGTCGGCCGCGATCGTCTCCGACGGCTCCTACGGCGTGCCCGCCGGCCTGATCTCCTCGTTCCCGGTCACCGCCCGGGACGGCAAGTGGGAGATCGTCCAGGGCCTCGAGATCAGCGAGTTCTCCCGCGCCCGCATCGACGCCTCGGTCGCCGAGCTCCAGGAGGAGCGCACCGCCGTCCAGGGCCTGGGCCTGATCAAGTAATTCACGATCAAAGGCCGCTTATTCCGTACGGAAATAAGCGGCCTTTGTCTTTTTCTAAACGCCCGTGACGTAGAGCTTCCGCAGCGGCTCCGACACGGTCCACACGGTCTTGGTCCCCGCCGTGAGGCGCACCAGGTCGCCCGGCCGCACCTCGGACGTCACGCCGTCGGCCTCGATCGTCGCCCGCCCGGCCAGCACCAGGAACGCCTCCTCGGCCTCGACGTCGCGGACCGCGCCGGTGCTCATCTCCCAGATGCCGACCTCGACGCCCAGCCCGTCCAGCGTCGTCACGGTGACCGCGCCGGTGGTCGGCGCCCCGGCGACGACCTCGTCCGGGTGACTTGGTTCGTGAACAACGGTGACATCGGCGAGGTGGTGGATCGAGACTGGGTCCATGAGCTTGCACGATAGCCGTACGCTGCTGTGCTAGATCGGCTGGTGGGGGCGCTCTCAGCCACCTGCCAGGCGGTGTTGTCAGAATTTCCGAGCAAGTCGGGTTAGCCGGACTACAGGAGAGGCATCGTGGTCTTCAAGAAGTTGCTGGGCGCCATGGGAGTGGGTGGCCCGAGCGTGGACACCGTGCTGGCCAACCCGAGCACCTATCCGGGCGCGCCGCTGACCGGCCAGGTCAACGTGACCGGCGGGACCCAGCAGGCGGACATCGAGCACATCACGCTCGCCCTGGTCACCCGGATGGAGGTGGAGGGCGGCGGCGGTGACTACCAGGCCACCGGCGACTTCTACCGGCTCACCGTGGCCGGGCCGACGCGGCTGTTCCCCGGCCAGCAGCTGGCGATCCCGTTCCGCATCGAGATGCCGTGGGAGACCCCGATCACCACCGCCTACGGGCAGCCGCTGCGCGGCATGGTGATGGGCGTGCGCACCGAGGTGTCGATCGCGCGGGCGCTGGACAAGGGCGACCTCGACCCGGTCTACGTGCACCCGCTGCCGATCCAGCAGAAGATCCTGGACGCGTTCGGCCAGCTGGGCTTCCGCTTCAAGTCGGCGGACATCGAGGTCGGCCAGATCTACGGTGTCCACCAGACCCTCCCGTTCTACCAGGAGATCGAGTACTGGCCCGCCCCGCAGTACGCGCACTCCATCAACGAGCTCGAGCTGACGTTCGTGACCAGCCCGCACTCGGTCGAGGTGGTGCTGGAGTTCGACAAGCGCGGCGGCCTGTTCCACAGCGGTCAGGACACCTACGGGCGCTACTCGGTCTCGCACCACGACGCGGACACCACCGACTGGCGCTCGGTCGTCGACGGCTGGGTCCGTCAGGCGGTCGACCACCGCAAGTCCCGCCCGAGCCACGGCGGTGGCCACGGGGCGTACGGCGCTCCCGGCTACCCGCCGCCCCCGCCGCCCGGTTACGGGCACGGCGCGCCGGCCTACGGGCACGGCGGCCACGGTGGGCACGGCGGCGGCTACGGCCACCACGGGCACTACCGTCAGGGCGGGCACGGCAGCGGCATGGGCGGCGCCATCCTGGGCGCGGTCGGTGGCCTGGCGGCCGGCTACGTGATCGGCGAGGCCGTCGAGGAGGTCTTCGAGGACTGGGGCGGCGACGACTGACCCGATCGTGAGGCCGATTGACGTTTAGGACTGCCGAAAAGGCGGGGGCGCACACGCGCTTCCGCCTTTTTGTATTTACCCAGGTCACGGTAATGATCTGAGTTATATCCCACTCACTCTATGGGAAATGTATGTGCTCTGGGTCACAAAGAGGCTGACGTGGTGTCGTCGGACGTTTACGTTCCTAGTCATGAAGCGAGACAAGCGCCTGACGCGGCGCCGCTTCGTCGACTACCTCCGGGTGTGCACCTGCGCCTGTTGAGCGTGTGACGGCGAAGCGACACCGCCCGCCGCCCGACACCTCCCCGCCGACACGGCCGCGACGCTGCCGCCGTACGCGGAAATCGCATTGACCCACGCCTTTGTCTTCGGCGACCGCCATCGGCGGCCGTCCGATGCACGCCACCCTTGTGAGAGCCAGGAGCCCTTCCGTGACCACTCGTCGAAACGCCCTCGCCGGCCTGCTGGGCGGCGCATTCCTGACCGCCACCGGACTCTCCGCATGCGGCAGCAGCGGGGCCTCGGCCTCCGGAAGCCAGGTCAAGGAACTGCGATATCAGGGCAACGTGGGCGCCGTGACGCTGCCCGAACTCGCCGCCGACCTCGGCTATCTGGGCGACGTGAAACTCAACTGGATCGGCAACACGATCAGCGGCCCGCAGGACATCCAGGCGGCGACCACCGGCGACGTCGACTTCGGCGGCGCGTTCAACGGCGCGATCGTGAAACTGGCCGCGAACGGCGCCCCGATCACCGCGGTGATCGGCTACTACGGCGTCGACAAGGACACCTACACCGGCTATTACGTGCTCGACGGCAGCCCGGTGAAAACCGCCCGGGACCTGATCGGCAAGAAGATCGGCGTCAATACCCTCGGCGCCCATCACGAGGCGGTCATCAAGACCTACCTGGCCAGGAACAATCTGACCGACGCCGAGATCAAGCAGGTCGAACTGATCGTCGTCCCGCCGGTCAACACCGAGCAGTCGGTGCGCCAGAAGCAGATCGACGTCGGCGCGCTCGGCGGCGTGCTGCGCGACAAGGCCATCGAGCGCGGCGGCGTGCACCCGCTCTTCAGCGACTTCGACCTGCTCGGCCAGTTCACCGCGGGCAGCTACATCTTCCGCGATGATTTCCTGAAGAAGAACCCGGACACCGTGAAAACGTTCGTCTCCGGTGTCGGCAAGGCCATCGAATGGGCCCGCGAGACGCCGCGTGATCAGGTCATCGCCCGTTTCCAGGACATCGTCAAGAAGCGCGGGCGCAGCGAGGACAACTCGACGCTGCAGTACTTCAAGAGCTACGGCGTCGCCGGTAAGGGCGGCGTGATCCAGGAGAAGGAGTTCCAGACCTGGGTCGACTGGCTGAACCGGGCCGGCGAGCTGAAGAAGGACGTCAAGGCCACCGACATCTTCGACAACAAATACAACTCGTACGCCGCCGGCGGTGCGGCGTGACCGACAAGATCGTCATCGAGAACCTCGGCAAGGTCTTCGACGCCCGCGGGACCACGGTCACCGCGCTGCAGGAGATCAACCTGACCGTCCGGGACGGCGAGTTCCTGGTCATCGTCGGGCCGAGCGGCTGCGGCAAGTCCACCCTGCTCGACCTGCTCGGCGGCCTGGCCCGGCCGACCAGCGGCCGGATCCTGGTGGACGGCACCGAGGTCACCGGCCCCGGCCTGGACCGCGGGGTGGTCTTCCAGCAGTACGCGCTGCTCCCGTGGCGCACCGCGCAGGGCAACGTGGAGTTCGGCCTGGAGGCCAAGCACGTGCCGCGCCGCGAGCGGGCCGCGAAGGCCCGGGAGTACCTGGACCTGGTCGGCCTGACCGGCTTCCACGACCGCTACCCGCACGAGCTCTCCGGCGGCATGAAGCAGCGCGTCGCGATCGCCCGCAGCCTCGCCTTCGACCCGGACGTGCTGCTGATGGACGAGCCGTTCGCGGCCCTCGACGCGCAGACCCGAGACGGGCTGCAGGACGAGCTGCTGCGGATCCAGAAGCTGACCGGCAAGACCGTCGTCTTCATCACCCACGGCATCGAGGAAGCCGTCTACCTGGGACAACGCGTCGCGGTGATGACGTCGCGGCCCGGGCGGATCAAGCAGGTGGTGGACATCCCGCCGCTGCGGCAGACCGACGACGTCCGCTCCGACCCGCAGTTCGCGCACTACCGGCACGAGATCTGGACCCTGCTGCGCGACGAGGTCACCAAGGCCCGTACCGAGGAACTGGAGGCCAATCGTGTCTAGCTCGACGTTGGTGGCGGCTAATCCCGTAACGGTTCCGGTCCAGGTGAAAAGGGCCGGCCGATTCTTCGGCAATATCGTTACCCGGAGCGTGGCGATCCTCGCGCTCGCGCTCATCTGGGAGATCTTTCCCCGGCTGGGCGTGGTCGACGCGACGTTCCTCCCGCCGCTCTCCGAGGTCCTGGTCGCCTGGTGGGACCTGGCCAGATCCGGCGAACTGTGGGAGCACACCCAGGCCAGCCTGACCCGTTCGCTGGTCGGCTTCGGCCTGGCGATCGTCGTCTCGATCCCGCTGGGCCTGCTGATCGGCTGGTACAAACCGGTCGCCAATCTGCTGACCCCGCTTCTCGAGGTGTTCCGGAACACCGCGGCACTGGCGATCCTGCCGGTCTTCGTGCTGATCCTGGGACTCGGCGAAACATCGAAAATCGCGATCATTGTGTACGCGTGTGCCTGGCCCATTCTGCTGAACACGGTCAGTGGCGTCCGCACCGTCGACCCGCTCCTGATCAAATCGGCGCGCTCGCTGGACCTCGGCCCGTTGAGCCTGTTCCAGAAGGTCGTCCTGCCCGCGGCCGTGCCGACCATCTTCACCGGGATCAGGCTGGCCGGGGCGTACTCGATCCTGATTTTGATCGCCGCCGAAATGGTCGGCGCGAAAGCCGGCCTCGGCTACCTCATCAACTACGCCCAGTACAACTTCGCGGTCCCCGACATGTACGCCGGAATCATCACCATCTCCGGCATCGGCCTGATCGTGAACCAGCTCCTGATCCTCACCGAGCGCCATTTCTCGACCTGGCGCACCAACGTTTCCTAGAAAGGCATGGCTATGAGCATCGACATCACGCGAATCGGTGGCCGGATCGGGGCGTCGGTGGCCGGCGTCGACCTGAAACAGCCGGTCGACCAGATCACCGCCAAGGAGATCCACGAGGCCCTCGTGGAACACAAAGTGCTGGTCTTCCGCGACCAACACCTCGACGACGAGCAGCACCAGCGCTTCGCCTCGATCTTCGGCCAGCTGACCCTCGCGCACCCGACCGTCCCGTCCGTCGACGGCCAGGCCAACGTCCTGGAGGTGGCCGGCGGCCCGGGCGCCCGCGCCAACGCCTGGCACACCGACGTCACCTTCGTGGTCGCCCCGCCCAAGGCCACCACGCTGCGCAGCCTGGTCATCCCGGAGTACGGCGGCGACACGCTCTTCTCGAACACCGCCGCGGCGTACGCCGACCTGCCCGAACACCTGCGCTTCCTGGCCGACCGCCTGTGGGCCGAGCACTCCAACGCCTACGACTACGCCGAGCACCCGCAGTTCCGCTCGGCCGAGGTCGAGGAGTACCAGAAGGTCTTCGCCTCCACCCGGTACCGCACCGCGCACCCGGTCGTCCGCGTCAACCCGGACTCGGGCCTGCCGAACCTGTTCATCGGCAACTTCGTCACCCACCTGATCGGGCTGTCCCGGACCGAGTCCCGCGACATCCTGCGCCTGCTCCAGCACTACGTGACCCGCCCGGAGAACACCCTGCGCCACCAGTGGCAGGTCGGCGACCTGGTGGTCTGGGACAACCGCAGCACCCAGCACTACGCCGCCGACGACTACGGCGACCTGGCCCGCAAGCTGCACCGGGTCACCGTCGCCGGGGACGTCCCGGTCGGCACCGACGGCACCAAGAGCTACATCCTCGAGGGCGACGAGGCCACCCACTACACCCCGCAGGTGCAGTGATGACCCGGAAACTGCACCTCAACGCGTTCCTGATGAGCGTCGGCCACCACGAGGCCGCCTGGCGCCTCCCGGAGACCGACCCGCGCGCCGACCTCGACGTCGAACACTTCAAGAACCTCGCCCGGATCGCCGAGCGCGGCAAGCTCGACTCGGTCTTCCTCGCCGACGGGCCGGTGCTCTGGGACCAGGTCGGGCGCCGCCCGTCCGGCGTCCTCGAACCGACCGTGCTGCTCACCGCGCTGGCCGGCGCCACCTCGCACATCGGCCTGATCGCGACCGCGTCGACCACCTACAACGAGCCGTACAACCTGGCCCGCCGGTTCGCCTCGCTCGACATCGTCAGCGGCGGCCGGGCCGGCTGGAACATCGTCACCACGGCCGGCCTCGACGCGGCCCGCAACTTCAACCTCGACCACCTGCCCGCCCACAAGGAGCGGTACGAGCGCGCCGCCGAGTTCGTCGACGTCTCGCTCAAGCTCTGGGACTCCTGGGCCGACGACGCCGTCCTCGCCGACAAGGAGAACGGCGTCTGGGGTGACGACGCGAAGATCTACCCGCCGGCGCACGAGGGCCGGTTCTACCGGGTCGCCGGCGCGCTCAACGTGCCGCGCTCCGCGCAGGGCCACCCGGTGCTCGTCCAGGCCGGCTCCTCGGAGAACGGGCGCAACTTCGCCGCCCAGTACGCCGAGGCGGTGTTCACCGCGCACCAGACACTGTCGGACGCGCAGGAGTTCTACGACGACCTGAAGCGGCGAGCCGCCGAATTCGGGCGGGACCCCGACCACATCAAGATCCTGCCCGGGATCGTGCCGGTCATCGCGGCCACGCCGGAGGCGGCGCTCGCCAAGGAGGCCGAGCTCAACGGGCTGATCCGGCCCGAGTACGCGCTGCCGCAACTGGCCGCGCTGCTCGGCGTACCGCAGAACGACCTGCACCTGGACCGGCAACTCCCGGACGACCTGCCCGAGGAGGAGGCCATCGAAGGCCAGAAGAGCCGGCGGACGCTCGTGGTCAATCTCGGTCGCCGGGAGAACCTGACCGTCCGGGAGATCATCGCCCGGCTGGGTGGCGGGCGGGGACACCTGACCTTCGCCGGGACGCCGGTGCAGGTGGCGGACGCGATCCAGGAATGGTTCGAGGCCGGGGCCGCGGACGGGTTCAACATCATGCCGCCGGTGCTGCCGTCGTCGCTCAGCGACTTCGTCGACCAGGTGGTACCGATCCTGCAGGGGCGGGGGCTCTTCCGGACCGAGTACAGCGGGCGGACGTTGCGGGAGCACTACGGGCTGCCGCGGCCGGCGAACCGGAACGCCGGGGCGCCGATCCTGATCTGATCTCGCGTTGGCCGGTGGGGGCCGCTGCCCGGTGGGCGGCGGCTCTTCCCATCCGGCCCGCGGAGTGCCCGCCCGTGGAAAGCCCGCCGGCGGATGTGCCCGCCCGTGGAAAGCGCGCCCGCGGAGAGCCCGCCCGTGGGGAGAGAGACCCCACCCAGTCCCAGGGGGCGTCCCACATCCATTATCCCAAAAACCTCAAGATCACGTTCGCGGCCTGTGGACAACCCCGCACTGTGGATAACCCCGGCTACCGGATGGCGCGAACGTTCCCCTGCTCAGACTGCTGTTGATCAGCGCCGCCGCCCGCCGCCTCGTGCTGCAGCTGGCGAGCCTCCTGGACCCCGGCCATCAGCTGGTCCCACTCCGGATCCTCCCGGAACCGAGCAGTGGTGATCTTCCCCGCCGACCGCGCCGACGTGTACTCCCACCACGCCGCCACCCGCACCGGCCACATCCCCATCCGCATCGCCCCGGCCAGGAAGCACCGATGCGCCGTCAACGTCGCCGCCAGCATCGCGGGCTCCAGCTCGAAGTCCGGATCGTCGAGCGCCGCCCCCAGCGCCCGCACATCCCGGTGCATCTCGGAATAGGCGATCAGGCTGGGCATCGCCGGCACCAGCAGCTCATCCT